>NZ_CP180191.1:1030966-1341932 GCF_047549485.1 Piscinibacterium candidicorallinum | reverse complement strand
CATCAAGCCTGCGATCTGTCCCTTCATCATGACAAGTTCCTCAAAGGTGGATGTGTTTGGCTGCTTCAGGTTGGCGCGTCGTGAGTATCAGCCCTGCGTGCCGGCTTCCGGAGCCCGGATCGACGAGGAAATCACGCTGGCCCCGAAGAGGTCTTGAATCTCACGCACAACCGGATCGTTCTGGACGGCGCTCTCAAGCGCCTGGCGAGCGACCGTACGCTCCAGCTCCATGCGTTGATGCGCCGTCACTGGTGCACCTGCGCCCTCGGTCGAGGCCTGCTCATCGAGCCGGACCTCGACCTTGCGGCGATACCCGCTTGAGGCCAAAGCCTGTTCCAGCTTTCCGACGGTGACTGGACTGGACAGGCCGCGTGCCGCCACAGACAGTGCCAGCGACTCCCCATCATCCGCAATCAATGCGCTCTGCAAGGCAAGTTGCTGGGCGATCCCGGTTAATGGCAGGCGGCCGGCCAGGCCAGGCCAGTCTGAAATGGAGGCCGAGGCGCGCTGCGGCGCGGGTTGAGTCGCGCGAACCACGGGTTCGGGTGATGCCGGCAATTGAGACGCAGGCTCGGGGTGAGCGACTACGACGGCCGGCACCGGGACAGACAGTCTGCTGACCGGGCGCGGCGCAAGCAGCGGCTTGCTGGGCGGCTCTGCAGCGGCAGCCACCGGCACGAACGCGAGCATCCGCAGAAGCGTCATAGAGAAGCCAGTTGCCGGGTCAGGGGCCCAACTCAGTTCCTGCAGCCCCTTGAGCGCAATGCCGTACAAGAGCTGAACTTCATCCGGCGCAAAGGCTGCCGCGAGCCGAAGCACATCCTGCTGGTCAGCGATGTCATCGTGAGCACTGCCCGGGATGCTCTGCGCCAGCGCAATTCTGTGCAGCAGGGCGGCGAGATCCGACAAGGCCGCTTCGAAGCCGATGGACCGGGCACCCATCTGTTCGAGTTCACGACCAAGGCGCTCGGCATCGCGGGCGGCCAGCGCATCCAGAAGCGCGACCAGATGCCCGGTATCGACAGCGCCGAGCATCTCCCGCACGGCAGCCGCGGTGATCGGTCCGGCACAGAAGGCGATCGCCTGGTCAGTCAAACTCAAGGCGTCGCGCATGGAACCATGCGCTGCGCGTGCGATCAGCGACAGTGCATGGGGCTCGGCTTCGATGCCTTCATCGCCGAGAACACGTGCGAGATGCTCTGCAGTCGCACCGGTTGGCATCTGCTTGAGATTGAACTGGAGACAGCGCGACAGCACGGTGACCGGGATCTTCTGCGGATCGGTTGTCGCAAGGATGAACTTCATGTGCTCCGGCGGCTCTTCCAGCGTCTTCAGCATGGCGTTGAAGGCGTGGTTCGTCAGCATGTGTACTTCGTCGATCATGTACACCTTGTAACGGCCGGCCGTAGGCGCATACACAGCGCGCTCAAGCAGCGTGGTCATTTCATCGACACCACGGTTGCTTGCAGCATCCATCTCGACGTAGTCAATGAATCGCCCTGCATCTATGGCTTTGCATGACTCGCACACACCACACGGCTCAGAGGTAATTCCCCCTTGTCCGTCCGGGCCGGTGCAATTGAGCGCCTTGGCAAGAATTCTGGAGAGGGTGGTCTTGCCCACCCCGCGTGTTCCGGTGAACAGGTACGCATGATGCAGCCGACCACTCGCAAGCGCGTGGCTCAGCGCCCGCACAACGTGCTCCTGACCAACGAGACCGGCACCAAAGGACTTGGGCCGCCACTTGCGGGCAAGCACCTGATAGCTCATGCGTTCACGCCTGAGAGGGTAGATGGCAGGCCGCACGCTTGGGCGACCCGCGAAATGTCAAAGGTGAGCCTGAACCTCGGCACTGAAAGCGACCGGTTAGGGCTGCTTCGTTCCCGACCTGACCCGGTTCCCGGACTCCCATGCGAGGGGGCCCACCAACATGAAGTGTATCTCCGAGTCGATACGCGACACGCCGCAGAGGCATGGCAAGCGCAGTCGCAAGGCTTTGGGCAAGCAGGCCGCCGCTATCGCCACGATTACGCAAGCCAATGTAGCGCCGCACTTGCACGTGTAACATCTTGACCCATATTGATAAGGGCGCCCTGCCAATCCGGGAGGATGCGCGCGATCTGCTTTCACTCTTACAGGAAATGCCATGAGCGGCTCGATCAAGTACGTCAGCGATGCGTCTTTTGACGCCGAAGTTCTGCAGTCCGACGTTCCCGTGTTGCTGGACTACTGGGCGGAATGGTGCGGCCCGTGCAAGATGATTGCCCCGATCCTCGACGAAGTCGCAAAGGACTACGCAGGGCGAGTGCAGGTCGCGAAGATGAATGTCGATGAAAACCGCGACGTGCCGGCCAAGTTTGGCATTCGTGGCATCCCGACGCTGATGCTCTTCAAGAACGGGCAGGTGTCGGCCACGAAGGTTGGTGCGCTTTCCAAGTCGCAACTGACGGCCTTCCTTGAAGGGCACCTGTGATTTGAACTCGACGGGTCCGCGCAACGCCGACCCGTTCGCAACTTGCGCGCCCAAGATCCCGGCGCCATAATTCAACAAGTCTTGCTGCTACGCAGCACCCGGTAGCGCTCCCAGAGTTCAGCTCTGGTCGAGCCACCGCGAGGCCGAACGGCTTCCCCCTCCAACTCATCCAGTTCTCGCCGCGTTCGCGGCATTCTCCCCAAGGCTTGGCCTTTCATGCATCTGAACGAACTCAAGGCGCTTCACATCACCGAACTCGTCGAAATGGCGGGAACGCTCGAAATCGAGAACGCCGCCCGCATGCGCAAGCAGGAGCTCATGTTCGCCATCATGAAGCGCCGCGCGAAACAGGGTGAGCAGGTCTTCGGCGACGGCGTGCTTGAGGTGCTACCTGACGGCTTCGGCTTCCTGCGCTCACCAGACACGAGTTATCTGGCCAGCCCGGACGACATCTACATCTCGCCGTCGCAGATTCGTCGGTTCAATCTGCACACAGGTGATTCGATAGAAGGTGAAGTCCGCACACCCAAGGACGGCGAGCGCTACTTCGCGCTCGTGAAGGTCGACAAGGTGAATGGCGTCCCTCCCGAACAGATCAAGAACAAGATCATGTTCGAGAACCTCACTCCCTTGCATCCGACGCGCCGCTTCACTCTTGAGCGTGACATCAAGGGCGAGGAAAACATTACCGGGCGCATCATCGACATGATCGCGCCACTCGGCGCCGGTCAGCGTGCCTTGCTGGTCGCCAGCCCGAAGTCCGGCAAGACGGTGATGATGCAGCACATCGCACACGCCATCTCTGCCAACCATCCCGACGCCGTGTTGATCGTCCTGCTGATCGACGAGCGCCCTGAAGAAGTCACGGAAATGCAGCGCAGCGTGCGCGGCGAGGTGGTGGCGTCTACCTTTGACGAGCCCGCTCCGCGCCACGTGCAGGTGGCCGAAATGGTGATTGAGAAGGCCAAGCGCCTGGTCGAGATGAAGAAGGACGTTGTCATTCTTCTGGACTCGATCACCCGTCTGGCTCGTGCCTACAACACCGTGGTGCCGGCCTCGGGGAAAGTGCTGACCGGTGGTGTAGATGCGAACGCCCTGCAACGTCCCAAGCGATTCTTCGGTGCTGCACGCAATCTCGAAGAAGGCGGCTCGCTCACCATTATCGCCACCGCGCTGATCGAAACCGGCAGCCGCATGGATGACGTGATCTACGAAGAATTCAAGGGCACGGGCAACAGCGAAATCCACCTGGAGCGGCGCCTGGCAGAAAAGCGTGTCTACCCGTCGATCAATCTCAACAAGTCCAGTACGCGCCGCGAAGAGCTGCTTATCCCGAAGGACCAATTACAGAAGATCTGGATTCTTCGCAAGCTCATTTACGACATGGACGAAGCGCAGGCGATGGAGTTCATCCTCTCAAAGATGAAGGAAACCAAGTCCAATGCGGAGTTCTTCGAACTCATGCGACGCGGCGGGTGAGACCGTCAATCAGGCAATTCAGGGCAGCAAGTTGCATTTAGCGCATCGACAGGCGTGCCTCCAGAGTGCCACTTGGACGGCATCATCAAAAATCTGAGATAATTCAAGGCTTTGCAGCATTCACCCAGGACACGTGGCGCGCATCCAGGCAGCTTGCCGACGCCGCTGGCGATCCAATCCATGACGAGGGCACCATGAAAGAAGGCATTCACCCTGACTACCGCGATGTCGTTTTTGTCGATGTAACGAACGGCGTCCAATTCATCACTCGCTCGACGGTTCAGACGCGCGAGACGATCAAGCTGGATGGCAAGGAATACCCCCTGTTCAAGTGCGACGTGACGAGCGAGTCGCACCCGTTCTACACCGGTGCCCAGAACAAGGTGCTCGACACCGCCGGTCGCATCGACAAGTTCCGCCAGAAGTTTGCCCGCGCCACGGGCAAGGCTGCCTGAGCCCAAGGCTCACGGCACAGCAGTGCATGCAGAAGAGCATGCACCCCAAGCAAAAGGGGCAGCGCAAGCTGCCTCTTTTGCTTTGCGGCGCCAGGGTTCACGCGGCGTCTGCTCACTTCGCACTCCTGTCTGTCTCGCGCGCTACATTTCCTCCATGGTGAGCCCCGCCGCATTGCGCAAGAATCCTGCCCTGCTCACCGAGCGGGCGACGCGCAAACTGCCACGCACCATCCTTCTGGCCATGGTCGTCGCGTACTGCGCGGCAGGCTTGATCGGCCGCGACCCGTGGCGGACCGACGACGCCGTCACATTCGGCGTCGCCTGGACCATGGCCCACGGAAACCTGCTCGACTGGCTGATGCCAAATGTTCTGGGCGATCCTGTTGCGCAGGACGGCCCGCTGACCTATTGGCTGTCGGCCCTGTCCATTTGGCTGTTTGGCGGCATGTTCGGCGAACCGCTCGCGGCGCGTATTCCGACCGGACTTGCCACCGGGCTGGCCGTCGCAGCGACCTGGTACGCAACCTACACGCTTGCCCGCACTCGGCAGGCGCAGCCTGTTCAATTTCTGTTCGGCGGTGCACCTGAACCGCGGGACTACGGCCGTGCGATTGCAGACGGTGCCGTACTAACCCTGCTTGCGACCCTGGGCCTGCTACTGCGGCTGCACGAGGCCACGCCCGAAGCGCTGCAGTTCTGCCTGCTTTGTCTGGCCATGTACGGGTTGGTCGTCACACTCGAACGCCCGCGCGCCGGCGCTGTCTGGCTGGGCATCACACTTGGCGCATTGCTGCTGACTCGGGGCCAGCAGGCCGCGCTACCGCTGGGTCTGGTCGTTCTTGCGCTCGCCATCTTTTACAGGCCGATGGCGCCGGCGCGCCGCTATCTCGGTCTATTGACTCTGCCGCTCGCGCTCGCACCGACCGCGCTGTGGCTCTACCTGTTGCGAGAGCAAGGGCCGCAGGCTCAGGCTTACCTGCAGGCGTGGTTCAAATGGAACTTGGCCGCCAACAGCGGTCAGTCGAGCAGCGTGGCGCTCTACTTTGCGCGCAATCTGCTCATCTTCGGCTGGCCAGCGCTGCCTTTCGCGCTGATTGCTGTGTGGCGCTGGCGACAGCGGCTTTCAGCGCCCCACATGATGCTGCCTGCCGCAGTCGTGCTGACGCATCTGCTGTACATCATGGTGATCAGCGCAGAAGGGCAGGAGGCACTGATGGTCTCCGTGCTCCCGGGCAGCTTCATCCTTGCAGCCTTTCTGCTGCCCACGCTGTCGCGCTCCACCAGCAACGCGATCGACTGGTTCGCATTGATGTCGCTGAGCTTCGGCATCTTCCTGGTGTGGCTGGGCTATCTGGCCATGCAGGCCGGTTGGCCGCCCACGCTGTCGCGCAACTTCACCAAGCTTGCGCCGGGTTGGGTACCAAGCTTCTCGGTTCTGGCATTTATTCTCGCAGTGATTGCCACGCTCTTCTGGGCCTACACCGTCTGGTGGCGCACGGCCAAGAAGCCCATTGTGGTCTGGCGCGCCATGATCATCTCGGGCGTGGGCGTGCTCACCGGATGGTTCCTCTTGACCACCTTGTGGATGCCCTGGATAAATCACACGCGCACCTATCGCGACGTGGCCCTAGCGATGAAGGCGGCACTGCCGCAACAGCATCTGGATGAGTGCGTGTCCACGCAACGCCTGTCCCTGCCGCAACGTGCGATCTTCGGCTACTTCGCGCAGCTGCGCCTAGAACCGCGAGCTGTGGGAGCACCCGGGCAAACCAAGGAAGACATCCTCGGAGATGGTGCGCGCAATGATGCCTTTGTCAGCCCGGTACCCGTCTCGTGCCAGTGGCTGCTGACCCAGGACTCGCTACGAGCCCTGTCCGAAAGCGTCTTTCTGCCCGCGCTGCCCGAAGGGCCCAAACCCGGCCAATGGACCTTGGTCTGGGAGGGCCGCAGATTTTCTGATCGCGACGAGCGCTTCCGTCTCTATCGCCTGGACGCGCGCCCGGACAACGGCCGGACCACACGTTGAAGGACATCTTCAAGCTGGCCTGGCCGATGCTGATTGCGCAGCTGGCCGTGATGGCCAATGCGCTGATCGACACGGTCATGGTGGGCCGCACGTCCGCTGTGGATCTGGCCTCAGTCTCGCTTGCCGCAAGCATCTATGCCACGGTATTTGTAAGCCTGATGGGCGTGTGCATGGCCCTGCAGCCCGTTGCCGCGCAACACTTTGGCGCCAAGCGTTTCACCGAGCTGGGCGAGGACACGGTACAGGCGTGTTGGCTGGCCCTGGGACTGGCGCTGGTAGGCGGCGTGATCCTTGCTTTTCCGGCGCCCTGGCTGGCCTGGGCCATACCGAGTGCCGAGGTCGCTGCCGAAGCCTCGAAGTACCTGACGATCATCGCCTGGGCACTGCCCGCCGCCCTGTTGCTGCGCGTCGGCGTGAGCCTGAACTCGGCCATCGGCCGCCCGCGCGTGACGATGTACCTTAACCTGGGCGGTGTGGCGATGAAGATCCCGCTGAACACGCTGTTCATCTGGGGCGCCGGGCCGATCCCGGCCATGGGCGCGGCCGGCTGCGCCGCAGCCACACTGACCGTCGCCTGGGTCAACATCTTCATTCTGGCCGTGCTGTTGCGGCGGGACCCCGCGTACGCACTCTTCCGATTTCATTGGGTGCGGCCCGCATGGACCCGCATGCGCACCTTGCTCGCACTCGGGATTCCCAACGGCGCGGCAGTTGCCATCGAGGTCTCCAGCTTCACCCTGATTGCGGTACTGGTGGCGCGCATGGGCGCAGAGGTGGCGGGCGCCCACCAGATCCTTGCCAATCTTGCCGCGCTCGCCTTCATGGTGCCGCTCGCGCTTTCCAACGCCAGTGCAGTGCTTGTCGGTCAGTCCCTGGGTGCACATGACTATGCGCGAGCACTGCGCCACTCGAGGCAGGGGCTGGCGCTGTGCCTTGGCAGCGCATTGGCGGTGGGTGCTGCATTTGTGGTCGCAGGGCCGTGGATCGCACGTGGCTATACCAATCAAGCCGGCGTGGCCTCACTGGCGCTGGCCTTGATGCCGATCCTCGCATGGTTTCACTGCTTTGACGCGGCCCAGGGCTGCCTCTCCGGCCTGCTTCGCGCCTACAAGCGGCCCGCCGTCGCTACGGCAGCGACGGTCATCTACGCCGCCAGCCTGTGGGGGCTCGGTCTAACAGGTGGGTTCTGGTTGGCGTATCACGCGCCACGCGCCTCGGGTGCCGTCGGATGGGGGTTGAGCGGTTTCTGGATCGCCGCGGCGGTCGGCGTGATGGTTGCGGCAGCAGGCCTAGCGCTGCTCCTGCGCTGGGTGGAACAACGCGAGCTGAAACCGCATCTGCTGGCAAGCGGGGCGTCAGGCTGCGGCACCTAAAATCGGCTGCTTTCTGACATTGCGCCCCGGCGCAATCAGTCCACAGTTCACGCGCGGCTACCCGGCCTGCCGCCCTACCCGCCCATGCCCCACCCTCTTCGCCCTCTGCCGACCTTCATCTTTGCCAGCCGTTGGCTGCAACTGCCCCTCTACGTTGGCCTGATCGTCGCGCAACTGCTGTATGTCGTTCACTTCTGGGTCGAGCTGACCCACTTGATTCAGGCGGCCTTCGGCAATCAGGAGGCACTGCAGATCCTCGTGAACAACATGGGCTACAAGACCGACAAGCCCATCACCGGGCTGAACGAGACGATCATCATGCTCGTGGTGCTGGCGCTGATCGACGTGGTCATGATCAGCAACCTGCTCATCATGGTCATCATCGGCGGCTACGAGACCTTCGTCTCCCGCATGCAGCTGGAAAACCACCCCGATCAGCCCGAGTGGCTCAGCCATGTGAACGCCAGCGTGCTCAAGGTGAAGCTGGCCACGGCGATCATCGGCATCAGTTCGATCCACCTGCTCAAGACCTTCATCAATGCAGCCAACTATGAAGAGAAGGTGTTGATGTGGCAGACCATCATCCACATCGCCTTCCTGTTCTCCGCCATGGCCATTGCCTTCACCGATCGCCTTATGGCGCCGGTAGACGCCGCGGCCAAAGAGCGCGACGGCCGCGCCAAGAACGACTGACCCCTTTCTGCCTACAACGTCTCTCCGGAGTTTGCACATGACCGTCATCAAGCAGGACGACCTGATCGAATCCGTCGCCGGTGCGCTGCAGTACATCAGCTACTACCACCCGGCCGACTACATCGCCCATCTGGCCCGCGCTTACGAGCGCGAGCAGAGCCCCGCGGCCAAGGACGCCATCGCGCAGATCCTCACCAACAGCCGCATGTGCGCAGAGGGTAAGCGCCCGATCTGCCAGGACACCGGCATCGTCAACGTGTTCCTGAAGATCGGCATGAACGTGAGCTGGAGCGGCTTCACGGGCTCGATCGCCGACGCAGTGAACGAAGGTGTGCGCCGCGGCTACCTGAATCCGGACAACAAGCTGCGCGCCTCGATCCTCGCGGACCCGCACTTCGAGCGCAAGAACACCAAGGACAACACACCCGCCGTGATCCACATGGAAGTGGTGCCTGGTGACAAGCTCGATGTGACCGTGGCCGCCAAGGGCGGTGGCAGCGAGAACAAGAGCAAGTTCGTGATGATGAACCCCAGCGACAACCTGGTGGAGTGGGTGCTCAAGACCGTACCCACCATGGGCGCCGGCTGGTGCCCGCCCGGCATGCTGGGCATCGGCATCGGCGGCACCGCCGAGAAGGCCATGCTCATGGCCAAGGAAGTGCTGATGGAAGACATCGACATGTACGAGCTGCAGCAGCGCGGCCCGAGCAACAAGCTCGAGGAACTGCGACTCGAGCTGTACGAGAAGATCAACGCTCTGGGCATCGGCGCGCAAGGCCTGGGCGGTTTGACCACGGTGCTGGACGTGAAGATCGCCATGGCGCCCACGCACGCGGCCAGCAAGCCGGTGGCCATGATTCCGAACTGCGCGGCCACGCGGCACGCGCACTTCGTACTCGACGGCTCCGGCCCGGCCTGTCTGGAGGCGCCATCGCTGGACCTTTGGCCCAATGTGCAGTGGGCGCCGGACTACAACAAGAGCAAGCGCGTGAATCTGGACACGCTTTCGCGCGAGGAAGTCGCGAGCTGGCTGCCCGGCGACACCCTGCTCCTGTCGGGCAAGATGCTCACCGGCCGCGATGCCGCGCACAAGCGCATTCAGGACATGCTCGCCAAGGGCGAGAGCCTGCCGGTGGACTTCACCAACCGCGTCATCTACTACGTCGGCCCCGTGGACCCGGTGCGCGACGAAGTTGTCGGCCCCGCCGGCCCCACCACCGCCACGCGCATGGACAAGTTCACGGACATGATGCTCGCCAAGACCGGCCTGATCGCCATGATCGGCAAGGCCGAACGCGGCCCGGTCGCCATCGAATCCATCAAGCAGCACAAGAGCGCCTACCTCATGGCCGTGGGCGGTGCGGCCTATCTGGTGGCCAAGGCCATCAAGGGTGCCAAGGTGGTGGGCTTTGCAGACCTCGGCATGGAAGCGATCTACGAATTCGAGGTCAAGGACATGCCCGTCACCGTCGCCGTGGATGCCTCGGGTACCTCCGTGCACAACACGGGCCCCAAGGAATGGGCAGCCAAGATTGGCCAGATTCCCGTCGCTACCGCCTGATCGACGTGCGCGAGGCCGGCTCCGTGAGTGAGTTGCTCCGGGGTCGCCTCCAGACACCTCCGCACTCGGGCTTGCGGCTTGTCGATCAAGAAGACACTCAGCGTGAGATGCGCGAGCAGGAAATCGTCACAGAATCAGCCGAGATCCGCACCGAGCATGCGGAGAGTAGCGTATCGTATTTTTCAATCATTCATTGATAATCGCGGATTTTCGTTCCAGCTTATCAACTTTCCATTGAAAATATTGCGCTAGCTCTTTTCCGCCTCGAGCGCCTCGGCCTGGCGCTGACCGGCGGCCATGTCGAGCTTGCGCAGCACCCCCCACGCGAGCACGAAGAACAGGCCCGTGACCAGCATGGCAATTCGGTGGTTGCCTTCCGTCACCCAGGTAATCACGCCGTAGGTCACCGGCCCCACCACCGCCGCCAGACGCGTTGCAAACGCCCACAAACCAAAGAACTCGGCCAGCATCGAAGGCGGCGCCAGCAGTGCAACCATGGCGCGGCCGCAGCTCTGCGACGAACCCATCGCCAAACCCGCGAAGACCGCCGCCACCCAGAACAGCGTGGCGCTACGGGCAAAGAAGGCCAGCACGACCATCAGCATCCAGGCCACCAGGGTGATGGTCAGCGCGCGGCGGTGCCCCACGCGATCCTGCAGGTAGCCAAAGCCGAAGGCCCCCAGCGCGGCGGCGATGTTCACGAGAAATACCAGCATCATCGTCTGGGTCTGCGTGAAGCCCATGACCTCAGCGGCATAGACCGCCGCCAGTGTGATGACCACAGAGATGCCGGCCTGATACAGCACCCCGCAGGCCAGCAGCCGCGCAAACTGCGGCGTGTGTGCGAGCTTCTGGTAGCTGCGCCAGAGCTGCTGCAGCCCGCTTTCGTCGGGCTGGTGGACGCGTACGCCCTGCCCACCCGCGCGCTCACGCAGCAGCACAAACGTCAGCACACTGGCCACGGCAAAGACCACCGCCGTAATCAACATGGTGCCGGGCACAAACTGCTCGGCCGTGGCGCCAGCAGCCTGCTGCTGCATCACCCAGGCCAGGGACAGACCGAGAGTCAGCATGCCGCCGAAATAGCCGAAGCTCCAGCCCCAGCCCGACACCGTGCCGACATGGTTGGGCCGAGCCAGTTCCGGCAGGAAGGCGCCGTTCAAGGTCTCGCCCAGGCTGAAGGCGTAGTTGGTCAGGATGATCAGCGCCACCGCCAGCCAGAGATCACCGCGGCCGACCAGGGCCAGCCCCGCAGTGCCAAGCACACAGGCCACGGTGGCTGCCCCCAGGAGCAGCTTCTTGCGCCCGTAGCGGTCGGCGTAGGCGCCAATGCCCGGCGCGGTGAACATGATCAGCAGGGACGACACGCCGAGGGTCAGTGTCCACGCGAGCGTGCCCCAGTCGTGCCCCTGGGCCACCACCCCCACGAAGTAGGCGTTGAACACCGCCGTGAGCACGACCGTGGTGTAGCCGGAGTTCGCGAAGTCGTACGCGGCCCAGCCAAAGACCTCGCGGCGCTGCACGCCTTCGTTGAGCACTGTGCGTGCAATGTCGTTCTGCATCGGGTCGATCTCCTCCGTTCGTCTGCGTCGTCTGGATGGCGCGCTGCCGTCTGACTGGGTCTGGACAGCGTTGTAGCGGCATGCGTGATGGGCACCGCTCGGTGTTTACGCGCACAGTGTCATGGCTGTGCCATCTTGATTCGTGCGCGGGGTTTGCTGATGACCGTGCGTCAGGGCCGGCGCACCAATGAAAAGCGGCACCCGAAGGTGCCGCCAATCGGCCCTTGGCACAGTGTGACGTTCAGCCCGAACCTGCCTCGACCTCACCGAGGTATGCAGCGCGCACCTTCGGGTCAGTGAGCATGTCTCTTGCGGCACCATTCATGGTGACGAGCCCGGAGTCCATCACGTAGCCGCGATCGGCCGCTTCAAGCGCGAGCTTGGCATTCTGCTCAACCAGCAGCATCGGCACGCCCTGCGCCTTCACGGTGCGGATCACTTCAAAGACCTTTTCGACCATGATGGGCGACAGACCCATCGACGGTTCATCGAGCAGCAGCAGCTTGGGTCGGCTCATCAGCGCGCGCGCCATGGCCAGCATCTGCTGTTCGCCGCCGGACATCGTGCCGGCGAGCTGCGTTGCCCGCTCCTTCAAGCGCGGAAACACGGTGAACCACTTCTCGATGTCATCCTTGATGCCCTGCGCGTCATTGCGCACAAACGCGCCCATCTGCAGGTTCTCGACGATGGTCATGCGCGTGAAGACGCCACGGCCTTCCGGCACCATGGCCAACCCCTGCTCCACCAGCTTGAAGGAGTCGGTGCCAGTGACCGCCTTGCCGAAATACAGCACCTCGCCACCCGCAGGCTTGAGAACACCCGTGATGGCCTTGAGCGTGGAGGTCTTGCCTGCGCCGTTGGCGCCGATCAGTGTGACGAGTTCCCCGTCGCGGACTTCGAGGTCGATGCCCTTGACGGCCTGAATGCCGCCGTATGCCACCTTCAAGCTGCTGACCTTCAGGACCGGCTGGGATGTCGTTGCGGATTGAGTCATTGCATCTTCCCTCTCAATGCGCCGTGCCGAGGTAGGCCTCGATGACCTTCGGATCGCGCTGGACCGAGTCCGGTGCACCCTGCGCGATCAGCTTGCCGTAGTCCAGCACCGACACCTTGTCGCACAGGCCCATGACCAGCTTCACGTCGTGCTCGATCAGCAGGATGGTCTTGCCTTCGCCGGAGATCTTCTCCAGCAGCTGGCGCAGCATCACCTTTTCGGTGGCGTTCATGCCCGCTGCGGGCTCGTCCAATGCGAGCAGCAGCGGGTCGGTCGCCAGCGCACGCGCGATTTCTAGACGGCGCTGATCGCCGTAGGACAGCGTGCGGGCCTGATAGTTGGCGTACTTGCTGATGCCGACATACTCCAGAAGCGCCATGGCGAGGTCGCGGATGCCGGCTTCTTCACGCTTGAATGACGGCAGCTTGAGGATCGCACCCCATACGCCGCTCTTGCTGCGCACATGCCGCCCGACCATCACATTCTCCAGCGCGGTCATGTCTGGAAACAGGCGGATGTTCTGGAAGGTGCGCGCAATGCCCGCCTTGGCGACCTCATGAACCGCACGTGGCGAATAGGGTTTGCCACCGAGCGTGAAGCTGCCGGAGTCCGGCGTGTACAGGCCCGTGATGACGTTGAAGAACGTGGTCTTTCCGGCGCCATTGGGGCCGATCAGGCCATAGATATGGCCCTTCTCGACCTCGATGCCGACCTCCGACAAGGCCTGCAGCCCGCCGAAGCGCTTGTTCACGCCTTTGACCGAAAGCAGGATCTCTTCGCTCATGCGCGGCTCCCGTCAGCCTTGAGGGCGGGCGCAATGCCGTGCTCCGGCGCAGGCCAAAGCCCCTTGGGTCGATACAGCATGATGATCACCATCGCGAGCCCAAAGATCAGGAACCGGAAGACCTCGGGCTCTAGCAGGTTCTTGACAAAGGTGACGACGAAGCCATCTGTCTTGCCCGCCAGCGGAGTGACCATGTTGTTGATCACGAACTCGCGCAAGGGCGGCAAACCGAACTTGAGTGCTTCAGGCAGGATCGCAAGCAGCACAGCACCAAGGATCACACCCGGAATGTGACCGATCCCACCCAACACCACCATCGCCAGAACCATGATCGATTCGTTCAAGCTGAACGATTCCGGAGAGACGAACTGCTGGAACGCCGAGAACATCGCACCGGCCACGCCGCCAAAGGTCGCGCCCATGGCAAAGGCCAAGAGCTTCGTGTTGCGCGTATTGATGCCCATGGCTTTGGCAGCAATTTCGTCTTCGCGTATGGCCATCCATGCGCGGCCGATACGCGAATCCTGCAGGCGAATACAGATGATGATGGTGACGATCGTCAGGAACAGGAACAGGTAGTAGTACAGGTAGGTGTTGTGGATCTTCAAGCCCAGCAGGGACACGTAGCCCCCTGAACCTGCGCCCCCGACAAAAGGCATACCGAACACCGAGACGGGATCGATCTGCGAGATCCCTTGCGGTCCGTTCGTGATGTTCAGCGGCGCGTTGAGATTCAGCATGAAGATCCGGATGATCTCGCCGAAGCCAAGCGTCACGATGGCAAGATAGTCGCCGCGCAGTTTCAGCGTGGGTGCACCCAGCAGCACACCAAAAATGGCAGCCAAGCCGGCACCCAACGGAATGACCCACCAGATACTGATGTGCAGACCATCCGGAAACGCCGCCGCGATTGCCGGAAACTGCTGCCAGAGGTGTGGACTCGCCAGCAGCGCGTACATGTAAGCACCGACTGCGTAGAACGCGATGTAGCCCAGGTCCAGCAGGCCGGCAAAGCCGACGACGATGTTCAGGCCGAGGGCCAGCATCACGTACAGCAGCGCAAAGTCAAGCATGCGCACCCAGGCATTGTTACCCCCCATGCCCACCACCCACGGGAGCAGGATCAGCGCTGCGGCTACGAGCACGGTACCCATGTACGCCTTTTGGGGCGACGCATTCTTGCCAAAGAAGGAATTCATCATCATGTGTGCCACTCCCGTGCTCAGGCTCGATCGGCGACGCGTTCACCCATGATCCCGGAGGGCCGGAACACGAGCACGATGATCAGCACGACGAAGGCGAAGATGTCCTGGTAGTGGCTACCGAGCACACCGCCCGTCCAGGTGCCGATGTAGCCAGCGCCAATGCTCTCGACAAGGCCAAGGATCAATCCGCCGACCACCGCACCGTATATGTTTCCAATTCCGCCCAGCACCGCCGCAGTAAATGCCTTCAAACCGGGCATAAAGCCCATCGCGAAGTGCGCGGTGTAGTAGTTCGCAGCGAACAGCACGCCAGCTACTGCAGCAAGCGCAGCACCCAGTGCGAAGGTGGCCACGATCACGCGGTTGGAATCGACACCCATCAATCCGGCAACGCGAGGATTTTCAGCCGTGGCTCGCATGGCTCTACCGAGCTTCGTCTTCTCCACCAACAGCACGAGGCTGAACATCACGACGGCAGACACAATGATGACGGTCAGCTGTGTCGGCGTAATTTGAATCGGACCAAACTTCATCGGTTCGGCGGGCAAGAGTTGGGGCACAACATGGAAGCTGCGGCCCCAGACAATCATTGCCACAGTCTGGAGAATGATCGAAATGCCGATTGCCGTGATCAGGGGTGCCAGGCGCGGAGCATTGCGCAGCGGGCGGTAGGCGACGCGCTCAATGAAGACATTGAGCAGCATGCACACGGGAATCGCCGCTCCGGTTCCGATGAGCATCAGGGTCCAGCCCGGGGTGTCAGGTGCGAAACCCACCACGAGCTTGATGACCGACAGTGCAGTCAGTGCCCCGACCATCAGCACATCGCCGTGGGCAAAGTTGATGAGCTGCAGGATGCCGTAGACCATCGTGTAACCGAGTGCGATAAGCGCATACACGCTGCCCAGCACAAGACCGTTCACGATCTGCTGGATGAGTACTTCCATATGGCAGATGCCCCCAGTGGATTTGGTTGATTCGCGAGGTGTGTGTCACCTCTCGGTGCCAATGCGACCGGCAGGGCCAGCGCGCAGTGCAGTCGCCCGATGCCGCCGCAACACGGGCCCGCGGATAACGGGCTGGCTCAAGGGTGGCGCATTGTAGGCACAAGGCTCTAGACCCACCGCGTCCCGCGACTGAGCGCGCCACACCACAGATATCGAGAAAATCCCACTACCACATCGCTCTTTTCGATCAATTTGCATGGAATCATGCGTGCATATCAATCGAATTTTTTGTCTTCATGATGATCTTTTTCCTTCTTTATTGTTTTATTTGATTCACCTAGTGGCATAAAGTTGAATCGCAGCTGTTGCATCGAGACAACCTAAAATCTGCTGTGTTGCCTCGCGCTCACCTCGCCATACAGCACATGAAAGTCATCGTTCTCGGATCCGGCATCATCGGTGTCGCGACAGCCTGGTTCGCCTCCCAGCAAGGCCACGAGGTGGTCGTCATCGATCGGCAGCCAGGCCCTGCGCAAGAGACCAGCTTTGCCAACGGCTGTCAGATCTCGGTGAGTTACGCCGAACCCTGGGCCAGTCCGGGGGCGCTGCTCAAACTCATCAAGTGGCTGGGCAAGGAAGATGCGCCGCTGCTGTTCCGCCCCCGGCCCGAGCTGGCGCAATGGCTCTGGGGGCTGCGCTTTCTGCGCGAGTGCACGCCCGGCCGTGTGCGTCACAACATCCAGAATCTTGTGGGCATGTGTGCCTACAGCCGCGACGTGTTGCAGTCATTGCGACGCGAAATCGGCATCGACTACGACCATCTCGAACGCGGCATCGTGAACTTCTATACCTCTCATGAGGAGGCGGAAGGGGCAGATCAGAACGCCGCCGTCATGCGCGAACTGGGCTGCAACCGGCACGTCATCAGCAAGGAAGACGTGCTTCGCATCGAACCTGCGCTGCAGCCCATCGCGGATCGCATTGTTGCCGGCGACTACACGGCCGAAGACGAAACCGGTGACATCTACAAGTTCACGCTTGCATTGACAGAGCGATGCAAGGCACGCGGCGTCCAGTTCCACTTCAACCACCAAATCACTCGCCTGCTGCGCGGCGGAGATCGCATCGAGGGGGTCGAACTCATCGGCTCTGACGGGAAGTACCGGGTCGAACGAGCCGATGCATACGTGACTGCGCTGGGCAGCTTCACGCCCTTCGCCCTCGAGACCGCGGGTTTGTCGGCGCCGATCTACCCGACCAAGGGTTACTCGGCGACTTTCCGGATCACCGACGCAAGCAAGGCGCCCTGGGTCTCGGTGGCGGACTCCAACTTCAAGATGGTCTTCACCCGCATCGGCGACCGGCTCCGCATTGCCGGAACGGCCGAACTCAATGGCTGGAACCGCGAACTGAACCCTGCTCGCTGCGAGGCGCTGCGGCGCCGCACACGCGAACTGTTCCCTGAGGCCTGTGACTACGACACGCCTCTTTACTGGACCGGGCTTCGGCCATCGACGCCGTCAAACATCCCGCTGATCGGTCGTACCCGCGTGTCGAATCTGTACATCAACGCAGGCCACGGCACCCTCGGCTGGACAATGGGCTGTGGCTCGGGCAAAGCGATGGCCGACATCCTGTCCGGCCGCGCGCCGGAGGTGGACTTCGCGTTCACTGGCGATGTGCCGCGCCCGGCGCCGGGCATGGGTCGTCGGGCCGCCGTCTCAGCCTGAGGCTTCAGCGCGCGGTGCGCTTGCGCGGCGTGCCCGCTCGTGGCGAGGCCACTTCGGGCGACTTTTGCGGCTCCGCGGTCCGAACCTCCAGCTGAAGTGCACGCTCGTCAAACTCGATCCGATTGGTGAACTTCGTTCGCTTGAGCGGAAACCGGCTCTCGAAGTGTCGTACGTTCCCGCTCGCCGAAAGCACCCGCCGTATGAACTGGTAGTACGCCTCGATGTTCGCCACGTGAAGGATCAGGAAGAAGTCGAAGGCGCCCGTCACGAAATAGCACTGCAGCACTTCCGGCTCATCCTGGATCCGTCGCTCGAACTGGGATGCGGCTTCCTCGCTCTGGTCGTGCAGTGACACATCGAGAAATGCGTACATCCCCAAGCCGAGGCTGATGGGATCCACCAAGGACACGTCCGCGCACACCACGCCCTGGCTGCGCAGTTCACGCAGCCGCCGTACCAGAGTGGGCTGTGAAATGTGCAGCAACTGGGCCAGCTCTCGGGTGGTCCGCTGATTGTTCTGCTGAAGCAGGTTCAGCAGTTTTCGGTCGATCTTGTCCAGCTTCAGAACGGCCATGATGGGGTCTCGTACGATTGCCTGCTACGCTGGTCTGCAGCTTACCCAGTGCGCCCAACGCGCGCCTCTCGCTCTATGAGTCTGCGCAACTACCACCCTGACACGCTCGCCATCCACCCAGAACTTGCCGGCCAGGTCGCGGAAGGGTTCAGGAACCTGGCCACACCCGTGTACCGCGCCTCAACCGTGGTGTTCGACAACAGCGCGCAGTTCAAGGACCGCAAGCGAGCAGCGCCATGGGTGTATGGCACCTACGGCACCCCCACCACACGAGCCCTCGAAGTTCAGGTCAACATCAGCGAAGGCGCTGCCGACACCTGCCTCGCACCCAGCGGACTTTCTGCGCTGACGCTGACCTACATGGCACTCTTGCGCGCGGGCGACCATGTGCTCGTGCCGCGTAACGTCTATTGGCCGAGTCGCAGCTTTGCCACTGATGTACTGCCACAACTGGGCGTTGCGGCCGACTTCTATGACCCACTCGACCTTGACGCGCTCGACCGCGCCTTTCGCCCCAACACCCGGCTCATCTGGGTCGAGACGCCGGGTTCGGTCAGTTTCGAAGTGTGCGATCTGCCGGCCATCTGCGCGCTTGCCCGCAGGCACGGCGCGCATGTTGCCGTGGACAACACCTGGAGCGCGGGTCGGCTCCTGAGGCCGCTTGAACTCGGCGCTGACCTGTCGATCCAGGCACTCACGAAGTATCACGCCGGCCATGGCGACCTCGTGATGGGCTCGGTCAGTTGCCGCGATGCAGTACTGGGCGAGCGAGTCCGTCGCATGCGCAACGCACTCGGCCTGAGCATCAGCAGCGACGACTGCTTCCTCGTGTTGCGCGGCATGCAGACGATGAGCCTGCGTCTGGAAGAACTCGGACGCCGCACGCTCGCAGTCGCCCGCTGGTTGGCAGAGCAGCCCCAAGTCGCGCGCGTGCTGCATCCGGCATTGCCTGACTGCCCGGGTCATTCGATATGGAAGCGAGACTTCTCCGGCTCTGCGAGCGTGTTCTCGTTCGAGTTCGCCCCTAGTGTCTCGTCAGAGGCAGCTGATCGTTGGGTTGACCAGCTCAGGGTGTTCCGGATCGGTGCGAGCTGGGGGGGCACCTGCAGCCTCGCGCTGCGCATGAGCACTGCGGCCGACTGGCCGGTGCTTCGAGGCGAGCTCGTACGCGTGAACATCGGCCTTGAACACCCGGACGATCTATTCACGGATCTTTCGGATGCTTTCGACGCACTTCGCAAAACGTGAACCGCGCACCGGCTGAGCCGCGTCTCATCAGGAGCGAATCGATTGCAGCGAAGCCCGCTGCACAAGGGTTTGCACTGACTCCCGGCGCCAGATGACAAACGTTTTACATGCATGCCGCGATTCAGGTATGTTCGCCGGGTCTTGGATCGACCCAGACCATGCCGCCCAGACTCCACGTCTCGGCTGACTACTCCCAAGGAGGAACCATGCAATTCAAGAAATCGATGATCTTTGCAGCTATGGCCGGCAGCATTGCCTTCGCCGCTGCAGCACAGCAAGAGCTGGTTGTCCGTATCGGCCACGTGGCCCCGACCTCGGGTCCGCAGGCGCACTACGGCAAGGACAACGAGAACGGCGCCCGCATGGCGATCGAGGACCTCAACAAGCGCAACATCACCGTCGGTGGCCGTAAGGTCCGCTGGGTGCTGCAGGCTGAAGACGACGCAGCGGATCCGAAGCAGGGCACCGCAGCCGCGCAGAAGTTGGTGGACGCCAAGGTCAACGCAGTGGTCGGTCACCTGAACTCCGGCACCACCCTGCCCGCTTCGGCCATCTACAACCAGGCTGGTATTCCGCAGATCACGCCGTCTGCCACCAACCCCCGCATCGCGCAGCAAGGCTTCAACACGTTCTTCCGTATTCTGGCCAATGACAACGCCCTTGGCGCCGGTCTGGCCCTGTACGGCGCCAAGTCGCTCAGCGCCAAGAACGTGGCCGTGATCGATGACCGCACCGCTTATGGCCAGGGCGTCGCTGACGTGTTTGCGCGCACAGCCGAAGCCAACGGTATGAAGATCGTGGCCCGCGAGTTCACTAACGACAAGGCCACCGACTTCAACGCGATCCTGACGAAGATCCGCGCGGCCAACCCGGACATCATCTTCTATGGTGGCATGGACCCGCAGGCTGGCCCGATGCTGCGCCAGATGAAGGCACTCGGCATCAACGCCAAGTTCATGGGCGGTGACGGCATCTGCACAGACAAGCTCACCGAGTTGTCCGGCGGTGCCAACAACGACACCGTGTTCTGCGCTGAAGGTGGCGCATCGCTGGCCAAGATGCCTGGTGGCACTGAGTGGCGCAAGCGCTACGACGCCCAGTTCCCTGGCCAATTCCAAGTCTACTCGCCCTATGTGTACGACGCCGTCATGATGATCGCCGACGCCGTGCAGAAGGCGGGTTCTGCCGAGCCTGCTCGCATCCGCGAGCAGCTTGCCAAGATCGACTACCAGGGCGTGACTGCACGCATTGGTTTCGACAGCATCGGCGAAATCCGCAACCCCGCGATGACGATCTACACGTACCGCGGTGGCAAGAAGATTGCTCTGAACTGATCGGGTTCAGCGCAAAAGCAAAAAGCGCCAGCAGAGCTGGCGCTTTTTCTTTGGTGCTACGGCTGAATCGAAGACAGATGCAGCAGACTTGGATCAACGCGCGCGCTTGCGATCGCGATCCAGTTGCTCTTTGACTCGGCGCTCCTTGGCCTTGGCCAGTTCGTCATGCGCCTTCTTCTTGTCGAGCCCGAACATGGGTTCGATGATCTCAAAGAAGATGAACGCGACGATCAGCGGCACGAGGATCCACCACCACGACACCGTGGCGAAGGGGCCGACTTCGAAATACTTCAGCAGAACCAGGACAAGACCGATCCAGACCAGTGGCATTGCGTACCTCAGTGCCCTCTCAGGTTTAGTGATAGCCCTAACGTTGCGCTACAACGCCAGATTCGTCAACCCGGCTGCCTACAATCCGCAACCGATAGTGAATCATGCGCCGAAACATGTTTGTTGTCGGCGCGATCCAGCGCATGATCGTTGTGGACTCATTGCAAACCACACAAAGCCCCCCGGAGCCTCCTTCAACATGAACAAGACCCTGGTCATCTCCCTCTTCACACTGGCTGGACTCCTCGGCGCGCCGCTCGCTTGGGCCAGCCCCGAACTGGCCCGCAGCAAGAACTGCATGGCCTGCCATGCGGTGGACAAGAAACTTGTCGGCCCGTCGTACAAGGACGTCGCCGCCAAGTACGCCAACGACAAGGATGCCGTGGCCAAGCTCGCCAAGAAGATCCGCGAAGGCGGCGTTGGCAGCTTCGGCCAGATTCCGATGCCGGCCAACCCGCAGGTGTCGGAAGCCGAAGCCCGCACCCTAGCAGCCTGGGTGATGGCGCAAAAGTAATCCGCGGTACAAGGCAAAAGAAACGGGGAGCCATGGCTCCCCGTTTCTTTTGCAGCGCAGATCAGATCAGAGATCGAGCGAGCCGTCCGTGACGGCGCCTTTCGACGCGGTCGATGCAAGCTTGGCGAACTTCGCCAGCACCCCACGCGTGTAGCGTGGAGCTCGCGGCGTCCACGCGGCGCGGCGCCTGGCCAGCTCTTCGTCGCTGACGTTCAGCTGCAGCAGCAGCTTGTGCGCGTCGATCGTGACGGAGTCGCCCTCCTGGATCAGCGCGATCGGCCCGCCCACGGCCGCTTCAGGCGCGACGTGGCCGACCACCATGCCCCAGGTGCCGCCTGAGAACCGGCCGTCCGTGATCAGACCCACGCTTTCGCCTAGACCCTGGCCGATCAGCGCCGAGGTGGGCGAGAGCATCTCGCGCATGCCCGGCCCACCCTTGGGGCCTTCATAGCGGATCACCACGACATCCCCCGCCTTGATGGCGCGCGCCATGATGGCGGCCATCGCTTCGTCTTCGCTATCAAACACCCGCGCGGGGCCAGTGATGCTCGGGTTCTTCAGTCCCGTGATCTTTGCCACACAGCCTTCCGGAGACAGGTTGCCCTTCAGGATGGCCAGGTGCCCTTGCGGATAGAGCGCCTTGTCGATGCTGCGGATCACATCCTGGTCGGCGCGCGGTGTACTCGGTACATGGGCGAGCTCATCGGCCATGGTGCGACCGGTAATGGTCATGCAGTCGCCATGCAGCAGGCCGGCATCAAGCAGGATCTTCAGCACCTGGGGGATGCCGCCGGCCCTGTGCAGGTCCACGGCCAGATACTTCCCCGAGGGCTTCATGTCGCAGATCACAGGCACCTTGCGTCGCATGCGCTCGTAGTCATCGATCGTCCACTCCACATCGGCTGCGTGCGCAATCGCCAGATAGTGCAGCACTGCGTTGGTGGAGCCGCCCGTAGCCATGATGCAGGCGACGGCGTTTTCGATACTCTTGCGCGTGATGATGTCGCGCGGCTTGATGCCCTTCTTGACTGCCTCGACCAGCACGCGCGCGGCCTCGGCGGTCGACACCACCTTCTCGTCGTCCGGGTTGGCCTGGGTGCTGGAGTACATGAGGCTCATGCCCAGCGCCTCGAAGCTGGAGCTCATGGTGTTGGCCGTATACATGCCGCCGCAGGAGCCGCTGCCGGGGATGCAGCGCTGCTCGATCTGCTCGAAATCTTCCTGGCTGAGATTGCCTGCCGAGAACTGGCCCACGGCCTCGAAGGCGCTGACGATGTTGAGGTCCTGCCCCTTGTAATGGCCGGCCTTGACCGTACCGCCGTAGACATAGATACCCGGCACGTTGGTGCGTGCCAGCGCCATCATGCCGCCGGGCATGTTCTTGTCGCAGCCGCCGATGACGACCACGCCGTCCATCCACTGGCCCATCACACAGGTCTCGATGGAGTCCGCAATCACCTCGCGCGATACCAGCGAATACTTCATGCCTTCGGTACCCATGCCGATGCCATCCGAGATGGTTGGGGTGCCGAAGAGCTGCGCGTTGGCATTCGCGCCCTTGATGGCCTCCACAGCGGCATCGGCCAGCTTCTGCAGGCCGCTGTTGCAGGGCGTGATGGTGGAGTGGCCGTTGGCCACTCCAATCATGGGCTTGTCAAAATCTTCCTTCTTGTAGCCCATGGCGTAGTACATCGCGCGGTTGGCACTGCGCTGCACCCCCTGGGTGACGTTCTTTGAGCGATCGTTATGCGGCATGGTGTTCTTCTGTGCGAATGAAGCTGCGAATGTTGCGGCGGTGAACAACGTCGGCGTCAGCAAAGACGAATCGACAACGGTCTTGGCCAGCCAGGAACGGCGTTCGCAATGGTGCTGCGAGCACTGTGCGGGCGACCGACTCGGGGTACGGCTCGGCGCCGGGACAGCTGGAAACAACTCGATAGAGCCTCTGCCTTATTCTACGCAGCCTCCCCTGAAGCAACAGGCCAGCGCGGCCTCCGCACCATGCCCATGCAGCACCCCGCCTTCGACCCCGTGGCCATCAGCCTGGGGCCCGTGGCCGTCCACTGGTACGGCCTCATGTATCTGGTGGCCTTTGTGCTCTTCTATCTGCTGGGGCGCTATCGCATCCAGAAAGGCACCACCAACCTCACCCTTCAGGATCTCGAAGACCTCGTGTTCTTCGGCGCGCTGGGCGTGATCCTGGGCGGGCGTATCGGCTACATCCTGTTCTACGACCTGGCCACCCACCTTCAGAACCCCCTGCAGATCCTCATGATCTGGAAGGGTGGCATGAGTTTTCACGGCGGCTTTCTGGGCGTGCTCGTGGCCATGCTCTGGTTCGCGCGTTCGCGAAAGCGCAGCTGGCTGGACGTGACGGACTTCATCGCCCCGCTGGTACCGACCGGTTTGGCGGCCGGGCGCATGGGCAACTTCATCAATGGAGAGCTATGGGGTCGCGTGACTGACCCTGCTGCCTTCTGGGCCATGCTGTTCCCGCAGGCCCGCAATGCCGATGCCGCGCTGGGCGCGGCCAACCCGAGCCTCATGCCGCTGCTCCAGCAGTACGGCGCCCTGCCCCGCCACCCCAGCCAGCTGTATCAGTTCGCGCTCGAAGGGCTGCTGCTGTTCATCATTCTCTGGGTGTATTCGTCCCGGCCGCGCGCCACGGGCGCGGTGAGCGGCGTGTTCCTCATTGGCTACGGCAGCTTCCGCTTCATCGCAGAATTTGCGCGCCAGCCGGATGCGCAGCTGGGGCTGCTGGCTGGCGGGATGTCCATGGGGCAGTGGCTGTCTCTGCCGATGATTCTGGCTGGCATCGGGCTGTGGGCCTGGGCCGTTCGCGGTGGCGCGGCGGCACCGACGCGGCGACCTGCGGGCAAGTCTCGATGACGCAGCGGCCTGCCGCGGTCTAAAAGCCTGTCATCAAACCGTGACATCAAGTTGTCACACTTGACGGATGACCGAACCGATGGCCAAGCACAAGACCCAGCGCAAGACTGCCTCCAAGCCCTCCGGCAAGATGCCGCGCAAGCTGGCCATCGAGCAGCCCAAAGAGAGCGCTCCCGCTGCAAAGTCCAAGGCCAAGGCCACCGCGGCTGATCCGATTGCCGCGCCGCTTGAAGTCGCTGCAGCCGCACCCGTAGCTCCCGCCAAGCGCGAACTGCTCAACCGCGAACTCGCCATCCTGCAGTTCAACCGCCGCGTGCTGGCCCAGGCCAAGCGCGATGACGTACCGCTGCTCGAGCGCCTGCGCTACCTGTGCATCGTGTCGTCCAACCTGGACGAGTTTTTCGAAATTCGCATCTCCGACTACCTGCCCCTGAACGGCAAGGCTCCTGAGATGCCGGACGCTGCGCGCTGGTTCGGCCCGGTAATTGCCGAGGCCCAGGCCCTGGTGCAGGAGCAGTATGAAGTGCTGGCCCGCACGCTCATGCCCATGCTCAAGAAGGAAGGCATCGAGATCCTCTCCCATGCCGAGCGCGACGCCGCGCAGATGGCCTGGGTGGCGGAATTCTTCCAGCGCGAAGTGCGCCCGCTGCTGATTCCCATCGCCCTGGATCCGGCACACCCCTTCCCGCAGGTGGCCAACAAGAGCCTGAACTTCATCGTGCGCCTGTCGGGCAAGGACGCCTTCGGCCGCGAGAACTCGATTGCCATCGTCAAGGTCCCGCGTGTGGTGCCCCGCGTGATCCGCCTGCCCGAGAAGGTGAGCAACGGCAAACAGGTGTTTGTGCTGCTGTCGAGTGTGATCCGCGCGCACCTGCACGAACTCTTTCCGGACCGCGAGGTGGTGGGCTTCTCGCAGTTCCGCGTCACGCGCGACAGTGATCTGTCCGTGGACGAGCAGGATGTCACCAACCTGCGCCAGGCTCTGCGCCTGAATCTCACGGCACGGCACTTCGGCAACGCGGTGCGCCTCGAGGTGGGCCACGCCTGCCCGCCGGACCTGTACGACTTTCTGCTCAAGCAATTCAGCTTGCCACCCGAAGCCCTGTTCCTCATCAACGGCCCGGTCAACCTGGTGCGCTTCACCACGATGATCGACCAGGTGACCGTATCGCCCAAGAGCAAGCTGCTGTTCGCGGCCTACGCCGCGCAGTGGCCCAAGTCCGTGCCGGCGGCCGCGTCCATTTTTGACACCCTCCAGAAGGGCGATGTGCTGCTGCACCACCCCTTCGAGAGCTTTGACCCCGTGGTGAGCTTCCTGCGCCAGGCCGTGGCCGACCCGCAGGTGCTGGCCATCAAGATGACCATCTACCGCGCCGGCAGCGACTCCGTGCTCATGGACCTGCTGATCGAGGCCGCCCGCCGCGGCAAGGAAGTCACGGCCGTGGTGGAGCTCAAGGCGCGCTTTGACGAGGAAGCCAACATCAACTGGGCCGAGCGTCTGGAGAGCGTCGGCGCGCAGGTGGTGTACGGCGTGGTGGGTCTCAAGACCCATGGCAAGGCCCTGCTCATCACCCGGCGCGAGGGCAAGAAGCTCGCCCGCTACGCGCATCTGTCCACCGGCAACTACAACCTAAAGACCGCGCGGCTCTACACCGACCTGGGCTACCTCACGGCAGACCCCGAACTCACCGCTGATGTGGAGCAGGTCTTCCAGCACCTGGCCAGCCAGAGCAAGGTGGGCACGCTCAAGCACCTGCTGATGGCGCCCTTCACCCTGCACAAGGCCATGATCGCCCATCTGCACGAGGTGCGCGACGCCGCCCTGGCCGGCAAGCCCGCCCGCGTGGTGGCGCGCATGAACGCCCTGCTGGACGAGCCGTTGATCGAAGCGCTCATCGAGGCCGGCGCCGCCGGCGCCAAGGTGGACCTGATCGTTCGTGGCGCCTGCGTGCTGCCGCCCGGCTTGAAGGGCTGGACGGACAATATCCGCGTGCGCAGCATCGTCGGCCGCTTTCTGGAACACACCCGCGCCTTCTACTTCCGCGCCGGCACCAAGGAGGCCCTGTACCTGGCCAGCGCCGACTGGATGGGCCGCAACATGTTCCGCCGCATCGAGCTCGCCTGGCCCATCCGCGACAAGAAGCTGCGCCAGCGCGTCATTGACGAAGCGCTCACCCCCTACCTGCTCGACGGTGTGGACGCCTTCAAGCAGCTGCCCGACGGCACCTACCAGAGCGCGCGCAGCGCCAAGCCCTCGGCCCAGCGCTCACTCATGCAGATCTACGGCGGGCAATGAGCGCGCCCGGCCCGGAGGCTCACGTGCCCGTCGCGCATCCTCCGGTTGATCAACCTTCAGCCGTCCGCTCTGCGGCAGCGGCCGACAAGGCCGACCCGCAGAAGAAGTCCGCGACTGCCAAGGAACGCGCCAGCATGGACCTCATCCTCTGGCGCCATGCCGAGGCCGAGGGTGAATCCGGCGGCCCGGACGACCTCGACCGCGCGCTCACCACCAAGGGCGAGCGCCAGGCCCAGCGCGTGGCCGCCTGGCTGCACCAGCGCCTGCCAGAAGGGACGCGCATCCTCGCCAGCCCCGCCAAGCGCACCCAACAGACCGTGCGCGCGCTCACTGAAATGTCCAACCGCAAGGCGCGCACCATCGACGCCATCGGCCCCCACGCCACGGCAGAAGACCTGCTCACGGCTGCCGACTGGCCGCACTCCCGCCAGCCCGTGCTCATCGTCGGCCACCAGCCCGCCCTGGGCGAAGTGGCCGCCTGGCTCATCGGCGGCGAGGCCCAGGCCTGGTCCGTCCGCAAAGGCGCCGTCTGGTGGATCCGCCAGCGCCTGCGCGCCGAGGTGGCGCAGAACGTCCTGGTGGCGGTGCAGTCGCCGGAGTTGTTGTAGGGCGGCCTGGCGGGGTGCGCCAGTTGCGTTTGTCAGCGTGCCACTAGCGCGGATGTCGACCCCGAGCAGCTCTATGGGGCGATCCCTACAGGCTGAGTTCATCCGCACCAAAGATCGGAATCGGGCGAGACAACCTGGCCCTTGAATCGCATGAAAAGGGCCACCTGACAAGCGCAAAGTGGCAAAACACCCAATTAGAATAGAGCATTTCCGGCCAGATCCCATGGAAACTGCGACCTTGGCGCGCAGACACTGCGAAGATTGCAGCTGATATGCGGCTTGGCGCAAATCTCAAAAACTGACCTCGTCACAGTGGAATGTACGCACCGCTGGGACTTGCGCCCGGTAAGCAGCATGACGCAGCATTCAAGGCCTGCCGCATTATTAGCGCACAATAACGGTGTCACCGTGCTTTCGCAGCACCGGTGCCGAAATATGACTTCGACGCAGGCCGATTGAAGTTATACAATAGAATCTTCGGTACTATAGCCCATGAACTCCGTACATATAATTGGTCGAACGATCGTAGGCATCATCTGCATCGGCTTAACTTTGTCCGCAGCGGCGAAAACATTTGATCCCAATATCGAGTCAGAATGCGAGCGCCTGTGGCTTGATCACGCAAAGCGTATCTCGAAAAGTGATCGACCGACCACCATTCAACTATTGAATACATGGGCAAGCTACGAAGATAAATGTTCAGCATCAGGATACTACTGGGCAAAGCGTGCATCCCTTGAGGCGGCACTCGGTCAATTTGGGGCCGCTAAAGCGACGCTGAAACGATCACCCGAAGGCGCTGCTGACCGGTCGCCTGCATTAGCTATTACCCAGATTCATGTTCGCTTGGAGGAATACATCGCCGCTGCGCGATCCGTCGACGTGCGACGCCTTGCCGAGTTCGAAACAGAAGTGACAGTAGTCGCCCGGCGATTCCCAAACTGGCTTCCCGCCGCTGCGCTTCTTGGAGGCCTGCAGGTTCTTCAAGGCCGCTACGCGCAAGCCATTCAGAACTTGGAAAAAGCATCAACTGACAAACATGCAGACCAAGGTCCTATTCTTCGGAATCTTACAATTGCCTATTCGGGTTTCGGCGCACACTCCGCTGCACTTGAAAGTGCTGATGAGGCTTTGAAGGTTGATTCCAATTTGACAGCTGATCCAGATTTTTGCGCGGCTGTCATAATCTCAAGCGTACGCGTCGATTTGTTGGATGACGCTGAGATTGTATTAAAGGTTGTACTCAGAAAAAATCCAAGCGCGCGCAGCTCACCCAGCCTCGGACGCGCAGCTAGAATTTATAATGAAGCAAGAGAAAAAGCGGGGGTACGCAAGTGATGCCGCAATATGTCGGTAAAGCGACATAAGCAACAATACTATCAAACCGTTCGCTCTGCCCAGATCAGCCTTAGTGCGAGAATGGAGCCATGCCTGATGTTTGGCTCAACAGAAGTTTCCGCACGGTCATAGTGAGTACCAAACTCAGGTGCGCTGCAGGTATTCAGTTCATCATTTTGCGTGTATCAAGATTTCTGCCCCATAACGCGATCCCTCACCCCCGCCGCCCAATTCTTCGTCGCTGGCCTGATCGCCCTCGGCCTGCTCGGAGGGTCACTGATCGTGGCGCATTCGGGGTTCGAGTCTTCGCCGAAGCGTGGTGGCCCCTCGGTCTTTGTGCCGGCGCCGCAGGCGTATGCGATGGCGGCCATCATGTATGCCATGGGCTTCATTGGCCTGCTGGCCCTGCTGCGCAGCCGGGGCGCGGGGCGGCTTGGGGTGTGGCTGGGCGCCGCGCTGTTTGTGGCTGCGGCTGCGGGGCTGGTGTGTCTGGTTCAGTGGCCTTGATACTGGCGCTCCGTTTCAGCCGCACTGCGCCCGCCGAGGCAAGGCTCGGGCCGCGTTGCCGCGGCGTGACATGCAAAACACGCCAAAGTGCCTTCCCGCTTGTCTGATGCGGGTTTCCAGCCGATAGATGCGCTGGATCATTTGAAAATAAGGCAGCGGAGAGGCTCATTTTCAAATGATTTTTGACAATCGGCAGCCTGATGCGGCCAGGCACTGTGCCGGACGGTCCCTCAATGGCCGGAGGCCGCCCGCAGACCGATCAGCGGCCTCGAAGGGTTAAGGGCCGGCTGAGCGGAAGCCTCAGTCCAGCACCACCCGCACCCCCGCCCGCTTCCACGCCGCCGCTTCTTCGCTCAGCAAATAGAGGGTCTGGGGGTGGCTGGCGGCCCAGTCGGGGTCCAGGGCGAGGTGCACGGTCTTCTCGCCGCGCGTGAGGGTGAAGACCCCGTTGGGTAGCTTGCGGCGGGCGTGGACGAGGATGACGGCCAGGCGCAGGACCATCAGCTGCTCGACGAAACGCGGATCGGCCAGCCAGGGCTCAAGCTTCTTCAGGCCACCACGGTGGCCGAGCACGAGCGCGGCCAGGCGGGCCTGCTGGGATTCTGAAAAGCCGGGCGCATCCGCGTGCTCAACCAGATAGGCGCCGTGGCGGTGATAGTCGCTGTGGCTGATGCACATGCCGAGCTCGTGCAGCAGCGCGGCCCAGCCGAGTTCGCGCTCGGCCTCCACCAGCAGCGGCTCCACGGACATGGGCACGAGACGCCGGTAGAGCGACAGGGCGAGGTCCTGCACACGCTGGCTGTGCACCTGGTCGCTGGCAAAGCGCTGCTGCAGGCGGCGCACGGTGCCGTTGCGCATGTCGGTCTCGATGCGCTCGCGGCCCAGCAGGTCGAACATCACGCCATGGCGCAGCGCGCCGCGGGCGGCTTCCATCTCCTGAAGGCCCAGGGCCTCGAACATGCCGAGCATCACAGCCAGACCGCCAGCCAGCACGGGGCGGCGGTCTTCCTTGAGGCCTTCGATGCGCAGCTTGTCGATGTGGCCGGCGCGTTCGCACTGCTCGCGCAACCACAGCAGGCCGTCCAGGGTGATGGTGCCGTCGGTAATGCGGTTGCTGCGCAGAATGTCAGCCAGTGCGCCGGCGGTGCCGGACGAGCCATAGGCCATGCGCCAGGCGTAGCGCTGGAAGGTCTCGATGCTGTCTTCCACCTCGGCGGCCACGGCGATGATGGCCTGCTCGAAGCCCGCGCGCGGGAAGCGCCCGGCGTCGAAGTAGCGCAGCGAGTAGCTCACGCTGCCGAGCTTGAAGCTCTCGGCCTCCAGGGGCTTGAGGCCATGGCCGACGATGACTTCGGTGGAACGGCCACCAATGTCGATCACCAGGCGCTGCTCGTTGGGGTCCGCCAGCAGGTGGGAGACGCCGGAGTAGATCAGGCGCGCTTCTTCGCGGCCGGAGATGACTTCCACGTCGTAGCCGAGGGCGTCGCGCGCCAGCTCAAGGAATTCGTCGCGGTTGACGGCTTCCCGCAGGGTCTGGGTGGCCACCGCGCGGATCTGCCCCGCCGGGAAGCCGCGCAGGCGCTCAGCAAAGCGCGCGAGGCATTCGGCGCCGCGCTGCATGGCGCCGCGCGAGAGCTGGCGCGCCTCGTTCAGGCCGGCGCCCAGGCGCACCGGCTCCTTGAGGTAGTCGCGGCGGACAATCTGCTTGCCCTGCAACTGGCCGATCTCGAGCCGAAAACTGTTGGAGCCGAGATCAACCGCGGCCAGAAGGCTGCCTTCCTGCATGCTCTTCGTGTTCTGTAGATATGGACTGGCAACGAGCATAGTGGGAAAACCCTCGGCCCTCTTGAGCGCGCCTTTTTGGTCGGTCTCCACAAAGAAAAAAGCCTGCGGAATGCGCAGGCTCGAAGACCGATCATCAGAGGGGTGCTGAACGATCAGCTTGGAGACACCATCGTTATGAGGGAAGTATGCGGTTCTTGAATGACGCGGCGATGAATCGCTCACCGCCGCGTCAAGTCACCATCAGCTGCCGATGCGGCCACCGTCCGTCTTGGTGATGACCACCGTGGCCGACAGCGGTCGGGCCGGCGTTGCGCCAGCGGCACCCTTTTCAGCCGTGGGCCAGAAGCTGGTGTAGGAAGCCGGCGTGGGGATGGCGGCGTTGGGTGTGTCTTCACCGGGGTGCTGCACGTTCACGAACATGGTGCGGCCATCCGGGGTTTCGATCACGCCGGTGATTTCGCAGTCCAGCGGGCCGACCAGGAAGCGCTTGAGCGTGCTCTCGGTGACCTGACGGCCCACGCGCGTGGCGGCCAGCTGTGCGCCAGCGGGCGTGCTACCGACGGCGGCGGTGCTGGCGGGCTGGGCGGCCAGCACCTGGCCATCACCCACGCGGCCGGCCACGCAGGCCAGCATCATGCAGTTGGTCTGGTCCAGCAGGGCGCCGGAGTCGTCCGTCTGGATCCAGGCCAGGCCGGTATTCGGGCTGAACCACAGGCCATCGGGGCGCGCGAAGTCGTTGGCGCTGGTCAGGCCGGACAGGTTCACGCGGGCGGGGTCGGAATCGGCCTGTGCGCCGAAGAGGAACACGTCCCAGTTGAAGGTGGTGCTGCCTGCGTTCTGGTTGGTCTCAGCCATGCGCACGATGTGGCCAAAGGTGTTGCCCGTGTTGGTGGTGGCTGCTGCACCGCTGGGCGTGGCGCCGCGCTGGTCCTGATAGAAGCGGGGGTTGGCGCCGTCGATGTTGTCCGCGCGGCGGCCGGTGCGGCCCGCGCTGGCATTGGCCTCGGTCATCGTGAAGTAGATGTCGCGCGTGGCGTAGTTCACGGCGCCCCACTCCGGGCGGTCCATCGGCGTGGCGCCCAGGGCGTCAGCAGCCAGGCGGGTGTTCAGCTGCACATCGGCCTGGTCCGCAAACACGTAGGCGGGGGTGCCACCGGCGGCAGCCTGGGCGGCCTGCACGGCAGCCAGGGTGATGGGCAGCCAGGTGCCGGTGCCGTCAGCGTTGAACTTGGCCACGTACAGGGTGCCGCGGTCTAGGTACTTGTCACCGATCGCCATGCGGTTGGTGGCATTGGCGTCGTCGGCGCTCCACACAGCTTCGGAGACGAACTTGTAGATGTAGTCGCCACGGGAGTCGTCGCCCATGTAGAAGGCCAGGGGCTGGCCGACCACCGGCGTGTTGGCCACGCAGGCCTCGTGTGCAAAGCGTCCCATGGCGGTGCGCTTCTTGGGCACAGCGGTCACGTCATAGGGGTCGATTTCGACCACCCAGCCGAAGGTGTTGGCCACGTTGCGGTAGTCATCGGCGGCCGTTGCACCGGGGGTGACGGTGGCTGTCCAGCGGGCGTAGTTGTCCTGGTCGGCGGCGTTGGCGGCGGTCACGCGGCTCCAGCCGTAGCGGTCACCACCCACACCGTAGCGCTGCAGGGCAAAGATCTCCTTGGCGCTGCGGTTGAGGTTGTCGGTGGCGCTGGGGCGCAGGAAGTAGCCTGCCCAGTTTTCCTCGCAGGTCAGCAGGGTGCCCCAGAAGCTGGTGCCCGTGCCGCAGTTGTTCAGGGTGCCGCGGGTGCGCACACCGGTCGGGCTGTACTTGGTGACCATGGCGGCATTGCCGCGCAGCGGGCCGGAGATTTCGATCGGCGTGGCTGCGGTGATACGGCGGTTGCGTGCGGAGTTCTGCACATAGCCCCAGGTGCCGGTCGCGTCAAAGGCGCCGCTGGCGTTCTGCTTCATCATCTCGACGACAGACACGCCGTGCATGGCGATCTCGCGATCCACTTCGGCCTGCACGCGGGTGGTGCCGGCGGTCACGCCGTTCTGGTGGAGGAACTGGGGCACGACGTACTCGTGGTTCATCGCCAGGATGCCGCGGTTGCTGCCGTTCACATCGCGTGCGGTGCCGGCGTCATTCAGGCCGTAGTACTCGACACCGTCATGGCAGTCGCCAGCGCGGCGGTCGTAGGTGGCGGGGTCATCGGTGCCAGCGTTGGTGTAGGCGGGCACGCCGGCGGCAATCGGGTCGCCAGTGCGGTAGACCACGCGGGCGGTGTAGCCGGTGGGCACGATGAAACGGTCGGCCAGAGACTTGCTCACGGCGCTGAAGTTCAGCGTGGTGATGGGCTGCGGGGCCACCGGTGCAGGTGTCGGGGCCGGCGCGGGGCTGCTGTCGCTGCCGCAGGCGGTCAGGCCCATGCTGCCGATGGCGGCCAGGGTCACGCCGCCGCCTGAGACGCGCAGCATCTGGCGGCGGTCCATGCGCTTGTGCACCAAGCTCATGAAGTTCTCGGTGGTGCTCGGATTGGTGCCGACCTGCTCGATGTCAGCCGTGATTTCGAGAGACATCAGTTCCCGACGCGTGATTCCGTTCATGCTTCCTCCGGCCGCTTCCGCGGCACTGCTGGTGTTCCGTGGGTGGCCGACATAGGCCCCGGGCGGCAGTCTCGGTGCCGTCGATGTCATTTCTGCTACAGCCGGGTTACAGGACGGCGATAAAGGGTTATCCCTTGCATGACAGCGCGCGCGCCGCGGTACTCCACACCTCCGGGAAAGGCTGCTCACACCTCGGGAAAGTGCGGAGGCTCGGTGGCACTGTCACAATCTCCAATGCCAGACACGCCGCGCTGCTCGCACCCGAACGCGGACGTCACAGCACAACAAGGAGACTGCCTGATGCGTTCCACCCTCACCCGCCTGACCACCGCGCTCGTCGCCGGCGTCGGACTGCTGGCCGCGACCAGCGCACCGGCACTTGCACAGAGCTGGCCGGCCAAGCCCATCACGCTCGTAGTGCCTTTCCCGGCTGGGGGCGGCACGGATGCGTTTGCACGCCCGCTGGCGGCACGCCTGTCCAAGCAGCTGGGCCAGCAGGTCATCATCGACAACCGAGGCGGAGCCGGGGGCACGGTGGGCGCGAGCTTTGCTGCCAAGCAGGCCGGTGACGGCTACACCTTCTTTGTGGGCGCGGTGCACCACTCGATCGCGCCGAGCTTCTACCCGAAGCTGGACTACGACATCACGCGAGACCTGCTGCCCCTGACGATGATCGCCAACCCGCCGCAGGTGATCGTGGTCAATCCGCAGAAGGTGCCGGCCAATGATCTGAAGGGCCTGCTGGACTTCCTGCGCAAGAACCCCGCCAAGCTCAACTACGGCAGCGCGGGCAACGGCACCTCACACCACATGGCAGGCGAGCTGTTCAAGCAGCAGACCAAGACCTTCATCACGCACATTCCGTACCGCGGCGCCGGCCCGGCACTGACCGACCTGATCGGCGGCAGCGTGGACATGATGTTTGATGGCCTGGGTTCGAGCGCGCAGCATATCCGCGGTGGCCGCATCAAGGCGCTGGCTGTGGCCTCCAAGACCCGCGCGCCCGGCTTCCCCAACCTGCCCACGGCGGCGGAGGCCGGCCTGCCCGGCTATGAAGTCTCGACCTGGTACGGCATCTGGGGCATCAAGGGCACGCCGCCTGAGATCCTCAAACGCATGCACAAGGAAGTCAGTGACGCGCTTCAGTCGCCGGAGTTGCGCGAAACCTGGACCAACAATGGTTCGGACACGAACGTGGCCATGAGCCCCGAAGCCTTCACCCGCTTCATCCAGGCCGAGATCACACGCTGGGCGCAGGTGACCAAGACCTCGGGAGCCAAGCTCGACTGATGGGCGAGGCATCGCACCCCCGCGCGGCCGCTAACCCGGCCGCGCCGGGCCAGATCAATCTGGTCCTTGACGGCCCGATCGCCACCCTGCACATCAGCAATCCGGCGCGGCGCAATGCGCTGACGGTGGCGATGTGGCACCAGATCACGCAGAGTGCCCGGCTGCTGGCCGACATGCCGGCGGTGCGCTGCATCGTGCTGCGCGGCGTGGGCGGCCAATTCTGCGCGGGGGCGGACATCTCCGAAATGCCCACGGTGCGGCATGACCGAGCCACAGGCACGGCCTATCACGAGGACGTCATTCGCCCGGCACTGACCGCCCTGCTGGCGCTGGACAAGCCGCTGATCGCCGGCATCGAGGGCGACTGCGTGGGCGGCGGCCTGGAGCTGACCGCCTGCTGCGATCTGCGGGTGGCCAACAACGACGCACGCTTCGGTGCGCCGGTGCTTCACAAGGGCTTTCCGCTGGCGCCCTTTGAGTGGCAGGTGGTCAGCAGCGCCTTCGGCCGCGCGGCCACCATGGGCCTGCTGGTGAGCGGAGAGCTGATCGAGGCGCCGCGCGCTCTGGCCCTGGGCATGCTGCAGCATGTGTGGCCGCGCGCCGGCTTTGAATGGCAGCTGGCCGATCTCGCGCGCCGCGTGAGTCAGACGGCACCCGCCGCTGTCGCTGTGGCCAAGCAGTTGGCGCGCGGGCAGTGCCCAGACCCCTATGTGTTTCTTGATTCACCGGACTACCGCGAAGGCATCCTCGCGTTTCTTGAGCGGCGCGCGCCGCACTTTGGCAAGCCCTGAACGTTCCCGCGACATCCACCCGCAGCGACGCGCTGCGCACCAACCATGAACAGCAACCTCTTCTCTGCCTTTGAAGCCGCCATCCACAAACAGCACGGCCGCTCGCTGCGTGCCGCCGCCATCCTGCCGGCCGACAGCACCGACATGCGTGCCTGGAGCTGGGCCGATGTGCTCGGCGCGTCCGGCCGTATCGCCAACCTGCTGGCCAGCCTGAAGCTGCCCGCTGGCAGCCGCGTGGCCGTGCAGGTGGACAAGAGCGTCGAAAACCTGATGCTGTATCTCGCCGTGCTGCGCGCCGGGTACGTGTACTTGCCGCTGAACACGGCTTATCAGGCCGCGGAGATGGACTACTTCATCGGCGACGCGCAGCCCGCCGTGCTGGTGTGCGCAAGCTCAACGCTGGCCACGCTGGCGCCCATTGCCCAGCGCCACGGCGTAGCCCATGTGTTCACGCTGGATGCGGCGCCCAACCTGACCGCACCGCAGAGCCTGCTGGCTGCAGCCAGCCGCCATGCAGACACCTTTGCCACGTTGGACCGGGATGCGAGCGATCTCGCCTGCATCCTCTACACCAGCGGTACCACCGGCCGCAGCAAGGGCGCCATGCTCACCCACGGCAACATGCTCTCCAATGCGCAGACCCTGCACCGCTTCTGGGGCTTCAGCGAGAAGGACGTGCTGCTGCATGCGCTGCCCATCTTCCATGTGCACGGCCTGTTCGTGGCCTGCCATGCGGCGCTGCTGGCCGGCGCCCGCATGATCTGGTGCAACAAGTTCGACGCCGGCGAGGCCGTGAAGCTGCTGCCCCACGCCACCGTGTTCATGGGTGTGCCCACCATGTATGTGCGCCTGCTGGCGCAGCCCGAACTGACGCGCAAGCAGTGCAAGGGCATGCGCCTGTTCATCAGCGGCAGCGCGCCGCTGCTGGCCGAGACGCACCGCCAGTTTGCGCAGGCTACCGGGCAGATGATCCTGGAGCGCTACGGCATGAGCGAGACCATCATGCTGACCTCCAACCCCTATCACCCGAAAGGTGCCGGCCAAGCCGCAGACCGCCGCGCCGGCACCGTGGGCCCGGCCCTGCCCGGCGTACAGCTGCGCATCATGGGCGACGGCGGCAAGCCATGCGCCGCAGGCGAGATCGGCGGCATCGAGGTCAAGGGGCCGAACGTGTTTGCCGGCTACTGGAAGATGCCGGAGAAGACGGCCGCAGAGTTCACGGCCGACGGCTTCTTCAAGACCGGCGACGTGGGCAAGCTCTCGGGCGACGGCTACGTGACGATCGTGGGCCGCAGCAAGGATCTCATCATCACCGGCGGCTACAACGTCTACCCCAAGGAAATTGAAGGCTGGCTTGACGACCAGCCCGGCGTGGACGAGAGCGCCGTGATCGGCGTGCCGCACCCCGACTTCGGCGAGGCGGTCTGCGCCGTGGTCATCCCCAAAGCGGGCGCGCAACTGGATGGCGACGCGCTGATCACCAAGCTCAAGGGCGAGATTGCCGCCTTCAAGGTGCCCAAGCGCATCTGGGTGCTGGCCGAGCTGCCGCGCAACACCATGGGCAAGGTGCAGAAGAACGTGCTGCGCGAGACCTACGCCGCCACCTTCAAGTAAAGAAGCGCCTGCGCCCGCCAGCGCAAGCCCCCTGATCGACGAGAAGGCCGTCTGGTGCGGTTCTTCAGGCCAAACGGGCTGAAGAACCGCATGGATTAGGCGAGAAGCACAAGCGCAGACCACACTGGCGGGCACCTGGCGCCGCAGCAACGACCACCGATGCCGCAACCTGCACGCATTACTGCTCCGGTGCCGCGTCCTCCGCATCAGGCTGCTGCGCGAGCAGGGGATCGGGCAGCAGCTGGCCGCGGGTCTGTGCAAACAGGTCCACCCAGGCCAGCGCGGTTTCAGTGATGGCCTCGGCCGCAGCATCGGCCAGAGCCACGGTGGCCTGCTGCCGCTCCAGACGCTCCAGCTCCAGCGCGCGCCCTTCCGGCGCGTCCACCGCCAGCATGCCCTCCTGGCGCTGCGCAGATTCCAGCCGCGCCAGCGCATTCAGTGTGCGGGTGGCACTGGCACCGAGCACGGTCAGGCTGCGGGCGAGTGTCTGCTCCAGCGTGGCGGCCGCCGCATTCGCTGTCTGGGTGGCCGTGGTGCTGCCCTTGGTTCGCTGTGCGTGCGCATCCGCCTTGGCGGCCTTGGCGTGCAGGGCTGCAGCCTTACTCTCGGTGGCTGCGGAGATCGGGTAGATCCATGCGGCGTCCGAGCCGGAAGATGAGGCTCCACCCAGACCCGCTGCGAGGCTGGCGGGCAGGCGCAGCGGTACAGGGGCATGCACCACGGGCAGCTCGATGATGCTGCTGGGGGTGGGCAGGGTACGGCTGATGCCGGCCGGCGACATGCCCGTGAGCTGGGCCAGATGCCCAGAAAACTCCTCCTGCTTGCCGGCATAGACATTCACCAGACCGTCCATGCGCTGCAGGCGCTCGGTGAGGGCGTTGAGCATGGCCGTGGTGCTGTTGCCGGATTGCCGGGCCACAGCCAGCTGGCGCGCCGTGATGTCGCGGCCCTCCAGAGCCACGCGCAGACGCAGCGCAAAGCTGCGCGCACCGATGTAGCTCAGCACGAGGTCCACATCCGGCGAGGCGCCGGGCACCAGCGGCGCCACTGGCTCGCCGCCGCGCGAGATGCGCACGGCCTGCAGCAGGTTGAGCGTGGGGTCCTCGAAGCGCGACCACCAGCGCTGGCCATCCGCCGCCCAAGGCAGCGAGCCATCAGCCGCGTCCTGCACAGCGTCGTGGCCCGACAGAGTGACCGCCTGGCGCGGCACAGGCGTTGAGGCCGACGCTGGGAATTGCGCAGCACAGAGCACCATCAGCACCACTGCGAGCGCCGCCGGCCGCAGCCGGCCGCTGTACGGCGCAAATGACGATGGCGAAGATACGGAGGCGCGGTGACTGGACTTCATGATTGCGTCCTTTCTTGAATGGCGACAGGTACCCGCACTGAGAGCCGGGGCGGCGAACTTGGTGCCCGCTGGCTGGCGGAAGCACCGGGGCTTGTCAGATCACCGACAGCATGTGAAAGCATGTAAAGCAAAGGAACCTTGTGCACAGGAACGCGCAATGGGGCGCGGGCCGCATCATTCGCCCGAAGGCACGGCCACAGGCTCCGCGCGTCCGGGCGCGGCATCGCCTGGCAGCACGCGCGGGCCAGAGCCGCTCCAGCGGTCCAGGTACAGATAGATCACCGGCGTGATGTAGAGCGTGATGGCTTGGGAGAACAGCAGCCCGCCCACCACGGCCACACCGAGGGGCTGGCGCAGCTCGGCTCCGGCACCCAGCCCCGCCGCAATCGGCAGCACACCCATGAGTGCAGCCAGGGTGGTCATCATGATCGGCCGGAAGCGCAGCACGCAGGCCTCACGGATGGCCGCAGCCGGGTTCGTACCCCGCTCGCGCTGCGCATGCAGGGCGAAGTCGATCATCATGATGGCGTTCTTCTTGACGATGCCGATCAGCATCAGGATGCCGATGGTGGCGATCAGCGTCAGCTCCATGCCGAAGAGCTTGAGCGCGAGCAGCGCGCCCACCGCCGCCGAGGGCAGGCCCGCGAGGATGGTGATGGGGTGGATATAGCTCTCGTAGAGCACGCCCAGCAGCACATAGATCACGAACAGTGCGGCCACCAGCAGCACCGCCTGCCCGCCCTGGCTTTCCTGGAAGACGGCGGCGTCGCCGCCGTAGCTGGTGATGACGCTGGCCGGCAGCTGGATCTGGCGCACCGCCTCGTCGATGCGCCGGGTCGCATCGCCCAGGGGCACGTTGGGCGCCAGGTTGAACGACAGGGTGATGGCCTGCAGCTGGCCCTGATGGTTCACGGCCGTGGGTCCGACCGTGCGTTCCACCGTGGCAAAGGACGACAGCGGCACCAGCGCGCCCGTCTTGCTGCGCAGGGCAATGCGGGTCAGCGCATCGGTGTACTGGCGGTAGGCGTCATCGGCCTCGAGGATCACCTGGTAGCTGCTCGAAGACGTGTAGATCGTGGAGACCTGCCTGTCGCCGAACGCGCTGTACAGCGCGCTGCGCAGATCGGCCATGCTCACGCCGAGCACGGCAGCGCGGGCTTCATCGATGCGCAGGCTGGCCTGCAGGCCGCGGTTCTGGCTGTCGCTGGTCACGTCGCGGAACTTCGGGTCGTTGCGCAGCACGTCCTGCAGCTTGTTGGCCCAGTCATTGAGCGAATCGGCACTCACGCTCTGCAGGGTGAACTGGTAGCGCGCCTTGCTCTGGCGGCCGCCGAGCTGCAGGTTCTGCACCGGCCGCAGATAGACCGCGATGCCGGGCACCGTGCGCGCCCGGGCCCGCAGGCCTTCGAGCACCTTGGCCATGGGCGGGCGCTCGCCCCGGGGCTTGAGCACGATGAACATGCGCCCGGTGTTGCCGGCGCCCGCGCCACCGCCGATGAAGGAGGTCATGTCCTTGATATTCGGGTCGGCGCGCAGGACATTGGCCACCTGGTCCTGCAGCTCCACCATTCGCAGAAAGGACACGTCCTCGCCGGCTTCGGTTGTCACCTGGATCTGCCCCACATCCTCTTCCGGAAAGAAGCCCTTGGGGATGACCCAGAACAGCAGGGCCGTGAGCGCAAAGCTGCCGAGGGCCACGGCAGCCACAGTGCGGCGGTGCGCCAGCGCCCAGTCCAGGCTGCGTGCATAGGCCGACTGCACGGCCACAAAGCCGCGCTCGAACTGACGCAGCACCCAGGGGTCCTGGCGCTGGGCATGCAGGTTCTCGGCGCGCAGGATGCGGCTGGCCAGCATGGGCACCAGCGTGAGCGAGACCGCAGCCGAGACCAGGATGGACAGGCCCACCACCACCGCAAACTCGTGGAAGAGCAGGCCGATGGTGCCCGGCATGAAGAAAATGGGAATGAACACGGCCACCAGAGACAGCGAGATGGAGACGATGGTGAAGCCGACCTCGCGCGCGCCCTGCAGGGCGGCTTTCAGCGGCGCCATGCCCTCCTCGATGTGGCGAGCGATGTTCTCGAGCACGACGATCGCGTCGTCCACCACTAGGCCGACCGCGAGGGTGATGCCCAGCAGCGAGACATTGTTCAGGCTGTAGCCCAGGGCATAGAACAGCGAGAGCGCGCCGATGAGGGAGATCGGGATCGTCGCCGCGGGAATGAAGGTGGCCGCGGCACGCTTCAGGAACAGCCAGATCACCAGCACCACCAGCAGCACGGTGAGCGCCAGGGTGAGGTTCACGTCGTGCAGGGCCTCGCGGATGGAGATCGAGCGGTCATTCACCGGCGTGATGTTGATCGATGCAGGCATCTGCGCCTTGAAGCCGGGGAGCATCTTCAGGATGCCGTCCACCACCTGCACGGTGTTGGCATTGGGCTGGCGCTGCACGGCCAGCACGATGGCGCGCTCGCCGTTGTAGCTGCCGGCGGTGCGGATGTTCTCGAAGCTGTCGAGCACCTGCGCCACCTCCTTCAGGTGCACCGGCTGGCCGTTGCGGCTGGCCACGATGACCTCCTGCCACTGCGCGGCATTGCGCAGCTGGTCATTGGCCTGCAGCGTGAGGGTCTGCTGCCGGCCGTCGAGAATGCCCACGGGCGCGTTGTCATTGGCGGCACGCAATGCGGCGACCACTTCATCAATGCTCAGGTTGCGGGCGCTGAGCGCATCCGGATTGACGCGCACGCGCACCGCATAGCGCCGCTGGCCGAAGATGTTGACCTGGGCCACGCCCTCCACCGTGGAGAGGGCCGGCGCCACCAGATTCTCGGCATAGTCGTTGAGGTCGGACATCGGCATCGAGGGCGAGGTCATGGCCATCAGCAGCACGGGCGCGTCGGCCGGATTGACCTTGCGGTAGGACGGCAGCTGCGTCATGGCCGCGGGCAGCGCACGCTGGGCGCGCAAGAGCGCGGCCTGCACGTCCACGGCGGCGGCGTCGATGTCACGGCTGGGGACGAACTCGAGCGTGATCTGCGTACTGCCCAAGGTGTTGACCGAGCTGATGAGCTTGATGCCGTCGATCGTGGAGAACTGCTTCTCGAGCGGCAACGCCACCGAGGAGGCCATGGTGTCGGGCGCCGCGCCGGGCAGCGAGGCCGACACCGTGATGACCGGCGTGTTGAAGCTGGGTAGCGCAGCCACCGGGATCCTGCTGTAGGCGAACACACCGCCGATCACCAGGGCGATCGACAGCAGCACCACCATCACCGGGCGGCGGATCGAGAGTTCAGAGACGTTCATGATGTACGCCCCGCTCAGGCCTTGCCGGCGCCAGGCTGGGCAGCGTCGGCCTTGGCAGGTTCAGGCGCCCCACCGCTGCCCTGGCCTTCACCCTTGCTGGCGGGCCGGCCCTGGCCATCGGCCGCAGCCACGCGCACCTTGCTGCCGGGGCGCAGGTTCTGCTTGCCCTCCACCACCACGGTCTCGTCACCCTTCAGTCCGGTCACTGCAGCGATCAGCTCGTTCTGCGCCTGCACCGCCACCTTGCGCGGCTGGGCTGCGCCCTCACTGACCACATAAACCTGCATGCCATCGCCGGTGTTGATCAGCGCCGCCAACGGCAGTTGCACCGCATCGGCCAGGGTGTCCACACGCACCTGCACGCGCGCCGACTGGCCGGGCCACAGACGCTGCTCGTCATTGCTGAACTGCGCCTTGGCGCGGATGCCACCTACGGTGGTGTCCACCGCGTTGTCGATGAAGACCAGCTTGCCCTGCACGGGCTGGGGGCTGCCGGCCGCCTGGGCCGTGACAGCCACCTCGCCCGCGCGGCGGCTGGCCAGCACCCGCTGCAGCTGCGCCTCGGGGAGGGTGAAACTCACAGTCACCGGATTCATGCGCGTGATGGTGAGCATGGGCGTGGCACCCGCATTGGCCAGCACCAGGGTGCCGACCTGGGTGTTGACGGCGCCGATGCGCCCGCTGATGGGTGCGCGCACACTGTCATAGCTCAGCTGCACCTCGGCAGCGCGCACGGCGGCCTGATCCGCCTGCACAGCGCCCTGCAGGGACTCCACCTGCGAGAGGTTCGTATCGACCGCGCTTTGCGACAGGAAGCCCTTGGCCACCAACTCGCGGCTGCGATCGAGCTGGCGCTGCGCATCGGCGAGCTGCGCCACATCGCGCGCCATCTGGGCGCGCGCCTTTTCGAGGTTTGCCCGGTCGGCGCGGTCATCGAGCGTGAACAGCAGCTGGCCGGCCTGAACCACATCGCCCTCCTTCACGTGCACGCGCTGCACGGTGCTGGTGGTCTGGGCGCGCAGGTCCACGCTTTCCAAAGCGCTCACGTTGCCGGTGGCCTGCAGCAGCACATCAAACGGCGCCTTGCGCGCCTGCACGGTGCCCACCACCACGGCGGGCGCGGATGCGCCGGCTGCGACCGGCTTGTCGGTCTGCGCTGCGGGGGTCAGGGCATGCCACGCCAGCCAGGCGACAGCGGCGGCCGGCAGCAGCATCCAGGGGCCACGCCGCCTGATCCAGGGCGCTGCGGCAGGCGAGGTCGACGGGATGGAAGACGGTGTGGAAGAAGTGTTGTGCAAGGGGTTCATGGTGCAGCTCGTCAGGAAGAGCGTTCTGTGAAGTGCCGGGAACGAAGAGGCGCGGGACGGACGTTGCGGGGAGACGGGGCAACAGCGGCCGGTGCAAGACCTGCGCGCCCTAGGCGGGCGGCGATACGCCTGCCGTGGCGGCGGCCCGGGTGGTGGAGGCGCGCTGCTGTGCGGGCGTGGCGTCGCTGCCGGGCTCCGGCAGTGCCTGGCTCACGCGGGCGGCCGGGGCCTGCAGCGCTTCGTGCAGGCGGTCCAGCGCGCCGGCCAGGGCCGCGAGATCGCCGTCATCCAATCCGGCAAACACGGCCAGGCGCAGCGACGCTGCTTCGGCCGACACCTGTTTCATGATGGCGCGGCCGCGCTCGGTGGGTTCGACCAGGTTGATGCGCCGGTCATGCTCGTGCGCGCGGCGCTGCACCCAGCCGTCACGCACCATGCGGTCGAGCAGTCGCACCAGGGTGGGCGTCTCGATGCCCATCTGCTCGGCCAGGCGCGCCTGCGCCACGGAGCCGCCGAGAAAGTCGAGATGCAGCAGCAGACGCCAGGAGGCTTCGTTCATGCCGTGCGGCGCGAGACGCTCGCCCAGCACACGGCGCCACTCGCGGGTGAGCGCAAAGAGCTGGCGTGCGGTGGCATCCATCAGCAGGACCCGCTCGCTGGGTTCCGGAAAGATCAGGCTGGGTTCGGTGGTCATGGGTGCTTTCGGGTGGGCGCAGGGCACGGGGCTGCAACCGCTGTCATGCATATGGTTAGCAAGCTAACAATTAGTTCCCTAATTATTTGAGGGCACCGAAAGTTTCTTTTTGTGCAACAGATGGCCTACAAACGGGCCGAACGGCACGATGAGGCCCACAAGTGCCAAAAGTGAGATTGGCTTCTGGTGCGGCTCTTCAGACCAAAATGGCTGGAAAGCCGCACCAGAAGCGCGATAAGGCGGTGCACGCGGCTAGCGCGGGGCGGAACTCGCCGTTCCAACGACTGAGGCGCTGCTCGCCACCCCTCAGCCGCGCGGCGCCCGATCAGCCACAAGCGCCGCGGCCACGCGGATGCAGGCGTGCGCATCGGCCGAGATGGCGTCGGCCCCAAGCGCCTCGGGCGCCAGGGGGCGGCGAGTAAACAGCGGCCCACCCAGCAGCACTGCGCACTGCCGGTTGCGGGACGCCGCGCGCAGGCGGCTGATGAGCGGGCCGAGCGCTTCGAGCTGGCTGTCCAGCGCGACCGACAGGCCAAGCACGTCAAAGGACTCCGCCTCGATGGCAGCGCACAGCGCCTGCGCGGTGGCAGCGGGTTCAAGTGTGACGGCCCAGCCCTCGCGCGCGAAAAGCACCGCCACGATCGCCAGCCCGAGCACATGCTGCGAGCCGGGCGCACAGGCCAGCAGGATGCGGCGCTCCTCAAGGGGCGACGGCCCCATCGCAGGCTGGCCGCTGAGTTCGTGCACCAGCTCATGCAGCAGCGCCAGCCCCACCGTGACGTCGGAAAAGCCGAGGCGGTCGTCCTCCCAGGCCGCACCCAGCCAGCGCGCCGCCGGCCCGATGAGCGCCAGGAACAGCGTCTCGTCCGGCAGGCCCTGCGCCTGGAAGGCCGCCAGTTGCTCACGAGCACGCTCGGCGTCTGCGCCGGCACAGGCGCGGGCCAGGGCCTCGATCTCGGTGGGGCCGATGCCCGCGGGAGCTTCACCCTTCGCCTGGGTGCTCGGCTGCTCTGCGGCTGCCGCGCCCTGCCCCGCCGCAGCCTGTTGCGCCTCGACGGCGTGCGCGTGGTGCCCGAGGCCATGCGCGGCCAGCAGGCGCGGAATGATCTGCGCCTCCAATACCGAGCGCATGGCGCGCCGACAGTGCGCTGCGTCGCCCGCCGGCGCTTCACCCTGTGCCTGGCCTCCAGTGGTCACCATGGGTACCCCGCCGTGGCGTTCAGGGTGGTGGTCATGCGACCCGGCGCCTTGTCGGTGCGGCTGGCCGTTCCTGCCCGCGCCTGACAAGGGCCTCCACGGGCCCGTCGGGTCCGTACGGCCGGTTGGGCCCGATCAGCCGGCAAGACGCGCGGCAGCCTCGTCATCATCGATCAGCCGCAACAGCGCGTCGCGGTCATGGATCTGCACCTGCCGGGCGCTGAAGCTCAGCAGTCCGGCCTTCTGCAGACCGTGCAATGCACGGTTGAGCGTCTCCGGGCGCAGATTCAGGAAAGCGGCCAGGGCTCGCTGCGTGATGCGCGGCTCGAACTCATCGCGCGAAAAGCCCCGCGCCTGCATGCGCAGCCCCCAGCCCAGCAGGAAGGCGGCAATCCGCTGCGTGGCGGCACTGCGCTGCAGCAGCTGCAGCATGCCCTGCTCGCGCGCGATCTGCGCGCCGATGGCGCGGTGCAAGCTGCGCTGCGCCTGCGGATGCTCCGCGCACACCCGCTCCAGCCGGGCAAAGGGCAGCACGCAGACTTGCGCGTCATCCAGCGCCTGCACCTGCGCCAGATGCTCGGCACTGACAATCGCATCGACGCCGATCAGGTCGCCGGGCATGACGAAGTCGGACACATGTTCGCGCCCCGAGGGCGTGCTCTGCGAGACCTTGAGCGTGCCGGTGCGCACCACGCGCAGCGCCTCGAAGGGCTGCCCCGGATGCACCGCCAGCTCGCCGCGCCGCACCGTCACGCGCCGAACCAACTCGGCCTCGAGCGGCACGAGCAGATGCGCGGGCACCGCACCCATGACGCAGCGGCTACGCACCGGGCAGTGCGTGCAGCCGTGGTCCGCTTGGCGCGTGCGGCCCGCTGCAGGCTGCGGATGTGCTGCTCGTGTATCCATGGGCCCTCCCCGCACGCATCATGCGCTGCTCACGGCGCTTGACACTGTCCTGTGTCAAAACACTAGCGCGATTCGGGCTGCAGCTGCGGGGTAACCCCATGCGCCATGCGTGCATTCAGAGAAGGTCCATGCACGAAGCCGGCGACAAAAGGCGTACGTGAACGACCATCTATCGAACAAACACTGGACAGCGTGTCCAAGTCTCACGACATCGTTTACGGCTCATGAAGCGGTTGGTCGCACCGCTGATGCACGCCGGCAACATGTGATCGGCCAGATCCGCACAGCGCAAGCGCGCGTGTCGCAAGCCGCCTGTCCGCGCCGCCCTCCGAAGGGCTTGAGATCCGGACCGACCATCGGACGCGGCGCAAAGCGGAGACACGCTCCGCGCCCTCGCACGCTTATCGCATGATCCAGGCGGTTCTTCAGGTACTTGGGCCTGAAGAACCGCACCCACACTCACTCTTGCATTGCTGTGGCGGGCTGAATGGAGGATCAGGCGGCCTTCTTCAGCGCCACACGCGGAAAGTCCACCGGCGTGTCCAGCGCCACATTCACATAGTTGGTGAACAGGTTCAGGGCCACGTGGGCAAGGATCTCGACGATCTGCTCGTCGCCAAACCCTGCGCTGCGTACAGCGGCCACGTCGGCCTCGGTCACGGCGCCGCGCTCGCTGACCACCTTGAGCGCAAAGCGCAGTGCAGTGGCGGTGCGCGGGTCAGCCGCCTGACCGGCCTGCGCGGCGCTCATTTCCTCGGCCGTGGCGCCGGCCTTGCGGCCCAGCCCGGTGTGCGCCGCCAGGCAGTAGTCGCAGCCGTTGCGGTTGGCAATCGCCACGGCGATCTGTTCGCCCAGCTTGGCACCGAGCGTGCCGCCGCCCAGGGCGCCGAATGCTGCCCACATGCTTTGCAGTGCGGCGGGCGAATTGCTGACCGCCTTGAACATGTTGGGCACGCCGCCGAAGGCGCCGTGGATCTGACCGAGGATGGGCTGGCTGGCGGCAGGAACGAGGGCGGTATCGAGATTGATGCGGGACATGGCAGAACCTCCTGAATGGGGTTGAAACTGAATTTGCAAAGTTTCTGAATAGACAGAAACCTCCGAATCCGCCGTGATGGCGGGTGTTGCCGGTGATCGGGCAGCGGTTTGGAGCGGCTCGATGGATGGCATTCTGAATGCGAATCCAAGACTAAGAGATTCTTATCGTCTATCTTTCATGCCAATTCATCCAGATCTAAGCTGAATCATGGACAAGCTGTCGCAACACCCCGGCTGCGCACCGGCCCCCGCCCCGAACCCGAGCATGTCGGCGCCGGCAGCTTCGATCACCGTGGACCGGCTCTCCGCCTTGTTTGAGCGCTTCCGCGTCCATGCCCACCTGTTTCACATGGGCCAGCTCTGCGGCAGCACCCACCTGGCCGCCGAGCCCGGCCGCGCCTTCCTGCACGTGCTGCGCGCCGGCAGCATGGCCGTGGAACATCGCGCTGCCAGCGGCCTGGGCACCCTCCGCCTGAACGAGCCCAGCCTGCTGCTGTACCCGCGGCCGCTGGACCACACCTTCCACAACCCGCCGCAGGACGGCTCGCAGCTCGTCTGCGCCACGCTGGACTTTGAGGGCGGCGAGCAGCACCCGCTGGTCCGCGCCCTGCCGCCGCTGGTGGCCCTGCCCCTGGCCCAGGTGCAGGGCATCGAACACACCATCGCCCTGCTCTTTGCCGAAACCGAACAGGTGCGGTGCGGCCAGCGCGTGCTCGCCGACCGGCTGTTCGAAGTGCTGCTGATCCAGATCCTGCGCTGGCTGCTGGACCATCGCGCGCAGGCGGCGGCACGCGCATCGACTGCACAAGCGAGCGGCGAGTCGATCGCGCAGCTTGCGCCGACCGCCGCAGACTCGAACCGATCCGCGCAAGTGCTCAGCCCGGCGAGCGCGGGCACCATCGGCCCCCTTCACGGCAGCCTCAATGCTGGGCTGAATGTCGGTCTCAATGCCGGTCTCAATGCCGGTCTCAATGCCGGCCTCATCGCCGGCCTGTCCGACCCTTCGCTTGCCCGTGCCCTGACCGCGATGCACGAGCAGCCCGGCCAGGCCTGGCCGCTTGCGCGCATGGCCGGGGTGGCCGGCCTGTCGCGCAGCGCATTTGCGGCACGCTTTCGCAGCGTCGTCGGCCAGCCTCCGGCCGACTATCTCACCGACTGGCGCCTCACGCTGGCCAAGAGCTGGCTGCGCAGCGGCAAACCGGTCAAGACTGTGGCGGCTGATCTGGGCTATGCGAATGCTTCGGCGCTGTCACGTGCATTCGCCCAGCGTCTGGGGGTGTCGCCGCGGGATTGGTTGAAGCAGCTCCAGTGACTCGGCCGACAGACCTCATGCACAAAGCGCTGCTGGCCGCACTGGGCTACTTCGCGCTCGTGTTTGGCACAGGCTTTGCGCTGGGCGCCATCCGGGTGCCGCTGCTCGTACCGCGTCTGGGTGTGCGCATCGCCGAGCTGATCGAAATGCCGGTGATGGCCGTGGTGATTGTTCTGGCGGCCCGCTTCATCGCGCGCCGCTTCGGGCTACCCACCACCGCTGCGGTACGGCTGGCGGTGGGCGGCGCAGCGCTCGCGCTGATGGTGGCGGCGGAGTTGCTGCTCGCCGTGGCGCTGCAGGGGCAAACCATCTCCGCTTACATCGCCAGCCGCGACCCGGTCTCCGGCAGCGCGTATCTGCTGATGCTGGGCGTGTTTGCGCTGATACCCTGGGGCCTCGCTCGCTTGGCTTCGACGGGCTCGCCGCGAGCCCACTGAATACGCCTTTCCGCTTGTCTGGTGCGGCTCTCCAGCCACTTTGGCCTGAAGAACCGCATCCAGAGCCAATCCATCCAGCAGTTACCGGGCTTCAGCGGTCGGATCCGCGCGTCGATGGATGCCGACCTTCGCCAGCCCGCGCTCCAGCAGCTTCCAGAATTCCAGCTCTTCCAGCAGCGGATTGAGGAAGTTGGTCACGCTGCAGTAGTGGCTGTCTTTCTTGCCGGTGTGGTGGCGGGCGTGGTGGCGCTGGGTCTGGATGAGCTTGAAGCGCTGCAGCTGGGTGATCAGCCAGCCGTTCTCGTGCGGCGCGCGGTGCGCCCATTTGTGGATCTGGTTGGCATTCGCAGCCACGAGGGCAAAGAGCCAGACGGTCCAGTCGAGCCGGTCGAGCCACCATGCGCCAACGACGACGAGGCTGGCCGCGAGGATCAGGTCCCAGGAGCTGGCCCAGTAGCCGCGGGCTACGAAGGCGCGGGGCTTGACGTGATGCTCCAGGTTGGCTTCGCCGATCCACTTTCCGATCACGGGCGTGTCCCTGCGGGCATAGGCGTCTTCGGCCCAGTGCACGAGGCCGCTGGCAAAGTCGGCCAGCAGCACCGCGCCGGCAGCGGCGAGGAGTGTCGGCGTCGCTGTGGACATCAGGCTCGACATCGTCTCGGACGCCGCGCTGATCGCAGTCGTCGCACCCAGATCCTGAAGGCTATTCATGTGTGCCGGGCTTTCGCCCTGCTCCTTTCCTTGGTTGAGGTGGAGCGGAGCTTGACGGGCGGCGGTGTGCGCTGGCTACGAAAGCCTGCGGCGGGCGCAGGCGGCGCGACTGGCGGTGGCGTGCGGCGTGCAGGAGCGCTTGCGGCGCGCACGAGCCATCGAGCGGGATCCTGTCCGCACCGCCGGCCAAGGACGGGGGATGAAGATCGGCTCTGGAAGCCGTTCTCCAGCCCAAACCGCCTGAAAACGCCCGCCAGACAAGCGGAAAGCACGTCCAGAAGCTGCGCGCCGCGCCCGGCTCACGTGGCCGGAAACTTCAACTCCACCTCGCCACCCTCACCCACCAGCCACACGCGCTGCGCAGTGACCTTGCAGGCCCAGGTCTGTACGGCGTGGGGTTCGCGCAGACTCAGAGCCTGGGGCTCGAACACGGCGCCGCAATGGCCGGGCGGGTGGCGCACCGAGCGGTAGCGCAGCCACTGGACACCGCGCTTGCGGGCAGCAGTAGCAAGTTGCTGGCAGTCTTCGTAGTCGGTCTCGTGCGTCCACTGGCGCTCGCTGTCCGCCCAGGGCGGCTCGGAGAGGTCGATGGCCGTGCCAGCCACCTCCGCCTTGAAGAAGGTGAGCTGGGTCTGCAGGGCGGATTTCTTCAGGCCATCGCTGTCCATCAGGAAGCGCCAGCGCCAGTAGCCCACTTCGCTCGCGGCGGTGGTGAGGCTTTCTGCGCCGTACCAGACGCCGAGTTCGCCACCACGCCGAAAGCGCGAGGCGTGCTGGCTGCGGTAGCGGAAGGGGCTGTAGAGCAGGTAGTGCAACGGGCTGCCGCCCGCGGGCAGGCGCGGCGGGGGGGGTTTACTGCCTTCGAGCAGGTCTTCGAGCAGGGCTTGTTCTGCGAGCGTGTCGACCAGACGCATGGTGGCCACACGGTGCTGCGCCTCGACGCCACGCCAGAGTTCGGCTGCGCGCTGGCCGGCCGTGGCCCACCACTCATTGCGCCAGGCGTAGCGGGCCATCAGGGTTTCGGTTCAGACGCAGACGGGCGGCGGAGGGCGTAATGCCGCGCTAGATCGGCGCGCGCATGGCGTCCACATAGGCCAGGGTCATGACCAGCCCCTGCGCACTCAGGATCAGCTCGCGCGGCGTGCCGTTGAGCGCGCTGTTGTGGCTGCGCATCCAGTCGATGCGGCGCTCGTCCTCATTGCCCACCAGTGCGTCCAGCGAGCGGTACAGGCGCACCAGCAGCAGGGCGAGCTCGCCTTCCTTGCTCTGCGGGTCCAGCCCGCGCTCGCCGCGCATCAGGCGCGAGATGGTCGCCTCACTCGTGCCCAAAGTGCGGGCCAGCGCCGCACCGCTCAGGCCCAGCAGTTGGGCGGCGCGCGCGGTGGCCTTGCCCAGCACCTGAGCAGCGTCTGCGCCGTCCGCGACGGGTAACGCGTGGGCAACGGGGCGCTTGAGGGAATGAATCGTGGCCATGGGGTGGCGGCTTTCGAGGCATGTGCCGCCTGCTTTGGACCGTGCTTGGGTCATTCAGGCGGCAAAACGGGGGACGGTGTAAACCAGGTTCCGGCGTTGCATGAAGGCTTTCACATGGAACTATAGGTAATGATTGTTTCCAATGCAAGCAGAATCGCTGAAACCGCGCTCTGGACAAGCGGCCCCCTTCTTTCAATATTGGCGCTCCGGAAGGCCTCTGCCGCCGCTTACACGGTGCGCAGGCTTGGAACTGCCCCGGTTCAGGGCCGTCAGGCGACGACCGCGCCGTTGTGCGGCGGCGCAGCCCGGGTCGGACGGAGGCTTCGGCCGCCTCTGGCGGGAGATGTGCGGCGGAGCGTCATGCAGACTCGCTTCGCGCCGGCGCATCGAGAACGCACCTGGCCGCTGGCTTCACAGCCATCCACCTTCGCAAGGGCCCGGCCGCTGGCCTGCACGCTGCACCCGTCAGGCCGCAGTCTGTCGCTCTGATACCGCGACCCGGATATCCAGCACAGCCGCGCGCTGCTACAACCCTTCGCTGCTGAGGGCTCGGCGTACGGTCGGGCCACGGCAAGACCAAGAACACTCCACCGCAGCCTCCATGACCTCATCCGCCTTTGCCCGTACCGGGAAAGCCGCCGCCCTGACCCTGGGCGTTCTGTTCAGCGGCACCCTGGGCAGCGCCCTCACCGGCGCCGCCCTGCTCGCGCCCACCCCGGCGCTTGCGCAATCCAACCCAGCCCCAGCCACCGCACCGCTGGGCTACTACCGCTGGCCGGCCCTCCACGGCAACACGGTGGTGTTCACGGCCGAGGGCGATCTCTGGCGCACCAGCACCAGCGGCGGCACCGCCATGCGCCTGACGACGCACTCCGGCATTGAGTCGCGCGCTGCGATCTCGCCGGACGGCCGCTGGGTGGCCTACACCGCCGCCATCGAAGGCGCACCCGAGGTGTACGTGATGCCGATCGACGGCGGCCAGCCCAAGCGACTCACCTTCGAAGGCGAGAGCGCCTGGGTGGTGGGCTGGACGCCGGCCGGCGACGTGCTCTACAGCACGGCTCGCTACAGCGGTCAGCCGGCACGGCAGCTCGTCACTATCAACCCGCAAAGCCTTGCGCGCACCCTGCTGCCCGTGTGGCGCAGCACGCACGGCGTGATGGACGAGCGCGGCCAGCTCTTCTTTGTCACCGGCGGCCTGCAGTCCGACAACACGCGCCGCTACCGTGGCGGCGCCATGGCGCAGATCTGGCGCCTGGACACGCGCAGCAAGGCCGAAGCCGTGCCACTCACACGCACGCCCCAGGGCAACAACGCGCAAGTGATGCTCAACGGAAATGAGCTGGTGTTTGTGAGCGACCGCAGCGGCACGCGCAACTTCTGGCGCATGCGTGCAGACGGTTCGCAGCCGCAGCAGATCACCCGCTTCGACAAGGACGACTTCGACATCCGCCAGGCGCAGATCCACAACGGCCGTGTGGTCTACACCCAGGGCGCCGACATCAGGCTGCTGGACCTCGGCAGCGGGCGCGACACGAAGCTGGACATCCGCCTGGTCACGGACTTCGAGCAGGCGCGCGAGCGCTGGGTGCGCACGGCACTGACCAACAACTTCAGCGGCGTGTCGCTCTCGCCCAATGGCGAGCGCATCGTCATCACCGCGCGTGGCCGCGCCGTGGTGGCCGGCACGGGTGATCTACGGCGCATCGATCTGCCCCTGCAAAGCGGCACCCGCACGCGCGCCGCCGTGTTCACGCCGGACAGCCGCAACGTCTACGTGCTCAACGACGTCAGCGGCGAGACTGAAATCCTGCGCCTGCCAGCCAACGGTCTCGGTGAGCCTGTGGCTGTGACTAAGGGCGCCAGTGTCACGCGTACAGGCATGACGCCCTCGCCCGATGGCAAGTGGCTGGTGCACACGGACATCGAACATCGCCTGTGGCTCACCAATCTGAGCGACAACAGCACGGTGCAGATCGACAAGGCCCCGTCGGCCTACGGCGAGATGGTCTGGGCGCCTGACTCAAGCGCACTGGCATTCACGCGCGCAATCTCCAATCGCCGCGGCAACGACGTGCTGTTCATGATGCGCGTCAGTGACCGCAAGCCCGTGCAGCTCACGAGCGATCGCTACACCGCCGATGGCCTGGCCTTCACGCCGGACAACCGCTGGCTGTACTTCCTGTCCGACCGCACGCTCAACGCCACCAACGGCTCGCCCTGGGGCTCGCGCAACATGGGCCCGCTGTTCGAAAAGCGTGACCGTGTCTACGCCCTTGCCCTGCAGACGGGCCAGCGCTTCCCCTTCCTGGGGCGCGATGAGCTGAGCGATGGCGGCGATGCGCCCGCCGCCGCGCCGGCCACTACGCCTGCACCAGCTGCTTCGGCCCCGCCAGCCACGCCGCCCACAGCGGCCGCCGGCAGCACCGGCACGCCGCCCGCCACCCCGGCGCCTGCACCCGCCGCTGCACCGGCCACGGCGGGTCCCAACGCCCCACCACGGACCTTCCCCATCGAGTGGGACGGCCTGGACAAGCGTCTCTACGAAGTGCCGCTGGCCGCACTGCCCGCGGGGAACTACCGCAGCCTCAAGACGGATGGCCGACGCCTGTACTTCATCGAGACCGAGAGCGCTGGTGGCCCGGGCGGTGCACGCGGCACGCTCAAGAGCATCGCGATCGACAGCAACGCGACGCCGGCAGAAACCCACAGCACCGATGTCGCCACCGTCCAAATTTCGGCCAACGGCCGCAAGATGCTGGTGGTGCGCCAGACAGGCGGCGGTGGCGGTGGTGGCCCAGGCGGTGGGGGTGCACGCGAGTTCTTCATCTACGACACGGGCGCCCGCCCGCCGCAGGGCCCGGAGGCGGCCCGCGCCGCCGTGCGTGTGGGTGACTGGCAGATCAAGGTCAACCCGCGCGACGACTGGAAGCAGATGTTTGCTGACGCCTGGCGTCTGCACCGCGACTACTTCTACGACCCCAACATGCACGGCCATGACTGGAAGGCCATCCGCGCCAAGTACGAGCCCCTGCTGCCCCGCGTGAGCGAGCGCACTGAGCTCGGTGACCTGATGGCGCAGATGGTGGCCGAGATCAACGCCCTGCACAGCCAGGTGGGCTCCGGCAGCGAAGTCCGCAGTGGTGATGAACTGAGTATCAGTACTGCTGGTTTGGGCGCAGACTTCAGCAAGGTGGCCGATGGTCTGCGGATTGACCGCATCTACGCCGGCGAGCCGGAGTTGCCCGGCGAGCGCGGCCCGCTGGCCCAGCCGGGGCGGGACTTTGCCGTGGGCGACGTGATCACCGCCATCAACGGCCAGCCGGCGCGCAATGCGGCCGAACTGGGTGAGCTGCTGCGCAATCAGGCGGGCAAGCAGGTGCTGCTGAGTTACAAGCGCGGCTCGATCACGCGCCAGGCCGTGGTGGTGCCCGTGAACCCTGCGCGCGAACGCAACCTGCGCTACACCGACTGGGAAGTGCGCAACCGCCAGAAAGTCGAACAAGCCAGCGAGGGCAAGTTCGGCTACATCCATCTGCGCGCCATGACCTCGCCGGACGTGGGTGCCTTTGCGCGCGAGTTCTACAGCGTGTTTGATCGCGAGGGTCTGATCATCGATGTACGCGGCAATGACGGCGGCAACATCGACTCGATCATCATCGAGAAGCTGATGCGCCGTGCCTGGGCCTACTGGCAAAGCCGGCGCGGCGACGGCGGCGGCTACAACATGCAGGCCGCCTTCCGCGGGCAGCTGGTCGTGCTGATCGACGAGAACACCTACAGCGACGGTGAGACCTTCTCCGAAGGCATCAAGCGCCTGGGCATGGGCACACTGATCGGCAAGCAGACGGCTGGCGCCGGCGTGTGGCTGACCAACGCCACCGGCTTGATGGATGGCGGCATCATGCGCGCCGCGGAGTTCGGCCAGTACGGACTGGACGGCCAGTGGCTGATCGAAGGCATCGGCGTGGTGCCGGACATCGAAGTGGACATGCCGCCACGCGCGAGCTTTGACGGCGCAGACGCCCAGCTGGATGCCGGCATTGCCCATCTGCGCAAGCTCACCGCAGAAAAGCCGCTGCGCGAGCCACGGCAGCCGGCCTTCCCCAAGCGCTGAACTCAAGCCGATTCGGCCGCAAAGCGGGGCGGTTCGTCCGCCCCGCTTTGTTTTGGTCGCGCGCGTCTTCGCAGACGCGGTTCGATCTCTAGCCTCCAGGTACAGCGCGAGTTCAACGCGCCGTCACCAGGCACGAACAGCCAATGGAGGCACGACATGCTCGAATGGGATGATCTGCTCGCCCGCCTTGCCACGCCCTTCTTCTGGGTGTTGCGCGCCGTCTGGTTCCTGGGCTGGGACGTGGGCGTGCGCGGCATCGGCTGGTGGGTCGGCTGGCACGTGCTGCGCATGCTGACGCTGGGCCGCTACCCGAGCACCACCCTCCAGGATCAGGACGGCGCCAGCTGGGGCGAATGGTTGCTTGTGGAGCTGTTCGGCCTGGCGCTGATCGGCGCCACGCTCGCGCTGCTGTGGGGCCGGATCTACTGATGGATGCGGCCGCGCCGGTGCAGCCACATGGGCACTTCATCGCTGGTGATCTGCACTTCATCACACCCAGCTCGCGGATCAGGCACGGCGTCCTTACAGTCAAGCCAGAGCCTTTGCTTCGGCAGACTCGCTCCCCAATCGAAAGCACCTGATCATGAGCACCCTCTTCTGGTTGATCGCTTGGCTGATCCTGTTCGTCGTGGCCTGGCCGCTCGCGCTGCTTGCACTCGTGCTGTGGCCGATCGTGTGGCTGCTCCTGCTGCCCTTCCGGCTGCTGGGTATTGCCGTCAGCGGCGTCTTCGCGTTTCTGAGCGCGCTCGTGCATCTGCCGGCGCGAGTGCTGGGCTGGCGCCCCAAGGCGCAATGAAGGCACGGTGGATCGAGCTGCATTTCTCGATCCGTCTGAGCGCAACAAGACGTAGCAGGGCTTGCTGCATGTGAGCCGCGCTTGGCGCGCCGCGCAGCAGCGCCTAGGGTTCGGGCTTTCCGCGGGTGCTTCGGCACCCGCCTTCGTTTGTTGAGCCGCTTGACGACGAGCGCCCACGCATTGGAGAGCCGCCATGAAGCACGACCCCATGCCCACCTTCGGGCGATCTACCCTGAGCTTTCGCAGCAAGCCGCGTGGCCGAATGCGCGCACTGGTTGCATCGACCGTGCTGCTCGCGGCGATCGTCCTGGGTGCGCTGGCATGGATTCGCAGCAATCAACCGATCGAAGCAGCGGCCACAGGCGCTGCCAAACCGCAAGTGCCGGAAGCAGCCCAGCCTGCAGAGCCGAAGATGGTGACGGAGCCAGTGGTCAAGACGCCGGGCCAAGCGTCACCCGCGAAGTGACTGCGCTGTCTTGTGGTGCATTCTTGCCGCGCCGTCCGGGGCGCTTTGTCATGACAGATGGCAGCGGCGGATCAGTGCGCCAGCGGGCGCCCAGGCTGAAGCACTTTCCACTGCACCATGCGCCGGGCCACGAGCAGCCCGATCGCGAGCAAAGCAGCACACAGCGCAAGCCGCGTGGCGCCTGCCAACGCAAACTCCTTCGTCATCACAGGCAGCAGCGAACCGAGGCAAACGGTCGCCAGCAGCGCCGGTGAGTTGCGCTCCCAGCGCTGCTCGACCACCGCGGCGCAGCGTTCACAGGCTGCAAAGCCGTAGAGATGGCTCGTGAGAAAGCTCATCTCGGGAATGCCGCGTTGCTTGCAGTGCGGGCAGATCAGCATTGCTTGGCCTTTCGCTGCGCTCGGTGCCAATCGAGCACTCTCGTGGGACGTCGGTTGAGACTCAAGCCTACAGCCGCAGCTTGATCGGCGTCACGCCTGCTACCTCTTCAAGCTGCGTGCTGACGGCGTCGCGCTGCGCCCGGGACTCGAAGGGGCCGACGCGCACGCGGTGCAGACCGTCGAGCTGCAGGATCTCGGACTTGACGCCCTCGGGCAGCTTGAGCGCACGCACCTTGGCAAACAGGGCCCACGCATTCTTCTCGTCGGCGAACGCCCCGAGTTGCAGATACATCGCCCGTCTGCCGGCTGCGGCAGGCCGCGGTGAAGGCCCGCTACCCGCTGGTGCGGTCGCCTTGGCGGCGGGGGCTTCGGCACGGGCTGCGGGCCGCGGCTCGGCCGTGGAAGCCGGCGTGGCGCTCGGCGTGGCCGGTGTCGGCGCGATTTTGGCCGCAGGCGCGCCGGGCGCGGCAACTGCGGCAGCGGGGATACGCGCGGGCGCAGCGGCAACAGCCGGCGCAGCATTGGATGCAGGGCTCGCCACGGGCGGCGGAGCCGACGCAGCGGCGGGTGCAGCCACCGGGCGTACAGGACTGGGCACCGCCGCAGCAGCTGCCGCAATTGGCGCAGCCGCCGCGGACTTGGCGGGTACCGAGCGATCGACAACTTGCGCCGGCGCAGGGGTGGCCGGAGGAGCAGCTGCAGGCGCAAGCGCCACGCTCGCGTTCGCGCTTGCGGCAGGCGCAGGGCCCGGTACTGCGGCAGGTGCAGTCAATGCCGGCGCCGGGCCCGGCGCAGTATCCATGCGCACCAGCAATGCAGTCGGTCGGTCCGGGTTCAGCCCGAGTGCGGCGCCCACGCCGGCGGAATACACCATGCCCGCGCCACTGCCCGCCAGACCGCCGGCCGTACGCGCGCGAACTGTGCGCCCTGAGTCAATCGCCGTGACGACCACGGGCACGCCCGCGGGCCAGTTTCCATAGCGCACCCAGTGTTGCGCATCGCGCTGCCCGTCCGGCGACAGCGTGGCCATGGCCATCTGGGGTTCGATGCTCGCGGCCGCGACCTGCCCGCTGGCCTGGCGCGTAGCCTGCGCCTGTGCAGGGCCGACTTGCGCCAGACCGCCTAGCGCAGCAAGCCACGTGACCGCCCTGACGCCGCCGGCAAGCCACCGTGCTGCAGCGAAGCCGTGATGATCGTCATCAAGCGCGGTAGGCGTACGAGACATGGGCGGGTGGGTGGATGTGCTTTGAGGCGTGCGCACTCATCGAGGCACGCGGCTTGAGGCTTCGCGCACCATACGGTGAGCCTGCATCCTGCCGCAAGCAGCAGCGGCTTGGACGCACCTCGCAGCGGCGGGCGCGCCACATTCCGTGCGCTCGCAGCGCACTGGCGGCGAAAAAAGACCACCGCTGCCCATGCAGGGGTGGTCGTCAATCACATCGGCTGTGCGCAATGCCGTTGATGCGAATCCGTCTTGAGGCGATCGGAACCGGTTGCGGGCGGGCGAAGGCTTCGCCCGCGGCTTAGCTGGCGATGCCGAGCAGCGCGTTGCGCGTAGCGGGGCGGATCCTGGGGCCGAGCCAGACCTTCATCATCATCGGGAAGAAGCTGTCACCGACAATCGGTTCGGCCAGGCGCTCGGTGCCATTCAGGCGGAACTCGGTGCTCTTGGTAGCCGGGTTGTAGTCGATGGTGACCACGCTGCCCTTGGGCAGGCTGCGGCGGGTGCCGAACACGCCGCCCAGGCCGGCGAGCTGCATCACATTGCTTTCGATTTCCTGCTGCGTGGCGTTCTGCCGGATGCGGTCGATCAGTGCGCTGGACAGGTCGCGCGCAGACAGTTCACGCAGCGCGACGAGGGTGATGCGTTTGGCGCCGGGCATCACAAACGCGGCTTCCGGCGTAGTGGCCTTGCTGGGCAGATAGAGCGCCACGGCCGTGGCCTTCACCGACAGAATGTTCGAGCCGCCGGCGCCATTCAGCGCAAGGCGCTGGCCGCCGACCTGGGCGGTCACCGGAAAGTCAAAACCTTCCACGGTGACGGTGTCGATATTGGCGGACTTTGCGGCGTCGGCCTTGGTGTCTGCCGCCTTGGCCGGCGCGGACTGGGCGAATGCGACGTTAACCAGCAGCAGTCCGGCACTGACCACCAGCGCGGAGCCGGCAGCGGCTGCCATGCGCAGGGAGCGGGGAGTATTCATGATCACGAGTCTTTCAGGCCGGCGGCGGATGGCGCAGCCGGCGGTTCAGGCGGGCGGCGTGCGGCACGGGCTTGTGGCCCGGCTGCACGCAGCGCGCGCGGTCTTGATGGAGATGCGGCTTACTGGTCCAGGCGGAAGTTGGCGCGCAGCCAGAACACGGTGCCCTGCGGGCGGTTCTGCACGGCGAACTCACGCAGCACCTTGAAGTCCACGAAGACGCGGCCGTCTTCGCTCGTCCAGCTGCCCACCGGCCCGAGGCCGTAGGCACGCACCAGGCCGCAGTTGTTGGCCGGGCGCGTGGCCAAAGCCTGCGGCGTGTCCGCGGCGCAGCGGTCATGCGTGGTCTGGATGTTGGCGAAGCCCTGGGCGCCGAGCTTCCAGCTGTCGGAGAGCTTGTAGTGGACGGAGTAGTCCGCCGCGAAGTACTCGCCGCTCTTGTTGTTGGTGTCCTTGTTCTTGGTGTTGAACGAGTAGGTCGCGCGCACGCCCATCTCGATGCCGCCGTCGAACACGTAGGAACCCACGGCCAGCGGGCGGAAGGTCCAGAAGTTGCCGGTGCCGGTATTCACCGGGCGCTTGGGGTCGTAGTCGCCCGTGGGCGCCACCACGCCCAGGCCGAAGGCATAGCGATAGGTGTCGGTCTGCCAGTCGATATAGGGCATGACTTCCATGTCGCCCAGACCGGACTGCTTGCCCGAAGCGCGCGCCGCCAGCGGGTTCACCTGCGCCTGCACCGAGGCCACGGCGGCCGGCGAGACGCTCGCGTCCGCACCGCGGGCTGTCAGACGCACCTGCTGGTCAATCTGCACCAGCGGCAGCGCGGCAGAAATGCCGAACTTGCCCTCACCAAAGCGGGTGTCGGTCAGCCAGGTCAGGCGCGGCACAAAGGCCGTGGCGTCCAGCTTGCCGCCGCGCTCGATGAGCACGGTGCCCAGCGGTGTGGCCTGGCTGGTGACCGGGTTCTTGCCATTGGCGTCCTTGAATGTGTCGGCGCTGTACTGCTGCAGCCAGAACTGGCCGTACAGGCCAGGGAACTGCGGCGAGGAGATCTCGGCGCCCGCAGCGCCATTCAATGCACGGACCTGGCCACGTTCGGTGGCGTGGGCAGCGCCGGTGGCGGACAGCGCGAGGGTGAGAGCGATAGCAATTTTTTTCATATTGTGAAGAGCGTGCTTGATAGATGAACTGTTCGCAGAACGGCGCGCATTGTGAAGACTTAAGCAATCGCAGTCGATGGATTATGTAGTTAGAACGCCCACCCTAAGAGGCTTGATTCACGATTCGTCAACGCACGAAATTCGTCCATGCGGCCTGACGCATCCATGAGCGCACCGAGGCTGCAGCAGCGCCAAGCGGAGTTTCGGCCGCGAGCCTGCTCAGGACGCATAGCCCACAGTCACCGGGATGCCATCGCCGTGGCGACCCGCGGCAGGACCGTGTAGCCCGCACAACCGCGCCATGTACAGAGGCGGTCTCGACGGATTCCGGACGGCATGAACTCGGGGCCATACGGGCTTTGCCGAGCGCAGCGCCCGCAGGGTTATCGTTCATTATCAGCCACTCAGAATTGAGTCATTGATCTGCTCAAGAATCCCGAATGACAAGCGGAAAACTGCATTTATTGAATAGAAAATGTGTTGATTTCAGCCAAGAATTCGCTGACCATTCCCGCTGGCAGCGCCACACCCTGCCCGCCAACCGCCGCCGGCTGCACAGAACCGGCATCCGATGCCGAAGCCTGGTGCAGTTCCGTTGACTGGATGCCTGCACCAACGTCGAAAACGCCGTTCGCGCGAGAATCAACGCCCGCCCTCACCGCCCCCCGCTCGCGAAATCGCATGGGCCATCACACCGAGCCACCGGCCAGCACCTGCAATGCGGTCGCCAGCACCCTGGAGCAGGCCATGACCCTGCTGATCCTGCTGGCCGGCGCCTGGATCGTCATGACCACCCCGGCCTTCACCATCGGCATGCTCGTCGCCTTCCAGATGTTTGCCGGCAAGCTCAGCCAGCCGGTGATGCGTCTGACGGGTCTCTGGACCCAGTTCCAGCAGGCCAGCCTGGCCGTCAAGCGCCTGGGCGATCTGATGAACGCCCCCACCGAGCCCTACAGCCTTACCCCCAGCCGCCAGGCCGCAGGCATGGGCCGGATTGAGGTGCAAGCCATTGCCTTTCGCTATGGCGATGACTGCCCCTTCCTCTACAAAAACCTGAGTCTCACCGTAGAACCCGGCACCACCGTGGCCATCATGGGGCCGAGCGGCACCGGCAAGAGCACCTTGGCCAAGCTGCTGCAGGGCTTCTACCTGCCGACCGAAGGCAGCATCCGCATCGACGGCATCGATATCCGCCACTTGGCTGCCAACGAGCTGCGCAGCCTGTTCGGCGTGGTACCGCAGGAAACAGTGCTCTTCAGCGGCACCGTCTACGAGAACCTGCAGATGGCCAACCCCCAGGCCACCTTCGAAGAGATCGTGCAGGCCTGCCAGATGGCCGAGATCCACGGCGTGATCGAACAACTGCCCCAGGGCTACCAGACCGAGATTGGCGAGCGCGGCGCGGGGCTTTCAGGCGGGCAGAAGCAGCGGATTGCCATTGCCCGCGCGTTGCTCAAGCGCCCCAAGGTGCTGATCTTTGATGAGGCCACCAGCAACCTGGATCAGGCTACCGCTGAATCTTTCGCAAGCACCGTCAACGCGCTCAAGGGCAAGGTGACCATGCTGTTCATTACCCACGGGCTGCCGAAGGCGATGCAGGTCGATCACGTCGTATCTCTTGGCCCACATTCTGTCTAGTAAGGATCGCGAAATGACCAGCACCCAAACCGAATGCATCCACGGCCCCCTGTATAGCTGCGCGGGCGATGACATCCTGTGTGGGAGCGTGGGCCGAGACTTCTTGGGCGGAGGGGCGGGCAATGACCGCATTCGGGGCTCGGGTGGTGGCACGGTCTACGCGCTCAACTTCGAGGAGCCTGTGGCCATCGAGCTGCCTGCAGACGTCTTCAGCCGGGGCAACGGCTGGGCCGTGGGTCGGCAAACCGACGCCCAGGGCCAGTCGAGCTACTACTCGGTCAGCAACTGGTTCAACCGGCTGAGTACGCGCGACAGCGGCAATGTGATCGACGGTGTGGCGGGTGACGATCTGATCCGATCGGGCACGGGCGATGACTTGGTCCATGGCGGTGCAGACCACGAAGACATCATGGGGATGCAGGGCGCTGTGAGCTCACGCCAAGTTGGCCGAAATCAAATGAGAAATCCTGCTCATAAGCAGGATTTCCGCTTTCTGAATGGACTTCTTCGGCCAATGGTCGATCATGATAAACGCGGCCGAAAACGACTGATTATTGGGTCAAGATTAGATGCACAACCTTGCCGAACTCACCAACAACCAACGCAAGACCACTCACACGGAGTCAGCGCATGAACACAGCAGAGTTGAAGCAGGCACGGTGGGTCACCGTGAAGAAGGTGCTGTTTTGGGCGACGGTTCCCGTTCTAGTGGTGATATTCCTCACTTGGCGTTGGTATGACGCTCGATACCCGTCATGGGAAGAGGAGGTTCGGCTTTCGGATGGGCGCGTTATTACTATCAAGCAGAAGCACGATTATATAAAAAACTATGGAACTCGACAGAGCTGGGTGACTTTTTCTCTGCCTGAGATGGGGGGTAAGCAGACTTGGCGAAGTTATTTAATTCCCATGGTTATTGATGTCGCTGATGGTAAGGTGTACGCAATTGGAGCGCCGAGAGGGCCAAGCAACTATAACATTTACGATAGTCCACGATATTTTTTGGTGGCATTTGAATGGAACAATGGATTCCAGCGAATTCCTTTTTTATCGGTCCCTCCTGCGTTGCGAGAGACAGCTAATGTCTTGCGCTGCCTACCGCCGCTCTCGCACAGGCCCGTGACGATTGCTGACAAAGCGAAGCAGTGGTGCGACCCAGTGTTTAGTGATCTCGATGCGCGAGTTATTGATGAACGCCGATTTAAGACGTTGTCTGATAAGTATGCAGGCAACGGATCGAGACGCAGCGAATAATTTCAACGATTTAAAGAGAATTGAATATTGCGTAGTATTCAAAGTTTCTTGACGGTATTTGGAGTAAGTCATGATTATGAAAGAAGAATATGCGGCGTTGGCGGCGCATGTTTACAACGATCAGCGGGGCGGCGGAGAGAATGTTCTAGATGCCCCCAATCGTTTGGTTGAGCCTATTGGATGGACAGAGTTAATCAGAACTCCGCAAGGCTTCCCCCAGCAAGAACAGTTCGACGCTGACGTTGGTAATCTGAGTTTAGGAGAAATAGGGTCAGACACGATTAATCTGGGGCGTTGCATGATTTCTCCGCTCCACACTCCCTCGCGAACCACCCATGGCCCGCCTTCCCCGTTACTTCATCCCCGGCTGCCCGCAGCACATCATCCTGCGAGGCAACAATCGCCAAGCGATTTTTGCTGCCGAAGCTGATCTGAGGTTCTGGCGTGACTGCGTGGTCGAGGCAGCCGCGCGGTTTGGCCTGGCGATACACGCGTACGTTTGGATGACGAACCACGTCCACCTGCTGGCCTCGCCCGGCGATGCGCAGAGCTTGCCCAAGACGCTGCAATCGGCCGGGCGGCGCTATGTGCAGTACTTCAATTCCACCTATGGTCGCACCGGTACGCTGTTTGAAGGCCGCTATCGCGCCACGGTGGTGGACAGCGAGCGGTACCTTCTGACCTGCATGCGCTACATCGAAGACAACCCGGTGCGCGCGGCAATGGTCGCGCAGCCCGCGGACTACCCGTGGTCCAGCCACGGCGCGAACGCCTCAGGCGCACGCGGTGAGAACGCAGACTGGGCGCGCCCCATGCCGTGTACGACGCGCTGGGCACTGATGCATCGACCCGCCAGCGCGCTTACCGGGCGCTATGGCTCAGCGATCTGGACGACGCGGCGCTGAACATGATCCGATCGAGTACACACAAGGGTTGGGCGCTGGGGGATTCGCGCTTTGCGCGAGAGGTCGAGGCACTGGCGCAGCGCAGGGCGGCCTCGCTCGGGCGGGGTCGACCTCGGAAAGACCCGGGGTCAGAGGATGAACTTAATCGTGTCTGACCCCATTTCTTTGCCTTGACTTAAGGAAGGCCATGAAGCGACATCCAGCTACTGATATTCCTGAGCCTATACCAGCTTTTTCTTGGCGAGGCGCATTGAACCCACCGTTTCTAATCCTGCTCCTCTGCGCAACCGCAATTCCACTACTAGCACCCGTTGATGTCCTGGAGAGGAGTGCTGTGCTCACTACGTTCAGCGAGATGGTCAGAGAGGCCATTCTCAAAATCAACCCGAGTTGGGACATCGCAACGCATGCTAATTCGACGCGCTACCCTCAGATGGCACTATTAGCTAACGCCTTCTTTGTTATTGCATTTTATCTGGCGGTAGCGATTAGCTGCACCCTTGAGCTCACTCAAAACTATAATATTGCACGAGCTCGACGTGCTGCAATGAATACCCATGTAAATGGAGGGGCGCTATTTGGTGCGGTAATTTTAACGATATTTGCGTTGATTTCTCCGATGATTCTTACCGGGATGCAAGGGGATCCTTCTTGGGTTGCAGGGTTAACTACAAATAACCGTATCGGCTACTCGATGGTGCTAGGTCCCATCATGTTTTCTTTGGCGTTTGTGGTGGGTCAGGCAGCAAGCTACATGAGATTTTTTTACGATACAAAGAGAGGTGAAAAAAATGCCTGATTACCAGACCCTCGTTGAGAGCGAGCTGAAGAAGTTTGATACCCTTTATGACACCGCAGGCGTTGTGGGGCAGAAATGGGGTCAGACACGATTAATCTGCTCACAGGGGTTGGGCGCTGGTGGATTCGCGCTTTGCGCAAGAAGTCGACGCACTCGCGCAGCGCAGGGCGGCCTCGCTCGGGCGGGAAAGACCTCGGAAAGAACCGTTGCCAGAGGGTGAACTTAATCGTGCTGAACCCTTTTCCTTTGTGCTATCTCGCTTGTCAGTCGAGCTTGTGCTTGGGTGTGCTGCCATCCTTGGGTCCGTGTACTGATGAGAATTAACCAACTTGTTTTTGAGGAATTACTCGGCATGAATCTCAGAAATGAGCACCAGCCTTCGACTCTATATTTCATTAAGGAATGGAAAATAGCCATACCAATCATGTTAGCCGCCGGCTTTGCGGCGGCAGCCCCACCTGACATCCTGCGCGAGGCAGCCGGAGTTCGGGCTTTGTGTGAGTCCTTGACGGGACTTTTTCCATCTATCAGAAGCTATGTTAAAAATTCCGCCTTCCCAGACGTTGCTCAAGTATATTTTGCATTTATGTTGCTTCATGCACCCATGCACATTCCATATCTGAGGTCGTTAGCACAGCGAGACTACAGACGTGCGGCCGAAACCAAATGGCAAGGCGCAGGACTGCTAAAGCAGATGTTCTTTGTACTTGTTTTGTGCGTCGGCGCGCCAGCTATGGCGTACTTTGCCCTATTCGTTAATCCAGGAATGGACCTTCGATGGATGCCTGTTAACTCTGAGCGCTGGGCGCTAGCGGTGTTTGGCTGGCTGCTTGCAGGATTTATGGCGGTTGCGCTGCTGGTTTACGCGCTAGAAGGTGCGCTGGCTCTACGAGAGCATTTTCGCAGATCGCAATGAGTATTTTATTCGGTTGATTTTCACTTCTAGAGAAATGTAGAGAAATAGGGTCAGACACGATTAATCTAGGGCGTTGCATGATTTCTCCGCCCCACGTTCCCTAGCGAACCCCCCATGGCCCGCCTGCCCCGTTACTTCATCCCCGGCTGCCCGCAGCACATCATCCTGCGAGGCAACAATCGCCAAGCGATTTTTGCTGCCGACGCCGATCTGAGGTTCTGGCGTGACTGCGTGGTGGAGGCGGCCGCGCGGTTTGGCCTGGCGATACACGCATACGTTTGGATGACGAACCACGTCCACCTGCTGGCCTCGCCCGGCGATGCGCAGAGCTTGCCCAAGACGCTGCAATCGGCCGGGCGGCGCTATGTGCAGTACTTCAATTCCACCTATGGTCGCACCGGTACGCTGTTTGAAGGCCGCTATCGCGCCACGGTGGTGGACAGCGAGCGGTACCTTCTGACCTGCATGCGCTACATCGAAGACAACCCAGTGCGCGCGGCAATGGTCGCGCAGCCCGCGGACTATCCGTGGTCCAGCCACGGCGCGAACGCCTCAGGCGCACGCGGTGAGAACGCAGACTGGGTCGCGCCGCATGCCGTGTACGACGCGCTGGGCACCGATGCATCGACTCGCCAGTGCGCTTACCGGGCGCTATGGCTCAGCGATCTGGACGACGCGGCGCTGAACATGATCCGATCGAGTACTCACAGGGGTTGGGCGCTGGGGGATTCGCGCTTTGCGCAAGAAGTCGAGGTACTGGCGCAGCGCAGGGCGGCCTCGCTCGGGCGGGGTCGACCTCGGAAAGAACCGGGGTCAGCGGGTGAACTTAATCGTGTCTGACCCCTTTTCCTCTTTTCCTTCATAAACATATACATCGGGAGTTCTTGATGACGACTGCAGAACCTGCACTGCCGCCGCTCACGCCTGAGCAAATCGAGGGCTTGCGCTACCAGAAAGCCGGGCCGTGGCGCTTTGCGCTAGCAACGTGGTTCGTACCGCCCGTAATTGTTTGCCTAATCGCGATCTTTGCACCTAGCGACATTCTTCGCACCTCCCCAGTTCTCGCCGCGTTTTGCAATTGGATGGTTCAACTGTTTCCCTTCCTAGATCTCCACGCGTCTAGCAGTGATTTCCCGGAAGTAACGCTTTTCGTTAAGTGCCTCTCCTTTGCAATGCAACCGCTAATGTGGCTAACCGGCTTCTGGTATCCATGGCTTCAAAGACGCTTGATCGTTATCAGAGTGAAGCTCGGTTTAGTTAAACAAGTCCCGCTATGGATGCCTGCTTTTCTCGTGTTCGTTGCAGTTCCTTTGATTGTTTCCGATTATTTAATCGCTGGGGACCCTTCGTTTGCTAAAGGATTAACTACTGCAAGTCGGCTCGGGCTCGGTCTGGGTGAGGCCAGTGGTTTGTGGGTGCACGGCCTCGCTTCTGGCGGAATATTTATCTATTTCTACGTGCGAATTCATATAAAGAGCTGAACGAAAAAGGGGTAACGAAAGAAAGGGGGCAGACACGATTACGTTCATCCGCTGACACCAGCTCTATCCACGGCCTTTCCCATCTGAGCGAGACCGCTCTGCGCTGCGCGAGCGGCAAAACGGCATCAAGTCCGAGGGCGCGACCCGCAGCGCACACTGCGCCCCCACGAGCCCGCGCACCTTACCCACTTTTCGATTGATAAACGGCGCCAAGAGCGACTGTTTTTCAACTGAAATTTGATAATCAATTTTCAGCCAAGATCCGCACCAGACATGCGGAAACCGACCTTTTTGTAGGCATGAATTTTGTGATGCATCTGACGCCAGACAGCGAGCGGTGACTCAGGCACAGTCCAACAGATCGAAGTGATAGGTCTGGCGGCCGTATTCGGGCGGTGAGACGGTGCTTTGGCGGCCGCGGCTGATCCAGGGCACCGGCCGCTGGAAGTTCGGGCCGTCGTACACGAAGGTGTGGAATTCGCCGTTTTCGCCGCAGGCGTCCACAGTTGCGGGCAGGCGGGCGAGAAAGTGCGAATCGAACTCGCAGCCCACGAATCCTTCGTCCAGAAAGCGGCCGTCCACGCAGACCACGCGGGCCTTGAAGCCGGCGGCGAGAAACTCGTCCACCAGTGCGCGGCGGCCTTGGCCCCAGAGGGGCAGATGGGCGCGCAGCGCGGCGCGGGCGCAGACCTTCTCCTCCCAGTCGCGGTGCGGCTGCAGGTCGATGTCGCCAAACACCACGTCTGTAATGCCCTGCGCGGCGAGGGCCTGCAGCCGGGCCACGAACTGCGCCTCGTAGTCCGCCCAGGTGGCCGAGATGCTGTGGTGCGCCAGCCCGAGGCAGCGCGCCTGCTCGGCCAGCAGAGCGCGGCTCACACCGTGGGAGCGGGCGCGCTGGCCGGTTTCTTCGAGCGCAGTAAGCAGGGCTGTGACGGTGGGCAGTTCGCCTGCAGCCGCCAGGCGCTGGGCGCGCCAGAGGGCGAGGGTGGAGTCCTTGCCGCCGCTGTAGGAAATGAGGGTGCTCATGGCGTGTCCGTGAAGCCGCGCAGGTGCAGGCGCTCAGGCGCGGGGGTGATTGGCGGCGTGCAGCTGCTTGAGCCGCTCGCGCGCCACATGGGTGTAGATCTGGGTGGTGGTGATGTCTGCATGGCCGAGCAGCAGCTGCACCACGCGCAAGTCGGCACCGTGATTGAGCAGGTGGGTGGCAAAGGCATGGCGCAGCGTGTGCGGTGAGAGCGGTGCATTCACGCCACCGACCACGGCGTACTTCTTGATCAGGTTCCAGAACATCTGCCGCGTCATCGGCCCACCGCGGGCGGTGACGAACAGGGCGTCGCTCACCTGGCCGTCCAGAATCGCAGCACGGCCCTCGCGCAGGTAGCGCTCCAGCCAGTCCCGCGCGGCCAGACCGAAGGGCACCAGGCGCTCCTTGCTGCCCTTGCCCATCACGCGCAAGACGCCATCGTTCAGCGCCACCTGAATCAATGTCACGCCCACCAGCTCGCTCACGCGCAGGCCGCTGGCATACATCAGCTCGAGCATGGCGCGGTCGCGCAGGCCCAGCGGCGTATCGGTGTTTGGCGCGGCCAGCAGCGCCTCGACCTGCGCCTCGGTCAGGGTCTTGGGGATGCGTGGCGCGCGCTTGGCTGTCGGAATGCGCAACGTGGGGTCGGCGGCGACGAGGCGCTCGCGCAGCGCCCAGGCAAAGAAGCGGCGCAGCGTGGCCAGGCGGCGGTTGCTGGTGCTTGCGCGCGTGCCGGGTGCGGCAGCAGCGAACCAGCTGTAGAGATCGGCTTCGGCGGCGGCGTCGAGCGCGCGTCCTGTGCCGCGCAGATGCCTCGCCAGCCCGCCCAGATCGCCGCGATAGGCCGCCAGCGTGTTGCCGGCCAGTCCGTGCTCCAGCCAGAGCGCATCGGCGAACCGGTCGATCAACGCGGCGTCATCGGCATGCAGCGGCGCAGCGGGCGCCCGGGGTTCTTTCATGGGCGGGATGCTAGCGCGCGGCTTGATGCGCCGATGGCGCATGCCGAAAAAGCAAACGGCCCGGCGTGAACCGGGCCGTCTTGCCACGCCTCGCGGCTGCTTACTGCTGGTCGAGCTTGATGCCCTGGCGCTTCACGAGCGCAGCCATCTTGTCCATTTCCTTCTTGATCTCGGCGGCGAACTGCTCCGGCGTGTTGCCCAACGGCTCGGCACCGGCCTCACGCAGGCGCTTGGCCAGATCCGGGTTGCTCACGGCCTGCTTCACGGCTGCCTGAACTCGGTTGATGATGTCGCGCGAGGTGCCCGCGGGCGCCACGATGCCGTACCACGCCGGATCGTTCATCTCCTTGAGGCCCAGTTCGCCGTAGGTCGGCACATTGGGCAGCTGCGGCAGGCGCTTGTCCCAGGCAATGGCCAGGGGGCGCAGCTTGCCGGCCTGGATGTGCGGCATGGAGCTGGGCAGGTTGTCGAGCATCACTTCCACCTGGCCGGCCAGGGTGTCATTGAGCGCCGGGCCGCTGCCGCGGTAGGGAATGTGCAGCATGAACGTACCCGTGGACACCTTGAACTGCTCGCCCATCATGTGGGCAATGCCGCAGGTGCCGCTGGTGGCAAAGGAGTACTTGGCCGGATTCTTCTTCAGCAGATCGATGAATTCCTTCATGTTCTGCGCCGGCACCTTGGGGTGCACCACGATCACGTTGGCCGTGTGCGCCATGTTGCTCACAGGCGCGAAGTCCTTGAGGGGGTTGTAGGCCAGCTTCGGGTTGCAGGCCGGGTTCACGGCATGCGTGGAGACGGTGGCCACGCCGAAGGTGAAGCCGTCCGGTGCAGCCTTGGCCACTTCCGTGGCGCCGATGGAACCACCGCCGCCGCCTCGGTTCTCGATCACCACGTTCGCGCCAAGGATCTTGCCGACTTCTGGCATGACCAGGCGGGTGACGATGTCGGTGGTGCCGCCCGGCGGGAAGGGCACGATCACGCGGATGGGCTTGCCGGCGGGCCATGCGCCCTGGGCGCTAGCACCGAAGCTGAGCAGCGAGGCCGAGAGCGCCAGCGCCATGGCAGCCAGCTTGCGGGGGTGTGTCATCTGGGGTCTCCTTGTGGGTATGAATGCTTGGCCCGGTTGCGATCCCCTCGGGCCGGCAGCGCTGCGAGTGTGAATGCAGCGACAGGCGCTGAGTGTGCCCTGAGGCTGCAGCGTGAGGCATCAGGGCTTTCCTGCGGAGGCGTATTGGCCTCCTAATCCGGCCGAGCGCGCAAGCCGATCACACAGCTTGGGTCAGCGCTGCGGCGCGACTTCCATCGCTGTCGCCGCGCCCTGCTCGCCAGGCAGCTTCAGCCCCTTGGGCAGCGGAAACATGATGTGCTCGGTCACACCATCGAGCTGACTGACCGAGCCTGCCCCGCGGGCCTTGAGTGTGGAGATGACTTCCTTGACGAGTACCTCGGGTGCCGAGGCGCCCGCAGTCACGCCGAAGCGGCGCGCGCCTTCGAGCCATTGCGGCTGAATCTCGTGCGCGCCGTCGACCATGTAGGCGCGGGCGCCGAGCTTTTCCGCCAGCTCACGCAGGCGATTGGAGTTGCTGCTGGTCGGACTGCCCACGACGATGACCACATCCACCTTGGGCGCCATGAACTTGACCGCGTCCTGCCGGTTCTGTGTGGCGTAGCAGATATCGTCCTTCTTTGGGGCGCGGATCAGCGGGAAGCGCGCGCGCAGGGCGTCGATCACGTCGCGGGTTTCGTCCACCGAGAGCGTGGTCTGCGAGACGTAGGCCAGCTTGGCCGGGTCCTTGACCGAGATGCGGCTGACATCCTCGATCGTCTCGACGAGGATCATGCCGTCCTCGGTCTGGCCCATCGTGCCTTCCACCTCGGGGTGGCCGGCATGGCCGATCATGATGATCTCGTAGCCCTCCTTGCGCAGCTTGAGGACTTCGATGTGCACCTTGGTGACCAGCGGGCAGGTGGCATCGAACACACGCAGTCCGCGGGCCTGCGACTCACGTCGGACCGACTTCGGCACGCCGTGCGCTGAGTAGATCAGCGTGGCGCCCTGCGGCACATCCGCAAGATCTTCGATGAACACGGCGCCCTTGGCGCGCAGACCTTCCACCACAAAGGTGTTGTGCACGATCTCGTGGCGCACGTAGATCGGTGCGCCATAGAGCGTGAGCGCGCGTTCAACGATCTCGATGGCGCGATCCACGCCAGCACAGAAACCGCGCGGGTTGGCCAGCAGGATGTCGGCGTCCTCACCGCCCTGGCCCATCGGCTCACGGGTCACTTCATGGGCATCCATCACAGCACTCCGATGATCTTGACTTCAAAGCGGATCGGCTGACCCGCCAGCGGGTGGTTGAAGTCGAACAGCGCACCCTTCGCATCGATCTCCTTCACCACGCCGGCAAAGCGCCCAGCAGGACGATTCGCTGTCGCCGGGGCGTTGAACTCGACCACATCACCGGGCTCGAAGGTCGTCAGCAGCTCGCTCTCGCGCTTGAGCAGCTCGCGCGACACGCGCTGCACCAGCTCCGCGCTGCGCTGCCCGTAGGCCTCGCCGGCCGGCACGTCAAATACATGGTGCTCGCCTTGCGCGAGCCCGATCAAGCGCTGCTCCAGTGCCGGCGCCAGTTGACCAAGCCCCATCTGCAGGGTGGCGGGCTTGTCGGCAAAGGTGTTCAGGAAGTCCGCCTCCCCTGTTTGCGCGGCGTCGGCAGCCGCAGCGTGGGTCAGCGAGATGCGATAGTGCAGCGTTACAAACGAGTCCGCGCCGATCACCGGCTGCGCCCCCGCGTCTGCAGTCGCAGAGTCGGTTTGAACATTCAAGGCAGTCTCTCCAGAAGAATTCAGTTTAGATGCCCATTACCGACTGGCCCGAGAACGACCGACCGCGCGAAAAGATGCTCTCTCTCGGCCCGGGCGCTCTGAGCGACGCCGAGCTGCTGGCTGTGCTGCTCCGCGTGGGTGTGGCGGGCAAGAGCGCCGTGGACCTGGCCCGCGAGCTGCTCGGCCACTTCGGCTCGATCACGGCACTGATGCACGCGTCCCCGGCCGAGGTGTCAAAGATCAAGGGCCTGGGGCCTGCGAAGGCGCTCCAGTTCCAAGCGGCGCTTCAACTGGCGCGCCGCGCGCTGGATGAGCGCCTGCGCGAACCGACCGCCTTGTCGAGTCCCTCGGACGTCTCAGACTTTCTGCGCCTGCAGCTCGGCGGCGAACTGGCCGAGGTTTTCATGGTGCTGTTTCTGGACGCGCAGAACCGCCTCATCCGCGCCGAGCGGCTGTTCACCGGAACCCTGACACAGACAAGCGTGTACCCGCGAGAAGTCGTGAAAGCTGCGCTGGCGCACAACGCAGCCAGCGTGATCCTCGCGCACAACCACCCCTCCGGCGTGGCTGAGCCGAGCCAGGCCGATGTCAGCCTGACCGCCGCGCTGCGTGCCGCCCTTGCGCTGGTGGACGTTCAGGTACTCGATCACTTTGTAGTGACTGCCGGCACGGCCCGGTCGATGGCGCAGGCGGGCCTGATCTAGCAAGGTCGCAACGCGGCGAACCCGCCATGTCCGATGAATTAAATGCAACCCTCATGAGACTGCATCAACAGTGGAGCAGCTCCTCCAGTGCTTTCCCATGACGCAGCAGGGCAAGTGTTTGATCGGAAAGCCCTTTTCGTGATAGAGTCTCGGTCTTTGCGTATTGCGCCGAAGGCTTTTCCTTGAGGCGCAGTTGCAACCCATACCGAGATGCCGAGGCCGGCCGCACCTGACGGTGCCGCCCCTGTGAATCGGAAGCCGCTGCGGCAACCCTTCTGGCCAACCGTCATCAACCTATCAGACCGAAGAACTGTGGAGTGTCAGCATGGCACGCGTATGTGAAGTGACGGGCAAGCGCCCGATGGTGGGCAACAACGTCTCCCACGCCAACAACAAGACCAAGCGCCGCTTTCTGCCCAACCTGCAGAACCGCCGCATCTGGGTTGAGAGCGAGAACCGTTGGGTCTCCCTGCGCCTGACCAACGCCGGTCTGCGTACCATCGAGAAGCGTGGCGTGGACACCGTGCTGGCCGAAATGCGCGCCGCCGGCAAGATCTGAATCAACGGCTGACCCAGGAGCACTCATCATGCGTGAAAAGATCAAGCTCGAGTCGACCGCTGGTACCGGTCACTTCTACACCACCACCAAGAACAAGAAGACCAAGCCTGAGAAGATGCTGATCAAGAAGTTTGATCCGGTCGCTCGCAAGCATGTGGAATACAAGGAAACCAAGATCAAGTAATTGATCCAGCACCAAAACAAAAGGCCCGCATCGCGGGCCTTTTGTTTTGGTGCTGGTCCGGCGCACTCGTTTAGCGCCGGTACACGCACCTAGAAGTCGCGCCAGATGAAGCGGGCCGCCACAGGCATGTCAGGTCCGCCCGGCGCGGAAGCCATGCCGTCAGTGGCCCAGCCCATGTCATCAAATAGATAGCGCAGGTTCATGGGCTCCTGCTGCCTCGAACGGCTTCCATAAGAGCCGACGATCAGCCGCCCGCCGTCAGCAACGATGTCGCGTCCGATGCGCTTCAGATAGGCCGGCACGAACTCGGGCGGCACCAGATCGACGCTGGTGTAGACATACAAGTACTGCCGCGGTGGAACCCAGTCCCAGGCATTGCCGATGTAAAAGTTGCGCGAGAACAGCGACATGCGCTTCTGGGCCTGCTCGATGAGCAGCTTGCCGGCGTCCAGCCCATGCGGCGTCAGGAAGATCTCCTTCTCCTCCGCCCACTTGACCAGTGACTCCAGCAGATAGCCGTTGGCACAACCCAGGTTGAGCAAGTCACCGTCGCCTTCGATGGCTTGCACGATCGGACGCCGCTGTGTTTCCCAGCGGCGCTGGCTGCCGGAAAAGCCGCATTGGCGCAGCGGGCTTTCCTGCATGAGATACGCGCGCTCCATGGCGCGCAAGCGAGACAGAAACTCTTCAGAGAGCGGAGTCTGCTCGGACCATGGCTGAGTGGGCAGGAAACCTGCCTGCTTTTCCGCCATGGGCCTCAGGCGACAGCGTAGCGACGAAGGCGCAGCGACATCTCTTCAAGCGCCTGCACTCCACTGGATTCCGCCTTGGCACACCAGTCCTGCAGCTTCTTGATGAGTTGCTCGCGCGACTCGGATGAGCGTGCCCAGATTTGGGCGAGTTCATCGCGCATTTCGTAAAGCTTCTTGAGCTTCTCGCTCTGGGCCAGGATGTCGGCCAGGTGTGCGCGTGCGTCGGCAGACAGCTTGCTTGCATCCACTTGCAGCCAGCGCTTGGCCGACTTCACCTGCTCGCACTCGCCGCCGCGCTGGGCGAACAGTTTGGCGCGCTCGGACTTGTAGGCGGCCTTCAGCGTCTTGGCGTAGGTCCGCATGACTTCGAAGCGATGGGCCACGATTGCATCGAGCGTCTGGCCGTCGGCCTGCGCCTTGGCCATCGGCTGGAGCTTCAACTTGGGAATGGTCTTGCGCGCCTTGGCCAGACCGAGCAGCTCCAGGATGCGGATGTACATCCAGCCGATGTCGAACTCGTACCAGCGGGCCGACAGCTTGGCCGAAGAAGCAAAAGCGTGATGGTTGTTGTGCAGCTCTTCGCCACCGATGATGATGCCCCAGGGCAGGATGTTGGTGGAGGCGTCAGGGCAGTCAAAGTTGCGATAGCCGTGCGTATGGCCTGTGCCGTTGATGATGCCGGCAGCGGTGATCGGAATCCACATCAGCTGCACGGCCCAGATCGTCAGGCCCGCAGCACCGAAGAGAGCAAGGTCGATCAGCAGCATCACGCCCATGCCCTGCCAGGTGAAGCGCGAATACACGTTGCGCTCGACCCAGTCTTCCGGGCAGCCGTGCTTGTAGCGCTCGATGGTTTCCTTGTTCTTCGCTTCTGCGCGATACATCGACACGCCAAAGCGCAGGATCGTCCAGTGACCATGGACCTGCGGGCTGTGCGGGTCTTCCGGGGTTTCGCACTTGGCGTGATGCTTGCGGTGAATCGCAACCCATTCACGCGTGACCATGCCGGTCGTCAGCCACAACCAGAGACGGAAGAAGTGGGCCACCGCCGGGTGCAGATCCAGTGCGCGGTGCGCCATGGCGCGGTGCAGATAGATCGTTACCGATGCGATGGTGATGTGCGTCAGCACCAGCAGCACGACGAGCAGCTGCCAGCCGGACAGATCAAGCAAGCCCGTGTTGAAAAAACCGAGCAAGCCGTCGGTGAATCCTGTCATTGCGTCCTCACTCCTTATGAACCGCGGATTTTAGGCCGTCCCTCGTCGAAACGATGCTTTCTCCAGCCGCATTGTTGAGGTGGATCACACGTTGCGGATATGGCACCGAAACGCCCTCGGCCTTGAAGCGGGCCCAAACAGCCCGTGCCACATCAGACCGCACACCGCCGGTTCCGTTCTCGGGATCAGGGATGAAGAAGCTCACCTGCAAATCGATTCCGTCTGCTCCAAACCCCAGCACCATCGCATTGGGTGCAGGATCGGCAACCACGCGAGAGTGCTCCTTCGCGCAGTCCTCGAGAATGCGCAGCGCAAGATCGAGATCGCCTTCGTAGCTGACGCTCACGGGCAGCTTGACCTGCGTGCGAGAGTCCGAGTGAGTGTTGTTCTGAACCGGCGTGGACACCAGCATCTCATTCGGAATGATCGCTTCGCTGGAGTCAAAACCCTGCACCACGGTGTAGCGCGTGGTGATCTGCGTGACGCGTCCGTAATACTTGTCCACGGTGATCATGTCGCCGATCTTCACCGAACGATCGAGCAGGATGATGAAGCCCGACACGTAGTTGCTCGCAATACGCTGCAGACCGAGACCGAGGCCCACGCCCAGGGCGCCGCCAAACACCGACAGTGCCCCGAGCGGAAATCCGACGATCGACAGGCCGAGCAGCACGCCGATGAGCAACAGCACCGCCTTGGCCACGCGCGACAAGACTACGCGCGTGCTGGAGTCCAGTCCGGCGGCCTTGTTGAGTTGCGCCTCGATCGCGGTCCCAGCCCACAGTGCCGCCAGCAGCGTCACACCCACAGCGATCACGCCAGCGAGCAGCTCGGCGACATTCACCTTTGCGCCGCCGATCGGGAATGCGAAGCTTTCCAGCCAGTCCCAGACCGGGCGATACCAGCCAGTCACGAGCAGGACCAGCATCAGCCACAGGCTGATCACGATCCAGCGCTCAAACGACTCTATCCAGGCCGCAGCCTTGAAGCTCGTGCGCAGCACATGCACAACGAGCCGAACGACGGCGAAAGTAGCGAGCCAAAGCAGCGCAACACGTACAAAAGCCGTATTCACGCCTGCATGCTGCAGAGCCATGCGCAACAAAAGCAGCATCACGAGCGCGATGAGCGGTGTGCTGATGTGCAGGGTCAGCCTGGCCGCTGCGACGTGCGCCTCCTGGCGAGTCCGCAGCCAGCGCGTGACTGACCAGCCGATCAGCAGGGCGAGCGCAATCGCGGCGAGCTGCCACAGGACTGCAGGGCTGCGCAAGTCAGCCAGCAGCTCAGCCATTTCCCGGAAGAAATTGACATCGTTTGATGGAATCGGCGTGGCCGGAGCGGGTGCGATCGGAACGGCGGGGGCAATCGTCATTTCGATGGTTTGAGACATCAAGGCACGCGGCGCTCGAGCACCGCAGCGAAGAAGCCGTCAGTCTGGTGCACATGCGGCAGCAACTGCAGCATCGGCCCCTCGGACAACGGCAGACCAGCGGGCCAGTCAGTGGCCGCGCGCAGGAGACCCGCGGCATCCAGCAGCGTGTAGTCCGTCTGGCTGTCCAGAAAGGCCTGAACCACGCCCGAATTCTCCTGCTTCAGGATGCTGCAGGTTGCGTAGACCAGTCGCCCGCCCGGCTTCACAAGACGTGCGGCACTGCGCAGGATCCCGAGCTGCTTGTCATGCAGCTCCGTCACATCGGAAGGCTGCTGCCGCCATTTGAGATCGGGATTGCGGCGCAGGGTTCCCAGACCGCTGCACGGTGCATCAACCAGCACCCGATCCAGCTTGCCGCTGAGACGCTTGATGCGCGCATCGTTCTCGCTCTCGATCGCGATGCTCACGACGTTGGACAAACCGCTTCGTGCCAGACGTGGCTTCAGCTTGTCCAGACGCTTTGATGACACATCGAAGGCATACACACGGCCCGTACCGCGCATCTGTGCGCCAATGGCCAGGGTCTTGCCGCCCGCACCGGCGCAGAAGTCCGCCACCATCTCACCACGGCGTGCGCCGAGCAACAGGGCGAGCAGCTGCGAACCCTCGTCCTGCACCTCAATGCCGCCCTGCTCGAAAATCTCGAGTTTGCTTACGTTGGGCCGCCCCGCCACGCGGATGCCCCAGGGGGAGATCGGCGTGGGTTCGGCCGTCAAGCCGGCAGCGCGCAATGCGGCCAGCGCCGTCTCGCGCTCGGACTTCATGAGATTGACGCGCAGGTCCAGCGGCGCCGGCTGGTTCAGCGCCGCAAGCAGCGCTTCGCTCGACTCAGCACCGAACTCGGTGAAGAGCTCTGCATACAGCCAATCCGGCGCGCTCAAGCGGACGGCGGGTTCAAGGCTTGCCGGATCAGTGCGCAGCACGCCGGCCGCCTTCCTGGCCAGCGCGTCCGGTACGGCACGCGCAAGCGCCGCAGCGCCGCCATGCCGCGCGATGGCGAGCAGGGCGAGTCTCTGCAGGGGTGCAGCGTCGAGCTGGCTGGCCAGATGCTCGAACAGGCGCTTCTCGCGCAGCACGGCAAAGACTGTCTCGGCAAGCCAGGCGCGATCACGCACGCCGAGCTCGCGCTCGCTGCGCAGATAACGCGACACCACCGCATCTGCGGGGTACTGAAAGCGCAGCACTTCACCCAGCGCACCCACCACATGGCGCAGCGTCGCCGGGGCAATCTGTCCTTCGGGGAAGCCGCTGGCTGCCCCCACTTCCGGCGCCCGCATCAGGCGCCCACGACCAGAGTGGGCATGCCGGACACCACCACCTGCCGGCCTTCGATGGCGATGCGGTCCTCCACCAGCGCGCGCACCACCGCCGGGAGCAGCTTGTGCTCCTGCGCCAGAACGCGATCGGCGAGCGAGTCTTCCGTGTCGTCCGCCATCACCGGAACAATCGCTTGCGCGATGATCGGCCCGCCATCCACAGCCGGGGTCACGAAATGCACGGTGCAGCCGTGCACCCTCACCCCGGCGGCGAGCGCCTGACGGTGCGTGGCCAGTCCGGGAAAGGACGGCAGCAGACTCGGGTGGATGTTCACGAGCCGGCCACGGAAGCTGTTCACGAAACCTTCCGACAACACACGCATGAAACCGGCGAGGATCACGTAATCCGCACGCAAGGCTTCCAGCGTCTTCTTGAGCATGGCATCGAAGGCCTCGCGACCGGCGAACTGCTTGTGGTCGATCACCTGCGTGGGAATGCCGGCGGCGCGAGCGACCTCGAGCCCCGCTGCGTTGGGGCGGCTGCTGATGACGGCGACGACCTTGCAAGGCCATTTTTCGGCCTGGTGGGCCTTGAGAATGGCTTCCATGTTGGAGCCGCGGCCCGAGATGAGGATGGCAATGTTTTTGTGCTTCACGCCACGATTGTAGGCGGGGGTGGGTGAAAACCCGCGTACGGGCTCAGGCGCTGACATACACTCGGCCGCGCAAGTCTTTCAAGCGGTGCACGTGCTGCAGAACAAGCCGCGTCCGACTCCCCTGCCGGTCGTCAGGCTCACAGTCTGTTCTCGTTCTATCTCCCCTGAGTGTCTTGTCCTGGCGGCGCCCGAGCCCTCCTGCGAGTGCATGCCGCCCGGTTGTTCTCATAACTCACATCAAGGATCGATTTACATGGCTACAGGCGTCGTCAAGTGGTTCAACGAAACCAAGGGATTCGGTTTCATTGCGCCCGATGAAGGTGGTCCGGACGTGTTCGCGCACTTCTCGGCCATCCAAGGCAACGGCTTCCGCACACTGACGGAGAACCAGCGCGTGAGCTTCGACGTGACCAGCGGCCCCAAGGGCATGCAGGCCTCGAACATCCGCCCGGAGTGATCCGTCGTGCCGCACCTGCGTTTGGTGCTGCAAAGGGCCCGCTTCGGCGGGCCCTTTTCGTTTCTGCCGCTTCAAGCTGCAATGCTGGCGCTTGAAGTGCATTCGAACCTGGAGGATCGATCATGAACGTATTCAAGTGGATCGGGATTCTGCTGACCGCAGTTGGCTGGCTGTGCGGTGCAGTGTTGGTGGCTGCACCCTTGATGAGTGGCTTCACCGGCTCCAGCACCCTGCTCTGGCTGCTGTTCCTGTTTTGCTTCTCGATTGGGGTGTTCACGGCGCTGTCGGGCATGGGCGAGTTGTCGACCGCAGGGGTGCTGCAGGCATCCGGCATCGGCCCGATGCTGCTCGCTCTGGCCAGCGGCGCGCTGCTACTCGGTTCCGGCCTGGGGCTGGGTCGATACTCGGCCACGCTGACGCACTGGATCATGTTCTTCGGCGGTATCTTCATCGCCCCGACGCTGATGTGGGGTGCCGGCGCCGTGGAGCGGCTCAAGCGCGGCGAAAACGCCTCGTAGGAGGCGCTCTCGGAAAGCCTTCCCGATTGTCTCGTGGTGAAAGCGGGGGTTCGGCGAGCACGGCTCGCCGCCGCTGGAACGGCGAGCGCATGCAGGCGCGAGCTCCCTGCACCACTGTCTCGCTTGTCTGGTGCGGGTTTCCAGCCAATTTGGCCTGAAAACCCGCATGGATGCTGGACCTGCACCTGCGGATCGTGGCGTGCCGGCCCCCTACAATCGGCTACATGCGAATCCTGCGCGGGCTGCCGCTCACTCCCTCCAATCGCGACACCGCCCTGGCCATCGGCAACTTCGATGGTGTGCACCGGGGCCATCAGGCGCTGATCGACGCGCTCAAGGCCCACGCCCGGCCCCGCGGTCTGGCCTGCGCGGTGATGAGCTTCGAGCCGCATCCGCGCCACTACTTTGCGCAGCTTGCCCGTAAGCCGGAGGCCGCGCCGCGGCGCATCTCGACCCTGCGCGACCGGCTCGACGCGCTCGCGGCCCACGGCGTGGACACCACCTTTCTGCTGCGCTTCAACCGCGCGCTGGCCGGCATGACGGCCGAAAGCTTTGTGCGCGATCTCGTGGTGGCGGCCTGCCGCGCGAAGTTCGTGATGGTGGGCGAGGACTTCCGCTTCGGCAGCAAGCGTGCCGGTGACGTATACCTGCTCAAGCGCATGGGTGCGGAACTCGGCTTTGCCGTCTCGACCCTGTCGGACGTGAAGGAAAACGGCGCGCGCATCTCCAGCAGTCTGGTCCGTGATGCGCTGGAAGCGGGTTGCATGGATCTGGCCGCCGAGCTGCTGGGACGCCCCTACGCCCTCTCCGGTCACGTGGTGCATGGCGCCAAGCTCGGCCGCAAGCTCGACTTTCCGACGCTGAACCTGCGCCTGCCCGCCTCCGAGCGCTTTGGCCAGCCTGCCGCGCGCGGCATCTTCGTGGTGCAGGTGCACGGCTTGGCGCCTGCGCCCCTTCCGGGCGTAGCCAGTCTGGGCCTGAGGCCGACGGTGGATGAGTCCGGCCGCTGGCTGCTTGAGACGCATCTGCTCGACTGGCAGGGCGACGCCTATGGGAAAATCGTCCGCGTGGAACTGCTCAAGAAACTTCGTGACGAGGAAAAGTACGACGGCCTGCCGGCTTTGACGGCGGCCATCGCACGCGACGCGGCCGCTGCCCGCGCCTGGTTCGCCTCCGCCGCGGCCACAGCCCAGCCCGACGGCGCCCCACGAATTAGCCAGGGGTGAGCGCGGCGGCCTACTGAACCCCTGGCCGCCCGCTTCACCCCGACCACCGCATCACCTCGCCGCATGCGCGCCCTCAGCCGCGCCGCGCGCAGACCCCGAATCCACCGACAGCATCCACCGAGATTTCAAGCCATGTCCGAAGACAGCAAGAAGCCCGACTACCGATCGACCCTGAACCTGCCTGACACCCCCTTCCCCATGCGCGGCGACCTGCCCAAGCGCGAGCCGCATTGGGTCAAGGAGTGGGAAGACAAGGGCGTGTACACGGCCATCCGCCGCGCCAGCGCCGGGCGGCCCAAGTTCATCCTGCACGACGGCCCGCCGTATGCGAATGGCGACCTGCACATCGGCCACGCCGTGAACAAGATCCTCAAGGACATCGTGGTCAAGACCCGCACGATGGCCGGCTTCGATGCGCCCTACGTGCCCGGCTGGGATTGCCACGGCATGCCCATCGAGATCCGCATCGAGAAGGAATTCGGCAAGCACCTGCCCACCGACGAGCTGCAGCGCAAGGCGCGCGCCTACGCCGAGACGCAGATCGACAAGCAGCGCGTCGACTTCAAGCGCCTGGGGGTGCTGGGCGACTGGGGCAATCCCTACAAGACCATGGCCTACAAGAACGAGGCCGATGAGATCCGTGCCCTGGGCAGGATCGTCGAGAAGGGCTTCGTCTTCCAAGGGCTGAAGCCCGTGAACTGGTGCTTTGACTGCGGCAGCGCCCTGGCCGAGGCCGAGGTCGAGTATCAGGACAAGGTGGACTTTGCCGTGGATGTGGCCTTCCCGATCAGCGTGGAAGACGCACCGGCCCTGGCCAAGGCCTTCGGGCTGAAAAAGCTGCCCAAGCCCACGGCCATCGTGATCTGGACCACCACGCCGTGGACCATCCCGTCCAACCAGGCGCTGAACCTGCACCCGGAGTTCGAGTACGCGCTCATGGATGCCGGCGACCGGATGTTCGTGATCGCCAAGGACCTGATCGAGAACAACGCCAACCGCTGGAAGCTGCCCAGCTTCACCCTGGCCGGCACGGCCAAGGGTGCGGCGCTCGACGGTCTGCGCTTCCAGCATCCGCTGGCGCATGTGCATGAGGGCTTTGCACGCTTCTCGCCGGTGTATCTGGGCGACTACGTCACGCTCGAACAGGGCACAGGTGTGGTGCACTCCGCGCCGGCCTACGGCGAGGAAGACTTCCTGTCCTGCAAGGCTCATGGCATGCAGGATGCGGACATCCTCAACCCCGTGCAGGGCGACGGCGTGTATGCCAGCTGGCTGCCGTTCTTTGCGGGGCTGTCGATCTGGGACGCCAATCCGAAGATCGTCGAGAAGCTGCGCGAAGCCGGCACCCTGCTTTTTGCCGAGAAGTTCAAGCACAGCTACATGCACTGCTGGCGCCACAAGACGCCCATCATCTACCGCGCCACCAGCCAGTGGTTCGCCGGCATGGACCGCACCGGCCACGGCGACACCCGGACCCTGCGCGAGACCGCACTGGCCGCCATCGATGCCACGCAGTTCTTCCCGGCATGGGGCAAGCCGCGCCTGCAGAACATGATCGCCCACCGCCCGGACTGGACACTTTCGCGCCAGCGCCAGTGGGGCGTGCCGATGGCCTTCCTGGTGCACAAGGAGACCGGCGAGCTGCATCCGCGCACGCTCGACCTGCTTGAGGCAGTCGCCAGGCGCGTGGAGACGGGTGGCATCGAAAGCTGGCAGACCGTGACTGCCGCCGAGCTGCTCGCCGAGATCGGCTGTGCGGCTGATGCGCCGATGTACCTGAAGAACAAGGACACGCTGGACGTCTGGTTCGACTCCGGCACCACGCACATGCACGTGATGCTCGGCTCGCACCCGGCCGACCACCAGTGGCCGGCCGACCTGTACCTGGAAGGCAGCGACCAGCACCGCGGCTGGTTCCATTCCTCGCTCCTGACCGGCGCCATGCTGCAAGGCCGCGCGCCCTACAAGGCCCTGCTCACCCACGGCTTTGCCGTGGACGGCGAGGGCAAGAAGATGAGCAAGAGCGTGGGCAACGTGGTGGTCCCGCAGGAGGTGTCCAACAAGCTGGGCGCCGAGATCCTGCGTCTGTGGGTGGCGAGCACCGACTACTCCGGCGATCTGTCGATCGACGACGAGATCCTCAAGCGCGTGGTGGAGATCTACCGCCGTGTGCGCAACACGCTCAAGTTCCTGCTGGCCAACATCAGCGACTTCGACGCGGCCGCCGACGCCGTGCCGGTAGATCAGATGCTGGAGATCGACCGCTATGCACTCGCGCTCACCGCGCAGCTGGATGCGCAGATCCGCGCCAGCAACGCGGCCTACGAGTTCCACCCGGTCATCAGCAAGCTGCAGAACTTCTGCGCCGAGGACCTGGGTGCCTTCTACCTGGACATCCTCAAAGACCGGCTCTACACCACCGCGCCCAAGAGCCTCGCACGGCGCAGCGCGCAAACGGCGCTGTCGCACATCACGCGCTGGCTGGTCACGACCATGGCGCCCTTCCTGAGCTTCACGGCCGAGGAAGCCTGGAGCTTCATCACGCCGGGGTCGGTGACCGTGTTCACCGAGCTGACGCATGAGATTCCGGCGGTGGCTAACGCCGATGCGCTGCTGCACAAGTGGACGCTGCTGCGGGAGTGGAAGGTCGGCGTCACCAAGGCGATTGAAGACCTGCGCATGCAGGGCAAGGTGGGTGCCAGCCTGCAGGCCGAGCTGGACGTGTGGGCCGAAGGCGAGCTGCTGAGTGCGCTTCAGAGCCTGGGCGACGATCTGCGCTTTGTCACCATCACCAGCCGCGCCACGGTGCATGCCGGTGCAGAGCGCATCGAGGTCACGCCGACCGACCACAAGAAGTGCGAGCGTTGCTGGCACTGGCGCGACGACGTGGGCCACGACCCTGCACACCCGCACGTCTGCGGCCGCTGCACAAGCAATCTGTACGGTGAAGGCGAGGCGCGGGCCCATGCCTGAGGCCCGCCGCAGAGCCGATCTCGCTTGTCTGGCGCGGGTTTCCAGCCATTTTGGCCTGGAAACCCGCATGAATACTCGATCTACGTTTTCAGAAAGTTCTTGTGAAGCTGTTTGAATCCGCCATTCCCACGCCGCGCTCCTGGTTCGCCCGAGTGATCCCCTGGCTGCTGATTGCCGGAGTCATCATCGGCCTGGATCAGGTGAGCAAGTTCTGGATCCTGGCGAACTTCGAGCACCGCGACGTGATGCCGATCACGAGCTTCTTCAACCTTGTGCGCGTGCACAACCCGGGCGCGGCCTTCAGCTTCCTGGCGGGTGCATCCGGCTGGCAGCGTGAGTTCTTCATCGGCGTGGCGCTCATTGCCACCGTGCTGATTCTCTGGCAGCTGGGCAAGTACTGGTTCCAGCGCTGGTATGCGCTGTCGCTGTCGATGATCCTGGGCGGCGCGCTGGGCAATGTGATCGACCGCTGGGAGCACGGCTACGTGGTGGACTTTCTGGACATCCATGTGGCCGGCTGGCACTGGCCCGCCTTCAACCTGGCCGATTCCGCCATCGTGGGCGGCGCTATCCTGCTGGTGGTGGATGAGTTCATCCGCACCCGCAAGGGCAGCGCTTGATGATCGAGACCGTCACGCTGTTCCGGCCGACTGGCCCGGAGGAACTGAAGCTTGTGCAGGCCTCAGGATTCAAGCGCTGGCCGCCACGCTTGCCCGAGCAGCCGATCTTCTATCCGGTGACCAACGAGGCCTACGCCATCGAGATCGCGCGCGACTGGAACGTACCTGCCTCCGGCGCAGGTTTCGTGACACGTTTTGCAGTCACCAAGTCGTTCATGGACCGTTTTCCCGTACAGACGGTGGGTGCATCGCATCACACAGAATGGTGGGTGCCGGCCGAGGATCTCGAAGCGCTCAACGACCAGATCGTTGGGTCGATCGAGGTCATTCACGAATTTCGCCGCTCTCCGACCTGAAAGCAGGAGTCCTCGCATGCCTGATCTCGCCTCCAAACACATCCTGCTGGGCATGACCGGCGGCGTGGCGGCCTACAAGGTGGCCGAACTGGCGCGGCGCCTGCAGGACGAGGGCGCGACGGTTCAAGTGGTGATGACGGAGTCGGCCACGCAGTTCATCACGCCCGTGACGATGCAGGCCCTCACCGGCCGGCCGGTCTACACCAGCGCCTGGGATGCGCGCGTTGCCAACAACATGCCGCACATCGATCTGTCGCGCGAAGCGGATGTGATCGTGATCGCGCCTGCGAGCGCCGACTTCATGGCCAAGGTGGCGCACGGCCTGGCTGACGATCTGCTCTCCACCCTGGTGCTCGCGCGCAAGGTGCCGCTGCTGATGGCCCCGGCCATGAACGTGGAGATGTGGAGCAACCCCGCCACGCAGCGCAATGTCGCCACCCTGCGTGGCGATGGTGTGGGCCTGCTCGGCCCCGCCGTGGGCGATCAGGCCTGCGGCGAAGTGGGCAGTGGCCGCATGCTGGAGCCGCACGAACTGCTGGCGGAGATCACCGCGCACTTCCAGCCCAAGGTGCTGGCGGGCAAGCGCGTGCTGATCACCGCCGGTCCGACCTTCGAGCCGATCGACCCCGTGCGCGGCATCACCAATGTCTCCAGCGGCAAGATGGGTTACGCCGTGGCGCGCGCCGCCTGGGAGGCCGGTGCCAGCGTTTATTTGGTCAGTGGCCCCACCGCCCTCCCCACGCCGCACGGCGTGAGCCGCGTGAACGTGCAGACCGCACGCGAAATGCTGGCCGCCGTGCAGGCCCAGACCGAGGGCAGCGACGTCTTCATCAGCGTCGCGGCCGTGAGCGACTGGCGCGTGGAGAACGCATCGGACAGAAAGCTCAAGAAGAGCGCGGGCGGCGTGCCCGCCCTGCAATTCACCGAGAACCCGGACATCCTGGCCACTGTTGCGGCGGCCGGCAAGGCTGCGGGCCGCCCCTACTGCGTGGGCTTTGCGGCCGAGACCGATCACATCGAGCAGTACGCGCGCGAGAAGCGCGCCCGAAAGGGCGTGCCTTTGCTCGTGGCCAACAACGCACGCAGCGCCATGGGGGCAGATGCCAACACGCTCTGGCTGTTCGACGACGCCGGCGTGACCACCTTGCCCGAGCTGCCCAAGCTATCGGCTGCGCGGCGGCTGATCAGCGAGATCGCGCGCCGGCTGTAGCCCAGCCCTGTCCCCTGGACTGATCTGTGCGGCCACTTTTCGGCCCGCGGACACCCTTTTTGCGCCCGGTTTTCGTCGGGCCTTCACACGCCCGCCTCCTGCGTGACATCCCTCGGTGCAGACGCCACCTGCGCCAAGGGTCCGGCCCATGTGGGCACACCGCAAGGGCGCAAACGGTTGCAATCAGCACGTCATGAACGCGAGCGTTTGCATCGCGCGATAACGCGGGAACTGCCGCCGCAATCCAGCCTTTTTCTGGTCTTCCCTAGCTGCGACGTGCCGTCACACTTCTGCCGTGGACAAGCCGCATGGCGAGCGTCCATGCGCCCTTGCTCCTGACCACAGGGCTGGCGATGCATGTCTCAACCGCATTTCGCATTCAAGGAGATCTCGATGTTCAAGCACACCCTGTTCGCTGTTGCCGCCCTGACGCTGAGCGCCGGCGCACTGGCCAATGACCCCAAGGCCACCATCAAGACGCTGGACGATCGCCTGACCAAGCTGGGCGCTGCCAAGGTCGAAGGTACGCATGCCTTCGGCGACAAGACCGTGCCGGCCCTGTTCTTCGGCCCGCGCAAGCTCAATGGCAACTACGACATCGTGGACGACATCCGCAAGACCGCGGGTGCCACGGCGACTGTATTCGTCAAGGCGGGCGATGACTTCGTCCGTGTCAGCACCAACGTGCTCACGCCGGATGGCAAGCGCGGCGTCGCCACCCCGCTGGCACGCGCCAAGGCCTACGAGGCACTGAACAAGGGCCAGAGCTTCTGCGGCGACGTGGACGTGCTCGGCACGGCCTTCAACGCTTGCTACAACCCCGTCAAGGACGCCGGCGGCAAGGTGATCGGCGCCACCTACGTGGGCTTCAAGAAGTAAGCAGCAATCGCTGATTGCAGTCCGGCCGGCGGGCACATCGCCGGCCATTCACGCTGATCTGGAGTCGATCATGAAATTCCTGCGCAAAGTGCAGCACAGCCTGATGAGCCTGACTGTCCGCACACAACTGCTCGCGGGCTTCGGCATTGTGCTCGCCCTGACCATCGCTCTGGGCGCCACATCGATCTGGGCGCTGCGCGGCCTGCAGAGCGACGCAAAGGAGCTGTCTGCCAAGTGGCTTCCGATGGTTGCCGGCCTTGCGGAGCTTCGCGCCCGCCAGCTTGAACTGCACGACCTCGAGGCCAAGCATGCCCGCGCGGCGGACGCCGGCTACATGGACGACTACGAGACCGGCATGAAAATCGCAGCACAGAAGGCTGCCGACGTCATTGCCAAGCTCGACGCATACGACGAAGGCGAAGAAGAAGCGAAGCTCCTGGCAGCCTTGAAGAAAACATCCGCCGACTATGAAAAGGCGCGGGCAAACATCATCTCTCTCTCACGCAATGGCAAGCAGGACGAAGCCAAGGAAATCAGCGACGGAGCTGGCACCATGGCAAGCGGCGATGTAATCGCTGCCGCAGACCGGTTCAGCGAGTACGCCTTCAAGGGCGCGGCCGCAAGCGCCAAGACCGCCGAGCAAACCTACGCACAGAGCTGGATTGCCACTGTGGCGATTGCCTCGTCAGCCACACTGATCGGCCTGTTCCTCGCCTTCTTCATCACTCGCAATCTGGTTCGCCAGCTGGGTGGCGAGCCGTCCGTGGCCGCCAAGGTTGCCGCAGCCGTGGCTGCAGGTGATCTGAGCAGCCCGATCGAGACCCGCACCGGCGACGACACCAGTCTCATGGCCCAGCTGCGCAACATGCAGACCAGCCTGAGCAGCGTGGTGGCCTCCGTCCGCCAGAGCTCCGAGACCGTGGCCCTGGCCAGCGGCGAGATCGCCCAGGGCAACGCCGATCTTTCGAGCCGCACCGAAGAGCAGGCCAGCAGCCTGCAGGAAACCGCGGCGTCCATGGAAGAACTGGGCAGCACCGTGCGCCAGAACGCCGGCAATGCCGAGCAGGCCAACAAGCTCGCCCAGCAAGCCACCCAGGTGGCGCGGCGCGGGGGCGATGTGGTCAATGAAGTCGTCGTGACCATGAAGGGCATCAACGACAGCTCACGCAAGATCGTCGACATCATCAGCGTGATCGACAGCATTGCCTTCCAGACCAACATCCTTGCGCTCAACGCCGCGGTGGAAGCCGCACGTGCCGGCGAGCAGGGCCGCGGCTTTGCCGTGGTGGCCACCGAGGTGCGTACCCTCGCACAGCGCAGCGCCGAGGCCGCCAAGGAGATCAAGACCCTGATCTCAGCCAGCGTGGAGCGCGTCGAGCAGGGTTCCGCACTGGTGGATCGCGCCGGCAGCACCATGACCGAAGTGGTGGGTGCAATCCAGCGCGTGACCGAGATCATGGGCGAGATCAGCGCCGCCAGCACGCAGCAAAGCGCCGGCGTGAGCCAGGTGGGCGAGGCCGTGACCCGCATGGACCAGACCACCCAGCAGAACGCCGCGCTGGTGGAGCAAAGCGCCGCCGCCGCGGAGAACCTGCGCGCCCAGGCCCAGCAGCTCGTCGAGGCCGTGGCCGTGTTCAAGCTGGCCCAGCAGGCCGCCTACTGATCGCCCCGCGATGCAAAAGGGCCACCCTCGGGTGGCCCTTTTGCTTTGCGTGTCCGTTTGCCGCGATCAGATGCTGACCAGGCGTCGGTTCGCCGCGCCCGGCAGGGTGCGCAAGGAACGCCCCACCGCCGCGGTGTAGGTACGGTCGGTGATGGTGGAGACGAAGGTCCAGTCCGCGCGGGCCTCGGTGGCCGTGAAGGTCACGGTCAGAAAGCCGCGGCGGCTGGTGTCTGCGTACTGCAGCGGGCCGATGAGCTGTTCCAGCGCCGCGGCAAACTGCACCGGGTTCTCGTTCGGGAACACGCCTTCAAAGCCAGGCGAGCTGACGGAGGGCGTGGCGAACTCCACGCCGATGCGGTTGCCCTGCGCATCCAGCAGGTCATTGGCCCAGGCGTTGTGCGTGTCGCCGGCCACCACCACGAGGTTCTTGTCGAGCGTGCGTGCCATGCCGAGCACCGTCTCGCGCGCCGCGGCATAGCCGTCCCAGGCATCGAGGTTGTAGGGAATGGCTGGCGCGGCGAGGATCGCCTGTTCCTGCGGCGTGAGGCTGCCCGGGTTGGTCTGCGCACGCTGGGCCAGTGCGGCATAGCCGCTCACGGTGATCTGCCCGAGCAGCAGCGGTGCCGGCACGTTCATGCGGCCCATCAGCACCTGCTGACCCAGCAGCTGCCACGTGGCGCTGGAAGCCTGCATGCGCTGCTGCAGCCAGGTGGTCTGCGTGGCGCCAAGCAGTTGGCGGTTCGGGTTGCCCACGTCGCTGGCAAAACGCGCACCGTCGAACGCACTACCAGCGCCTACGTAGCTGTTGATGCTGAGCTGTTGGTCACGGCCGATCAGGCGCGTGTCCAGCATGTGCAACGAGACGAGCGAGCCGAAGTCGAAACTGCGATAGCTGCGCAGGGCATTGCTCGCGTCCGGCTGGCGCACCGGCATCCACTCGTACCAGGCCTGCAGCGCGGCCGTGCGGCGGGCGACCCAGTCGCCTTCCGTGCCCGGCGTGTGGTTCTCGGCGCCATTGAGCCAGGCATTGTTGGCCACCTCATGGTCGTCCCAGATGCAGATCATGGGCATGGCCGCGTGCAGGCTTTGCAGGTTGCCGTCGCTGCGGTACTGGCGGTAGCGGCGGCGATAGTCGGCCAGGGTGATCAGCTCGGCATCCGGCTCGCTGAGGCGCCCCAGCGCGGCGGCCTGGGCGGAGGCATATCCGGCGCGGTTGTATTCATAGATGTAGTCGCCCAGGTGCAGGGCGCAGTCGATGTCCGTGGCCTTGGCGGCCTCGGCGTACACGTTGAAGTAGCCCGCCGGGAAGTTGGAGCAGGAAAACACCGCGAACTTCACCTGGCTCACGCCGCCCGTGGGCAGGGTCTTGGTGCGGCCGATGGCCGAGCTGCTGCGCCCGGCGGTGAAGCGGTAGAAGTACACGGTGCCGGCGGCCAGACCCGTGGCGTCCACCTTCACGGTCCAGTCGCGCCCGGCGCTGGTCGTGGCGCTGCCCTGCGCCACCAGGCTGCTGAACGCGTTGCTGGTGGAGACCTCCCAGCGCACTTCGATGACGTCCTGCGGCGGGTTGTTCTGTGGCGTGATGCGGGTCCAGAGGATCACGCGATCCGCGAGCGGGTCGCCGCTCGCAACCCCGTCCAGAAACAGCACGTTGGGGTCGGGTGCCTGCGGGTCGCTGTCGCTGCCGCAGGCAACCAGCAGGCCGCTGCCCGCCACAAGCGCACCGGCCGAGCCCAGGCGCAGGAACTGGCGCCGGTCCGCATCTGCATGAGCTTGGGTGCTTGGGGACAGCTTCTGGGCATCGGACATCGCAACACTCCCGGTTGATGAAGTTCAGGGTTCGGGCTGCACATGAGCGCGCGAACCCGCAAAACCCCGGAGTGTTTTGGCTGCGGATGACGCAGGGGCGACAGTCGCTTGTCGATTTGGTGACAGGGCCTATGCCGGCTCTGTGGTGCGCATCGGCCGCAGCGAGCTCGATGGCTTCGCTGCGGCGGCGCTGCAGGTCAGCGCGGCGTGCTGTAGAGCTTGCGTGCCGTCCGGTATGCATTGACGACCCAGCCCCTCTCGCAGGTTGCTGCGAGGTGCTGCCCTGGCCCTGAATCACGCGACAGTTGGAACTCACCCTGGCGTTGATGCAGTTGGCCTTGAGCGCGTCCAGCTTGGCCCTGGGCGGTGCCGGCTCGCACGGTCAGGACATGAAGCAGACTGGGTGGCGCGGGGCGAAAGGTGCATCGCGTTCGTGGGCGGATGCCGCCGTGGCGGAACGCGATCGGCTCTGACTCCAGCCGACGCCCCCCAGCCCGCGTACAACGCGCAGTCACCAAGAGTCCAAGGGCCGTGAATGGCGATCCGGCCACGGCGCTTTCATCCGCTTGCCCGCTAACGCAACACGTCCGCCATCGGCAGGCCTTGGGTCCGCGCTGGCCACGATGTTGCTGTCGGCGTGACATGCAAGCGAAAAACTGAGAGCCAAAATGCGCCGAGATCCGCACCCCGCAAGCGGAGAGGCGGGCTTCATGATATTCAACAAAGGCTTGAAGATCGTTATTGAATCAATCCATTTATCAATGACTGATTGAAAGTGATCTGTATACGACTCCACCGGCAGATAGCCAGCGTCTGGCCCCCACCGGAGCCCGGAACGGTCGCGTAACGCCCCGGTGTCTTCAATGGGTGCAGCACACAGTGCGTGTGCCGCGCCCGGAGGACCCGCCATGCCCCTTCACAGCCACTCTGCCCCGTCCGTTCGCCGTCAGATCGCGCGGGGGCAGCTGCCCGTGCGGCTGCAACACCTGACCGCCGCCTGTCTGATCCTGCTGCTGGCCGCCATCAACATCCTGCTGCCCGTACAGGCGCAATCCGCCGCGCCCGGCTGGACAGTCGAACTCAGCCTGCGCTACCTGTCCGAAGGCAGTCAATCGCTCAAGCCGGAGCCTGGCACGGGCGAGCAGCGGGTGGATGGCCGCGAGCAATGGCGCATTGAGCAGAGCCTCAGCGCCAGCCTGCCGTACACCATGAAAGTGCGCGGTGCCGTGGCCAAGAACCAGCCAGACCGCCACAACGAACAACGCTACGACAGCTGGCTGCTTCGCCCCGGCAGCGCCGGCCTGCCGGCCACCGGCAGCCTCAATCTGAACTGGCAGCAAGAGACCGCTACGCGCATCACCCGTGCCGACGGCGAGGGTGCCGGCGCCATCAACCGGGCCAATGCTGGCCGGATCGGTCGCGTGGAGCACGTGCGACAGCAGTTCAGCGCGGAGCGCCAGGGCGCGGACTTCATGCGCCTGCATGGCGCCTACCTGCAGATCGACCGCAGCACAGGCAAGCTGCTCTTCGAAGTGCCCGCCATCGAACTGGACGCCCAACGTGTCGGCGCTGTCATGCGCCGAGCCAGCCGGATGGACAAGCCCGCCGCGTCCGGTGAATGGGACCCGCCGGGCACCGGCAGCAGCGACTGGAAGCTGCGTCAGCTCGTCCTGCCAGACCGACCCGAGCCCATTGAATTCGACCTGCCTGCCGGCTGGGAGACACAGGAGCGGATCACCCTGACCCAGACCGTGCCCGCACGCGGCGCCAGCGGGATGCCCAACCCCCTGCTCGGCCAGGTGCAGATCAGCCTGAACCTGATCCGTGGCGGCGCCGCAGCGCGTGCCGAGCTTGCGCCGCAATCCGCCCCCGGAACGCCCCAAGCCAGCGCTCCCACCCCAACCACAGCCATGGGCACCGAGAACACCGCCGCGGCTCCAGCAGCTACGCCGGTGCAAACCCCGCCCGCGCCCAATCCTGCCGCCAATGCAGCCAGCAAGGCGGCCGAGGCCGTCAACAAGCTGCGCAGCCTGCTGGGGCGCTGACCCCCTGCGAACCGGCCGCGCGACTCACGCAGCGGGAAAGCCATCGGGTCGCGGAGCCAACACATGACCGAAGCCCCGATTGCCACTGGACGCCCCCTCAGGAATCATCAGCGCCGCGCATCCCGCGCCCGTAAACCGAGCACGCAGCCGTCCTTGACCCCAACCGCGCCCACGACCCCTACCGCCGAAGCAAGCAGCAGCCCTCGGCGCGAGACCACGCGGCTGCGCCTGATTGGTGCACCCGCCGTGATCTGCGCCGATGGCAGTTGCCGCTTACTGGAAAAACGCGCCGCCGGTCTGCTCGCACTGGTGGCTTTGCAGCCGGGTACGACCCGGGCGCGCGCCGCCGGTCTGCTCTGGCCGGAGTCTGATGATCCGCGCCGCGCGCTGCGGCAGCAGATGCTGCGCTTTCGGCGCAGCTTCGAGTTCGACCTGCTCGAAGGCGACGACGCACTGCAGATCGCGCCGGGTATCTCGGTGGACGCCTTGCAGCCGGTGGCGGGGACCCTGCTGGGCGATCTTGACTTTGACGACTGCGAGGACTTTGCCGACTGGCTCGCCGCGGAGCGCGCGCGCCGCAAAGGTAGCGCGACCGCCAGCCTGGCCGATCAGCTTGCCCGGGCCGAGTCTGATGGCGACCTTGACGCCGCGCTGCGTGTCGCCGAGGACATGCTGAACGCCGACTTCGAAAGCGAGGTTCATCACCGCGCCGTGATGCGCCTGCACTACCTCCGCGGCGACATGGCCCAGGCGCAGGCGGTCTACCTGCGCCTGCAGAGCCACCTGCGCAAGCGCTATGGCGTCGACCCGAGCCCTGAGACCGAACAACTCGCCCGCGCGCTGCAGCAGGCGCTGCATGCGCCGCGTGTGAGTGACACGCTCGTCACCGCCATTCCCGTCACAGTGCTGCGCCCGCCGCGGCTGATTGCCCGGCGCTCCGAGCTGGCGCAGATTCAGGCCGCGTGGGCCGCGTCGCGCGCCGTACTTGTGCTGGGCGAACCGGGACTGGGCAAGAGCCGGCTGCTTGCGGAGGTGGTCGCAGGCCGCCGCGCACTGACAGTGCAAGGCCGTCCGGGCGATGCGGGCGTACCCTACGCCACCCTCGCCCGCCTGCTGCGCACTGCGCTGGACCGTTGTCAGGTCACGCTGGATGACACGCAACGCCTGAATCTCGCCCGCCTGCTGCCCGAGCTGTCGCCCGGCACTGCGCTGCCCAGCGAGTCCCCCGGGCTGGTGTTGCGACACGCCATGGAAGCGCTGCTGGCGGGCGCTCAGATGGATGGCAAACCCGTCGAATGTGTCGTCGTGGATGACCTGCACTTTGCAGACGACGCCTCGATCGAGATGCTTCAAAGCCTGATCAGCGCGCTTCATCCCCAACTGCGCTTTGCACTCGCTCAGCGCCCGGGCGAAGGCAGCAGCGCTGCCAGCGCCCTGCGCTCGGAACTCGAAGAAGCCCGGTTCCTGGAGCCGCTCGCGCTCGCGTCACTGACCGAGCGCGAGATCGGCGAACTGATCGATTCCCTGGAGATCGAGCATCTGGATACCGCCACCTTGGCTGCGCCCCTGACCCGCCACACTGGCGGCAACCCGCTGTTTGCGCTGGAGACGGTCAAGCAGGGGCTGGCCACGGGACAGCTGCGCGTCGGCCAGCTGCCGCAGCCCGATGCCGTGGGCACACTGATCGAGCGGCGCCTCAAGCAGCTGCCGGACAAGGCCATCGCACTGGCCCGACTGGCTGCGATTGCTGGTCCTGACTTCTCCATCGCGCTGGCAGAGCATGCCCTGGGCGAACGCGCACTTGCACTGACCGACATCTGGAACAGCCTGCAGGAAGCGCAGGTGCTGCGCGACACAGGGTTTGCCCATGACCTCGTGGCCGACGCGGTGCTGCGCAGCGTGCCTGCGCCGATCGCGCGCCACCTGCACGGCGAACTGGCGGCCTGGCTGGAGCAGCGCGATGGCGAGCCGGCGCGCATTGCTGCGCACTGGCTGGCCGCTGCCGATGCGCCGCGTGCCCTGCCCTGGCTGCACCGGGCGGCGGATCGTGCACTGCAGGCTCTGAGGCCACGCGAGTCCGTCGAGTTTCTCGAGCGAGCGCTGGAACATGAGGTCCAGCTGGGGCAGAAGACCACAGCATTCGCGACGCTCAACCAGATCGTCGATCTGCGTGTTCGCGTGGACCTTGGCGAGAACCTGCTGGCAGCGATCGAACGCCTGTCCACGCTGGCCACCACCCCCGCGCAACGTGTGAAGGCGCTGCATGCGCGAGCGGAGTTCGCGATGCACCGATCCCAGGGCCTGCTTGAGGGACGCGAGGCTGCGGCGCAGGCACTGAACATCGCGCTGGAGATTCAGGACTCGGCGCTGCAGGTCGAAGTGCGCGCAACGCTCGCCGCGCTTGAAATGATGACGGGGCGCGCCGACGAGGCGCTGGCGCAGGTGGACGCATTCCTACCCGGTGCGCGGACATGGTCGGATACAGAAACACGGGCGAACCTGCTGGGCTACGCAGCCTATGTGCTCACCCGGACGCATCGCGCGGCGGAGGGCGCCGCGCTGTTCGACGAGTCCGCCAGGCAGGCGATCGACATCCCGCGGGTGCGGCTGGTCGCGCTGGCTAATGCGGCACACGCACGCTTGCAGCTCAACGATGCGCAGGCTGCGCTGGATTGCCTGGCGCAGTCCGACGCGCTGCGCGCCGCCCATGATGACCTGCGCGGCTCCGGCCACAGCAATGCCTGGATGCGTGCGAGCGCCCTGCGCCTGCTCGGCCGCTACCGCGAGGCGCTTGAGCTGCTTGATGCGGCCGCACAGGACATGCTCACCGCCGCGCCGGGCAAGCTCACATCCGTACTGGCCGACCGGGCCATGCTGTGGCTCGAGCTCGGCCAGATCCACCGTGCCCAGCAGGACCGCGCACGGGCACTCGAAGCCCGCACGAGCGCGCAAGGCGACGTGGCGCTGCACTTGCTGGACCTTCGGATGCATGCGATGCGGCTTGGCCCGGCACCCGCCGCGCTGGAGCGCACACCGCCGCACTTTGTCCGGCTGCGCATTGTGCTGGCAGGCAGCGCCCTGCAGGACGATGCGAGTGCGCTGGCCACGCTGGAGGACACGCTGCAACAGTCGCGCAGCTGCGCCTACCACGGTCTGGAGGCAGCCACCCTTGCGCGCATGGCGCAGCGGCACCAGGCCATGGGCGGCCTGGACGCGGCGCGGGACTGCGCAGAGCGGGCGATCGCCCACTGCCCCGGCCTGAACACGGAAGACCTCAGCTGGCCGGAGATCATCCTGTGCGCAGCGCCGGCGCTGGAGGCAGCCGGAGATCGAGCCCGTGCCCGCGCGCTGCTCGACGAAGGCGCAGCATGGATCGAGCGGGTTCACGCGGCGCTGCCCGCCGCCCATCAATCGTCATTTCTGACACGGAACGTCTCCGCGCGCCAGCTGCTCACCAGCGCGGTTCAGGCGCGCCGCGGCTGAAGCGCGCACGCTCTACGCCCGGATCAACAAGGCAAGAACCGCACTGGGCGCGGCTTTCCAGGCCAAAGTGGCTGGAAACCCGCATGGGACAAGCGGAAAGGCCTTTCAGATTCACCTCATGCGCGGGGCGTGCGGCCCGCCGCGCTGAACACCACCCCGCGGATGCGTGACGCCGACCGGCGCCAAGCTACGCCCGCGTAACGCCCGCTTCCCTACAAAGCTCGCGAGCATGCCGCAGCCAGGTGGTGCGGCGTGCATGAAAAGCACATCGTGCATTCAGGGAGCGAAGCATGAACATCCGCCGAACAGTGGCCCGTGGCCTGTTGATCGCCTCGGCAGCGGCCGCCCTGGCCGCGTGTGGTGGTGGGGGCGGTGGCAGTACGCCCCCCCCGCCGCCGCCGGTGAGTCCGCCACCCGCAAGCCCGGGCGTGGCGGTCGGGGTGATCGGCCCCGCGGGCGGTTCCCTCGCGACCCGGGAGGGTGCGGCGCTGGTCGTGCCGCCGGAAGCGCTGGTCGGTGACTTCGGATTCTCGATCCTCAAGGATGCGACCGAGGCGCCACCGGTCGCCTCTCACCTGCGGCAGATCGGCAACACCTACGCCATCGTCCCCCATGATCTGAGCTTCGGCAACACGGCAGAAGTTCGCCTGCCGTTCGACCCGGCCTTGCTCACCGCAGGCCGTCGACCTGTGGTGGGCAAGGCCAGCCCCGGGGGCGCGTGGGAACTGATTGATGACTCTCGCGTGGAGGGCAACGTCGTCATCGCGCCAGTGCGATCACTGTCCATGTTTGCGCCCTTTGAAGCGCCTGCTCCGCGCTTCTTTGTCAACCAGTCGACGCAGGCGTTCTTCCAGCTCACACCCAGCAACTATGCGGCGTCGAGCGCCACCGAGGAAGGCGGGCTGCGCATCTTCGGCCAGGCTCCGCGCACGGTCACGGTGTACAGCCAGACGGATCTGACCCAACGCGCCACGCTGGTGCTGAATGCGCGCTACCCGGCGGGCTCGTCCCTGCACCAGACCTGCGGCAGCGTCGACAACGTCTATCCGACCTACACCTGGTCGGTCGCCATGTTCTACCGCGACGCCGCGAACCCCTCTGTGGTACGCGCCTATGCCGGCCCGCGACGGCCTGACCGAGCCTTGGTCGAGCTGCAGAACTCCACCGACGATGTGGTCCGCACGACCGACGGCGACGTGAGCCGGCAGCTCTTCTTCGACCCGAGCACGAACACCCGACCGCCCTGGACCGCCGGGATGACGATCACCCCGGCGATGGCGGCCACCGAAGGCTTCACGCGAATCACCCAGAACGTCGAACTGGTGGCGACAGGCACCGCGCTGTACATGACGATCAACTGCAACGGCGCGAGTGTCCCGGTTGGCGACCCGGTGTACATCGCCCAGCCGCTCGCCAATCAGCGACCCGCTATCCGCCAGTTGCCGGTCAATGCCGTAGCCGTGGAAGGGCAGGCGCTCGCGAATGCATTCAGTGTCGTGACCTACCCGGTGGACGGTGCTGCTCTCACGGTGCGGTGGCAGATGCAGCGCAGCGGCGCCTCGGGGCTGTGGGAGGACAAGCTGCCCGCCATGTCACCGGCATCCACGGTTTCCGCCCTCGGTATCTCCGTGAGCACGGGCAACTTCGGCGGCCCGATCCAGGGGCTGACACGCCATTCGATCAGCTTCACCGGACCGAGTCTGGCCGACAACGGACGCATCTTCCGCGCCCGCGTCTGCCGTACTGCGGCCGATGACGCCGCCACCTGCACCTACACCCCGCCCGTGATCCTGACCGTGCGCCCCGCGGCGGTCGCATTGCTCGAGCCGAGCATCAGCGGCTTTCGCTTCGTGCCGGTGGGCGTGCTGCCTGTGGTTGAAGCTCAGTCCGGCGCCATGTCTGGCTTCTCGGCCACGGTGCGCGGTGTACCCACACCGAACTTCCTGCGCCTTGAGACCTCGACGGGCGGCGCCGCGCCCTGGGTCGACGCGACGCAGGTCTTCCCGGGCTTGACCCTCCAGACGGCCCCCGGGACGATCGTCAACTGCGTTCCCGCCCAACCGACGGTCTGCAGCACGGCGCAGGACACCAACAGCATCCGCGTGACTGTCGGACTGGCGCGCACACTGGGCACCGGCGATGTGGGGCGATTGTTCCGTCTAAGCGCCACAAGCACCGCAGGAGCAGCGAATTCGACGGTGTTTCAGTTTGGCCAGTCCACGCGCCCTGTGATCATCACGCAGCCGGTCAGCCAGACCGTGACGGCCGGCTCTGCGGTCACATTCGTGGCGGCCGCAGAGGGCACGCAACCGCTGACCTACCAGTGGTACTTCAACGATCAGCCGCTCGCGGGTCAGAACACCCCGGTGCTGACGCTCTCCTCGGTGACCAGCGCCAACGCCGGCCGTTACGGCCTGGAGGTCACCAATCTGCCCGGGCAGGTGTATTCGCAGGAGGCCGTGCTGACGGTCACGTCCACGCCTCAGCCTGTCGTACCTCCCCCGGTGATTGTTCGTGCCCCGAGCGCGATCACGACCACCGTGGGTTCCAGCGCAAGCTTTTCAGTCGTGGCTCGCGGTGGCGGCAGCCTGAGCTACCAATGGCGTCGCAACGGCACGGCGATTGCAGGGGCGACGGAGGAGCTGCTGAGCATTGGCACGGTGGCATCCACGGATGCGGGCGAGTACACCGTCGTGGTCACCAACAGCGCCGGCAGTTTGGAGAGTGCAGCGGCGCGACTGACCGTCAATCCGGCACCGCAGCCTGCAGTTGCGGTTGCGCCGATTCTGACCAGCCAACCTGTGGGTGTGGCCGTGCAGGCCGGCCAAGCCGTCAGTCTGAGCGTCGCGGCCACCGGCTCCGCACCGCTCTCGTATCTGTGGCAGCGCGACGGCGTGAACATCCCGGGTGCGACCGGACCGGTGCTGCGACTGAGCAATGTGCAGGCGAGTGCCGGCGGCACGTACACGGTCACCGTGTTCAACGCAGCAGGAACTGTCAACAGCAACGGCGCAGGCGTAGTCGTCATCACGCCCGCTGGCCAGCCAGTCATCAGCGCAGACCCGGCCAGCGCGACCGTAGCTACGGGTAGCGCTGCGGCATTCAATGCCGCTGTCACCGGGAATCCGGCACCGACATGCCAATGGACCCGAAACGGCGTACCGATCAGCGGTGCGACCAGTTGTACCCGCTACGTGACACCACCCACCACGACGGCCGACAACGGCGCCGTCTTTGGGTTGACCGCCACCAATTCGGCAGGGAGCTCCTCCAGCACGGGCGCCACGCTGACTGTGACCGGTAGCGGGCCCAGCGGGGTGCAAGCGCCGGTGTTGATTCAGGACCCCACGTCCGTCACGGTGGTGCGCGGCTCCCAGGTCGCGTTCACTGCAGTGGCCCGCGGAACGGAACCCTTCACCTACCAATGGTTCTTCAATGGCCAGCCCATGCCAGGGCGGGACTTCCAGGTGCTCGGGATCGGCTCCGTAACGGATGCAGACGCCGGGCTCTACTCGGTGCGCATCAGCAACAGCGCAGGCAGCACCACGACCAACCCGGCGCGTCTGACCGTGGTGGCACCGAACGTTCCGGTGGCGCCAACCATCAGCACCCAGCCCAGCACCCTGACCGCCTTCACCGGTCAGACAGTCAACCTGGCTGTGGCCGCTAATGGCAGCGGCCCCCTCACGTTCCAGTGGCGGCGCAACGGCGTCAACGTGCCCTCCGACGGTCCGGTACTGACGCTTGCCAACGTACAGGCGGCCAATGCTGGCACCTACTCGGTTGTGGTCAGCAACAGCGTCGGCAGCGTGACCAGCAACGAAGCCACGCTGTCGGTGAACACCCCGCCCACCGTGCCTTCACCGCCCACACCGCCCAGCATCGTGACGCAGCCTGTCAACACAACCGTGACGGAGGGCAACACAGCCACGCTGGCGGTCGGCGTGAATGGCACCACACCCATGAGCTTCCAATGGAGCCGTGGCGGCGTGCCCATCAGCGGCGCAACTGCAGCGGCCTTCACAGTCACCAGCGCGGCTGCGGCCAATGCGGGCAACTACAGCGTGACCATCAGCAACAGTGCCGGCAGCGTGACCAGCAACACGGTCTCGCTCACCGTGAACGCCCCGACGAATCCGCCAGCCGCCGTGGCGCCCAGCATCAGCACACAGCCGCTCGGACTGACGGCCGCTGCCGGGCAGACCGTCACCTTTGGCGTATCCGCCAACGGGACCGGCCCGCTCAGCTACCAGTGGCAGCGCAATGGCAACGCGATTGCCAACAGCAATAGTCCAGTGCTGTCCCTGAGCAACGTGCAGACTGCCAACGCGGGCGACTACACCGTGACCGTCAGCAACAGCGCTGGCAGCGTGACCAGCAGCCCGGCGAGCCTGGTGGTGACACCGGCACCCACGCTGCCTGTCATTACGGCTTCGCCGCAGAACCGCAGTGTGCCCCTGGGCAGCACCGCGACGTTCACCGCCACCGTGACGGGCAGCCCGACGCCGCAGTGCCAGTGGACCCGCAATGGCGTGGGCATCCTTGGCGCGACCAACTGCGCGAGCTACACCACGCCGGCAACGACGTCGGCCGACAACGGCGCGGTCTACAACCTCGTGGCGTACAACACGGCGGGTGCCGTGTTCGGCACCGGCGCCGTGCTCACCGTTCAGGTGGCCGCACCCCAGATTCAAAGTGAATCCGGGAACCAGACTGTCAATGCCGGCAGCACCGCAACGTTCAGTGTCAGCGCGACCGGCACCGAGCTGCGCTACCAGTGGTTCCGCAACGGACTGGCCCTTCTGAACGCCACAGGCAGCAGCTACACCCTGCAGAACGCACAGCTTGCGGACAACGGTGCAAGCTTCAGCGTGCAGGTGTGCAACAGCACGGCGGCGGGTGGGCAGTGCGTCACCAGCAGCGCAATGACCCTCACGGTGAACGGTGGCGTGAATGTCGGCCCGCCTGCGTCGGTAGGGGCCTGCTTTGGCGGGCAGTTTGGCTGGTGCTATGTCCAGCCGGCCCCGATGGCCAACCGCCTGACCGGACTGGCGTTTGAAGCCAACGGCAGCGGAATCACCGTCGTGGGCGAGGCGGGGACTGTGTTGACCAGCAGCGACTTCGGCGGCACGGTCACTGCGAGCTGGCAGACGCAGCGCTACACGTTCACCGCACTGGCTTCACCGAGCCCTGGCCGCCTGGTTGCCGCGATCGATGACCAGGACGATCCCAATGCGCGCGGCATGTACCTGAGTACCGATGGCGGATCGACCTGGACCCGCACGTCGCCGAGCAATTTCACGGTTGGGATCGCCTTCAAGGATGCTCTGGTCGGCGTGGCCGTCGGCCCGGAGCAGATCCTGCGCACTACGGATGGCGGCAGCACCTGGACAGCACTGAACGTGCCGGAGATCGTCGCACCGAATTCCACCAACCTGACGGGTGTTGCCTACGCGGGCAGCGACGTCTTTGTGGCCAGCGGCATCGGCCGTGGCGTGCGCAGTACAGACGGCGGCCTGAGCTGGTCCGTCGTGTCCGGCATGCTCACGGCAAACCCAAATCTGAGCAGTGTGGTCTTCAACGGACAGGGCGTGGGATTGGCCTTGAATGACTCGCAGCCCGTGGCTGCGCGAAGCACGGACTTCGGCGCAAGCTGGAGCACGGTGACCCTGCCCTTCGTGGCGCCCCGCGCGGCCTATGGCGGGGCAAACACGGTGGTGATCTTTGGCGGCGACAGCCGGCATTCACGCAGCACGGATGGCGGTCTGAACTGGAGCCCTGAAACCTTCAGCCTTCCTGCTGGCCAGCAGAATTGGCGGCCCTTCATGCGCAACGCGCAGCAGGGCGTTGCGATTGGCGACTACGGTGCCATTGCGCGCACGGTGGATGGCGGCGAGACCTGGAGCGCAATTGCCGGTGGGAACCTGAACAACACGGTCTGGGCGATTGAAGCCAACCCGAGCCGCAGCGTATTGCTGGCGCAGATCAACAATGGCCTGAAGCGCAGCACGGATGGCCGCACCTGGAACGACAACGCCACTGGCGTGCTGGCAACCACATTCCGCCAGACCATCAGCTGGGGTTCGGACACCGTGGCTGCGGCCGCGACAAGCTTCGAGGGCGTCTTCATCAGCGCCGACTCGGGCGACACCTGGACCGAAATCCGTCCGCCGACGGCAACCGGCAACTACCCTGCCGTGGCCATGGCCGACGAGCAGACCCTCATCGTGACCAGCTACACCGTGGTGAACGGCGTCATCCAAAGCTTTGTTGATCGTTCGACCAACGGCGGCCAGACCTGGACCCGCATTAACCTGCCCGGGCTCGACAACTCCGGCGTCCAGCTCACGGCTGCGCGCTTCGTGTCACCCACACTCGGATTCGTGGCCGGTTCAGCAGGCACGCCAGGTACTGCACGGCTTTGGCGTACCAGCGACGCAGGGGCTACGTGGCTGCAATTCGCCTTGCCGGACGCGGGCACGAGCAACCGGCGCGACAACATCCAGGCCATCCAACCCGGGCCGAACGGCACAATCTTCATGGCCACAGACTCTGCCCTGCTGCGCAGTGCAGACACCGGCTTCAACTGGAGCCGGGTGATCGACAGTACCGACCTCGGCAGCATGACCGATGTGCGCTTCAGCGGCTCCACGGGGATTGCCGTGGGCGTAGGTGGCATCTGGCGGACCGACAACGGCGCGACGTGGTCCCGTCTGGATCTGCCCCTGAGCGGCGCCATGCTCGCCACAGCATGGGCGCCGGGCGGCCTCGTGCTGGCCGGCGGTGACGGCGGCATGCTGCTGGCGAATCAGTCGCTGGGCAATCTGGCGGTGCGGCCGGACAACCCGAGCTTCAAGCAGACGCTGCGGCTCAACCCGCAAAACGCCACACGCCCGCCCAAGAGCACACCGCGCCGAAGCGACATCAGTTCGCTGCGCAAACCGAATGCAGGAACCTCCCGCCCGCAGATAGACGCAACTGGCCGCACGCTGCTTCAGCCGCCACCCCTGAAGCAGCGCATCGGCAAGCAGTGGGTGTCTGTGCCTCGAGGCGCGCCCGCACGGCTTGAGCGAGACGCCGGCACAACGCCACGACGGTAATGCTGGGCGATTGAAGCGGGCTTTCCGCTTGTCTGGCGCGGTTCTTCAGCCACTTTGGCCTGAAGAGCCGCACCAGATGGACGTCTACGTGACTGGATGCCCGTCGCTGTTTGATCCCTCTCCCGGCGGGGAGAGGGCGGGAGCGATCGATCGGACGCAGCTCAGGTGGGGCGCTACGCGCCTCACTTGGGTGCCATGCGAATGGCACCGTCAAGGCGAATCGTCTCGCCATTGAGCATGTCGTTCGTGATGATCTGATTGACGAGCTTGGCGTAATCCTCGGGCTTGCCCAGGCGCGAGGGGAACGGGACGCTGGCGGCCAGGGCGTCCTGCACCTCCTGCGGCATGCCGAACAGCATGGGCGTGCCGAAGATGCCGGGGGCAATGGTGCAGCAACGTATGCCGTTGCGCGCCAGATCGCGGGCGATCGGCAGAGTCATGCCGACCACACCGCCCTTGGACGCAGCGTAGGCCGCCTGGCCGATCTGGCCGTCGTAGGCGGCCACACTCGCCGTGTTGATCAGCACGCCGCGCTCGCCGGTGGCCTCTGCTTCGTTCCTGCTCATGGCCTCGGCGGCCAGGCGGATCATGTTGAAGCTGCCGATCAGGTTGACAGTAATCACCTTGCTGAACAGGTCCAGCGGGTGGGCACCGTCCTTGCCTACGGTCTTGGCCGCCGGTGCGATGCCAGCGCAGTTCACGAGACCCATGAGCTTGCCCTGGGCGGTGGCGGCAGCCACCGCCGCCTTGCCATCGGCTTCGCTGGAGACATCGCACTTCACGAAGGTCTGGCCGAGCTCCTTGGCCAGGGCTTCGCCCTTCTCGGCCTGCACATCGGCAATCACGACCTTGCCGCCCTGCGCGACCAACATGCGCACCGCGCCTTCGCCCAGCCCGGATGCGCCGCCCGTGACGATGAAGACCTTGCCCTGGATGTCCATGCCTGCTCCTTGAGAGTGCTGCAACCCATGCGCCGTGCGTGCGCGGGCGGCTAATTGACGTAAACGTAAAGTGTAGCGACGCGCCCGCATCCGGCGGCACAGACCAAGCAGTCATGCGGCTTTCCAGGGCAAAGTGGCTGGAAAGCCGCGCCAGACAAGCGGTGGCAGATCCGCTTGCGTCACGCAACGCGCCTGGCCCGCGAACAGGCCTAGGCATGCTGCTTCAGGTCGGCCGCGCACTTGGCATCCCACATGTGCGTGAGCCACCGGATCTTGGCACTGCGCACGTAGCGCGCTCGTAACGCCCGCCCAACTAGCTTGAACCGGCACCCACAGCGCGGGTGCATCGACACTAGGGAGGGTCGCATGATCAACCAACTCAATGTGCAGCTTCGCCGTCTCGGGCTGATCGGCGCCCTGTGGCTGACCACATTGCTTGCAGCCTGCGGCGGTGGCAGCAATAACGCCACGCCTGCAGGGCCAGGCATGGGGCCGCCACCTGCGCCACCACCGGCTGCAGCCGGCCCGCTGGCGCGTATCGAGATCAGTCCGCCCGGCGGGTTGCTGGTCGGCACGACTGAGCGGCGCACGCTATCGATCCGCGGCTTCGATGCCAACGGACGTGAGGTGCAGATCCCCGACACAGAGCTGAGCGTGACTTCGTCATCCCCAGCGAGCATCGAGGTCAATCGCTCTGGCAACGGGTTCGAGATCCGTGCAGTCGCGCCGGTGGGGACCGCCGTACTGAATGCTGCGGTGGGCACCATCAGAGCCAAGCCAGCCGTGTTCTACGCCGCCGAGCCGGTTGCGGGCGCCGTGCTGGTCAGCGACGCGCAAGTACGTGCAGCGCCAGTCGCAGTGGACCCCTCGGCACGCGGTGGCCTGGGCTGGCGCTACCGCGTGACCTTGACCGGCGTGGGCACTCCGGCGGCTGGCAGCATCCTCCTGGGCACCGGCACCTTGCCCATTGCCGGCAGGGTCGTCAGCAGCACGCCAAGCACAACAAGTGCCAACGAGACGGATGTGGTGCTGGAAGTCGTAGCGTTGCCGGCCCTGTTCAGGAACATGAACATGAGCCTGCAACTCACGCCGGAACAGACCAACGCCTTGTTTGTCCCGAACCCGCGACTGGCGACCAACACCGGCAAGCAGAGCACGCACTCGAAGGTCAGCTTGAGCGCCATCGAGTGCAAAGGCGACAGCCCGGCGCTTGCAGCGCTCACGGGCGAACTCGAGGTCAAGGTGGACCGCGAGCTGAGCCTCGATCATCAACTGGAGATCGTTAACGGCTCGGTACGCAATGCGCGCCTGATCGTCAGCGGCAACTACAGCGGCAGCGGAAAGGCCGTGATGAATCTGGGCGCCACGGTGACCGGTGGCGTAGGCTGCGAGCTCGAACTGGGGGCCATTCCCATTCCGATCACTGGGCCGCTGTCAGCGTTCATCGCACCGGTCATCCCGATCCGTTTCAAGGCAGAGCTCGGGGCGCAGATTCAAGTCAATCTGTTCACCGTGAGCGCAGAGATCAAGCAAAGCGCCCAGACCCGGTTCGGCTTTGAGTGGAAGGCCAGCAGCGAGGGCGGTCAACTCGAAGGCATCAAGTCCCTCACGCTGAGCGACCCGGAGGTCACTCGCAATGTGTCTTTTCCAACGGATGCCAGTGCGCGCGTCAAGGCCACACTGTTTGCTGGCCTTGCCTCAGGCCTGTCAGTGGGCAATGCATTGGTAAAGCTTGACGCGATCGAACTCACAGCCGGCCCAGAGTTCGAAGCCAAGTTCGGCGGTCTGGCCGACGCGGCGAGCGATGCCGTCTACACCACGGAGTATGAGCTCAAGGCCAAGGCGGCTGTGGGGCCTGGCGGCGATATCGCAGAGGTCATCCGGCTGCTCCTGGGCTCGAGCAGAGCGATCGACCTGAGCCTGAAATGGGAGCGCTCGATTGGCAAGTCTCCGGGCGCAACGGCCGTGAGCACGGAGAAGTCCACGTTCAATGCGGGTGCGACAGTGCGCTTCGATGTTGAGCTCAATCCGCAGTCCGTGAACTTCCCGCTGGTGGGCTACAACGTCACCGAGGTCAGGATCTACAGACTGCCGAACGTGGCGGGAGCAAGCGCCGAGCAGATTGCGGCGGCTACGCCGACCTCCGAGGCGCAGACAAGCTTCCAGATCAATTGGGTTGCGGACCGCGCTGGCAGTGTGGACGATGCCGGAAGACCGAACTTCTTCGCCTTTGTGGTTGAGAAGCCGCTGGCCTTGATCACCGGCATCTTGCCCTTCGAGCTCGGGCCCGTGTTTGCTCGCGACGTCGGACAACAGGGGCTGGTTGCCGGCAGCGGCGTGTCATCCATTGCGGTCCGCGCCAACGGCAGTGTGATCACCTGGGGCAGCGGTGACGGCGATGTACTCGGACGCGACGCGAGCAACCCCTTGCCCGGCTTGGTGGAGGGCTTGCCCGGTCCCGTATCCACGGTGGCTGCTGGCGGGTGGTACTCCGTTGCCTTGCTTGCCGATGGCCAGGTGTATGCATGGGGCTGGGGAAACCGCGTGGCGGACGCTACGGCACAGTACGGAATGGTCACGGTGCCTCGGCCACAGCGTGTACAGATTCCTCAAAGCACGCGGATCACGCAAATCTCCACACGCTATTTCCACAGCTTGGCCCTGGACTCGACCGGGCGTGCATGGGGCTTCGGCCCAAGCCGGTGGGGCCAGCTTGGATTCACAAGCACGTTCGGAGATGTGAAGCAGGTCGGCTTCAGCAACCTGCGTGCGGTGGCGGCGGGCGAACGTCACTCCCTGTTCTTGACCAGGGACGGCAAGGTGCTGGCGCTTGGCGACAACGAGTTTGGTCAGCTCGGAGGGGCCAGTGGTCCGGTTCCGGTTCCAGGCTTGCCTGCAATCAAGGCGATCGCAGCGTCCAGCTTTGGCTCCTATGCGCTTGATGAAACTGGCAGTGTCTGGAGTTGGGGGGATAGTACGGTGCTCGGTCGCACCGGCAACTCCGCACCGGCGCGGATTCCCGGGCTGACCGGCGTCAAGGCAATCAGCGCAGGCAACTACACCGCGTTTGCTCTCATGGGCGACGGTACGGTCCGCGGCTGGGGCGATGACACCTATGGACGCGTCGGCGTCGGTGCTGGGGGCGGAGTCATCATCACGCCGACCCGTCTGCCTGGGCTCACCGATGTGGTGGAGGTCAATGGTGCGGAGTTCCATGGCATTGCAGTCACCCGCAATGGAACGATCTACACGTGGGGCCGCAACGATCTGGGGGCGCTGAATGGAAGGAGAGACTCCCCCGGATTCAGCCATGTACCGATGATCAGCGGAGCCAATCGCTGACAACGACCATGCGACCACGCTCATTGCTGCATCGTCAGCAGTCAGCGTGGCTCAAGGCAACTGCGCCCTCGCAGCAATCAGCTCGGCAAAAAGGAAAAGGCCCCGGCAAGCCGGGGCCTTTCTTCTCAGACGCGCTCGCCTACTGCAGCGCGACCTCGACGCGACGCGCCTGCGCGTCGGTGCCGGCGTTCATCTGCTCGGGCTTCTTCATCTCGATGCGATCCGCCGCCACACCAGAGGCAACCAGGCGGTCGCGCACGGCCTCGGCGCGCTGCTTGGCAAGTTCGGCATTCTTGGCGGCGTCGCCCGTGGCGTCATGGAAGCCGCTGACGACGAACTTGCTGCCAGCCTTGGCGTTGTAGGCGTCGACCATGCTCTTCAGATCCTCGAAGCCCGCAGGCAGTGCCGCAGAGCCGCTGGCGAAATAGAGCACGGCCTGTGCGGTGCTCTGGTCGCCCTGCACGGTGCTGCGGATAAAGGCCGCGCCACTGGGGCCGATCTTGGAGACCTCTTCCGCACTGGTCGGGAAGCCTGCCGGGGCAGTCGGCATGCTCGCGGCCGGTGCGCTCATGGCAGCAGGTGCCTGGGCAGCGTGCGGCGCCGGCTTGCCCGCGCCGGGCAGGATCGGCACGATCAGCAGGGCCACGAGGTTGATGATCTTGATCAGCGGGTTCACGGCCGGGCCCGCAGTGTCCTTGTAGGGGTCACCCACGGTGTCACCGGTCACGGCGGCCTTGTGCGCCTCCGAGCCCTTGCCGCCGTGGTGACCTTCCTCGATGTACTTCTTCGCGTTGTCCCAAGCGCCACCGCCCGTGCACATGGAGATGGCGACAAACAGGCCGGTGACGATGGTGCCCATCAGCAGGCCGCCGAGCGCGGCCGGACCGAGAAACACGCCCACCAGTATCGGCACGATCACCGGCAGCAGCGAAGGGATCATCATCTCCTTGATGGCGGCACCGGTCAGCATGTCGACTGCGCGGCCGTACTCAGGCTTGGCAGTGCCTTCCATGATGCCGGGGATCTCCTTGAACTGGCGGCGTACTTCCACCACAACGGCGCCGGCTGCGCGGCCTACGGCTTCCATGGCCATTGCGCCGAACAGGAAGGGAATCAGCCCGCCGATGAACAGGCCGACGATCACGAGGTGATTGGACAGATCGAAGGTCACGCCCTTGAAGCCGTAGCTCTCCAGCGAGTGCGTGTAGTCAGCAAACAGCACCAGTGCGGCCAGACCGGCCGAACCGATGGCGTAGCCCTTGGTGACGGCCTTGGTGGTGTTGCCCACGGCGTCCAGCGGGTCAGTAATGTCACGCACGCTGTCGGGCAGTTCGCTCATCTCGGCAATGCCGCCGGCGTTGTCGGTGATGGGGCCGTAGGCGTCGAGCGCGACGATGATGCCGGCCATGGACAGCATGGAGGTGGCCGCCACGGCGATGCCGTAGAGGCCCGCCAGCGAGTAGGCCGCGATGATGGCCGCACACACGAAGATCACCGGCCAGGCGGTGGACTTCATCGACACGGCGATGCCCGCGATGATGTTGGTGCCATGCCCCGTGGTGGAGGCCTGCGCCACGTATTTCACGGGCTTGAAGTCGGTGCCGGTGTAGTACTCCGTGATCCAGACCATCGCTGCCGTCAGCACGAGGCCCACGACCGCGGAGAGGAAGAGCTGCATGGCGCCCACGGTCTTGCCGCCGTCCAGGCTGACTTGACCTGGGAACATCTTGGCCGTGATGAACCAGAAGGCGACCAGCGAGAGCAGGCCCGCCACGACCAGGCCTTTGTAGAGCGCGTTCATGATCTTGCCGCCCGGGCTGGCCTTGACGAAGTAGCAGCCGATGATCGAGGCGATGATCGACACGCCGCCCAGCACCAGCGGATACAGGGCGGCTTGCAGGGGCGCGGAGGCTACAAGCAGCGCACCCAGCACCATCGTGGCCACGAGGGTCACGGCGTAGGTTTCAAACAGGTCCGCGGCCATGCCGGCGCAGTCGCCCACGTTGTCGCCCACGTTGTCGGCGATCACCGCCGGATTGCGCGGGTCATCCTCCGGGATGCCGGCTTCCACCTTGCCCACGAGGTCCGCACCCACGTCCGCACCCTTGGTGAAGATGCCGCCACCGAGACGCGCGAAGATCGAGATCAGCGAGGAGCCGAAGGCCAGGCCGATCAACGGCTTGATGGCGGCATAGACCTGCTCCGGCTGCACATTCTTGGTCAGGAACCAGAAGTAGCCCGCCACACCCAGCAGACCCAGGCCCACCACCAGCATGCCGGTGATGGCACCGCCTCGGAAGGCCACGGCCAGGGCTTCATTGAGCCCCTTGCTTGCAGCCTGCGCAGTGCGCACGTTGGCCCGGACGGATACGTTCATGCCAATGAAGCCCGCGGCCCCTGAGAGCACCGCGCCGACCAGGAACGCGAATGCCGTCGTCCAGCCGAGCCCGGGGATCAGTCCGATGACCACAAAGAGAACCACGCCGACATAGGCGATCGTTCGGTACTGTCGCGACAGGTAGGCCTGCGCACCCTGCTGGATCGCGGCGGCGATCTCCTGCATTCGTGCGTTGCCGGCGTCCTGCCGGTTGATCCAGCCAATCGACATGACGCCATAGACGACTGCGGCCAATCCACAGACCAGCGCGATCAATAGTGCTTCATTGGCAGACATCAAGCTCCTCCTGTTGTTGATGCCCCGAGATCTCCTCGAACGGTCGGGGCAAAGAAAAACGCCCGCTGTCTGCACATGCGGGCGTTCGAATGCTGTGTCACGGCGCGGCGCTTGTGGCTGCCGATCTGCGCACGGCGGTATGTCATCCGGAGCGGGCTCCGGTCAGGCTGCAGCGGTACGGCGGGGTGATGCATGCAGCGCGTTGTCAGGTCCGGTGCTCAGCGGGCGAGCGCGGCGTCCACGCGGCTGCGGATCTCTTCGACCGCCCCCACGCCGTTCACCTTGCGGTACTGCGGGGCGCCCGGCGCACCGCTGTCGGCCCACTTGCCGTAGTAGCCCAGCAGTACCTCGGTCTGGTCGTGATAGACCTGCAGGCGCTTCTTGACGGTCTCCTCGCGATCATCATCGCGCTGAACCAGATCCTCACCCGTGGCGTCATCCTTGCCGGCCACCTTGGGCGGGTTGTGCTTGACGTGATAGGTACGGCCCGAAGCGGGGTGCACGCGGCGCCCGCTCATGCGGTCGATGATCTCGCTGTCCGGGACATCAATCTCGAGCACATAGTCGATCGCCACGCCAGCGGCCTTCATGGCATCTGCCTGGGGAATGGTGCGCGGGAATCCATCGAACAGGTAGCCGCCTGCACAGTCGGGCTGCGTCAGGCGCTCCTTGACCAGATTGATGATGATGTCGTCGGACACGAGACCGCCGGAATCCATGACCTTTTTGGCCTCGATGCCAAGGGGGGTCCCGGCCTTCACGGCAGCGCGCAGCATGTCACCCGTGGAGATCTGCGGAATGCCGAACTTCTCCTTGATGTAGCTGGCCTGTGTGCCCTTGCCGGCGCCAGGCGCCCCGAGAAGAATCAATCGCATGTGAAAAGCGTCCCAGTATCGTGTTCTAGTCTTGGCGCGAAGAAAGCGCTGATCGGCACGTTGGTCGAGCCGCCCCACAGCGCAAGGCCTCGCCTCCCGGTGTCAACCGGTCGAAATTAACCGAGCGCTTGGAGCTTGGTCAAATGCGTGCGCACGAGGCGCACGTCCGGCAGCCCGTAGAAAAGCAAGGGGCGCTTACGCGCCCCTTACTCCATCGAAATTCGGGCCGCAAAGCCCGCCTCAGCCGGTCTTCACCGAACGGTCACCCACCAGGAACGCATGTAGTTGTCCGCGGCATGCACGGCATCCACGTTGCTGCGCATCGCCCAGGGAATCATCTGCCGATGCAGCACGATGTGATGGAACTCCTCGTTGTGCATGCGCAGGGCCGAGCGGATGATGTCCGTGCGCTTCTTGACATCGGGCTCCACTGCGGCGGCGTCGATCAATGCATCGAGCTTCGGATTGACGTAGCGGCCATAGTTGTAGAAGCCCTGTTGGGTCTTCTCGTCACGGCTGTGCATGACCGGGCCCATGGTCACCTGCGCGTCGGTGATCGCGCCGCCCCAACCCAGCATGTAGAAGCTGGTGTCAGCACGCTCGAGCTTGGGGAAGTAGGTGGTGCGCGGCATGGTGGTCAGCTTCACGCGGACACCGATGCGGGCAAGCATGCCGACCACGGCCTGGCAGATCTCTTCGTCGTTGATGTAGCGGTTGTTCGGGCAGTCCATGCCGACTTCGAAGCCGTTCGGGTAGCCGGCGTCGGTCAGCAGCTTCTTGGCTGCGTCCACGTTCACACCAGGGCGCTCACGGTCCAGCTCAGGCGCCAAGCAGGCCAACGGCGAAGGCGTCATGCACCACACCACCTGGGCCTGATCACGCATGATGCGCTTCTTGATGGCTTCGGCGTCGATGGCCCGGTGGAAGGCCTCACGTACACGGCGGTCCTTGAAGGGATTCTTGCCCTTGACGTCGCTGTAGAGAAGTTCGTCGCGGTTCTGATCGAAGCCCAGGAAGATCACTCGGTTTTCCATGCCGAACAGGATCTTGGTCGGGCCACCCTGCTGGTTCAGGCGCTGCACGTCCTGCGGCGCAGGGTCGAGCACGAGATCGATCTCGCCGGACAGCAGCGCTGCGGTGCGCGTGGCGTCCGAACGGATCGGGGTGTAGACCACCTCGGTCACGTTGCCACGAATCGGGCGCCAGTAGTTGGGGTTGCGGACCATGACGGTACGCACGTCCGGCTCGCGGCTCTTGAGCATGAAGGGGCCGGTGCCATTGGCATTGCGCGAGGCGAAGGTCTCCTCCTTGTCCTTGAAGGACAGCGGGCGCTCGACCTTGTTCTTCTCGGCCCAGGCCTTGTTCATGATGAAGATCGTGCTGGCGTGCTCGAGGAAGATGGGGTTCGGCTTGTCCATCTTGAACTCAACCGTCAGGTTGTCGATCTTGCGCGGTGTGCCCATTGCGCGTGCATAGGGCGCGATCTGGCTGTTGGGATGGGCGGCGCGCTGGTAGCTGAACACGACATCGTCTGCGGTCATGACGCTGCCGTCGTGGAATCGCACGTTCGGACGGAGCTTGAAGCGCCAGGTCACAGCATCGATCTGCTGCCAGCTCTCGGCGAGCTCGGGCACCTTCTCGAGCTTCTCGTTGCGACCAACGAGGTACTCGTAGATGTGGTTGTTGATCGCGTTGGTCAGGCCCTCATTCTGCGAATACGGGTCCATCGTCTGCGGATCGCCCTGGCTGGCCCAGCGCAAGGTCTTGGCATGCACCGCTGTGCCGAGCATGGCGGCAGCCAGCAGCGCACCGAGCAGAACTCTCTTCATGGAAGAACTCCCCTCTCTTCAGGAAAGTCGCGAGACTACCCAACAGACGCAGGACTGCCAAGCCATTTGGCCATCGTGAAACACGAAGTGGCAGACCATCGTTGCTTTGCGCAACGCTGCGCGGGTTTACCCGAGCAGTGCACGCACGCGAGCAAGATCCTCGGGCGTGTCCACACCCGCTGGCGGCGCAGCATCCAGCACGCACACCGCGATGCGCTCGCCGTGCCACTGCGCTCGAAGCTGCTCAAGCTTTTCAAACTGTTCGATGGGCGCTTCGGCAAGCTTGGGAAATCGCCTCAGAAAGCCCGCGCGATAGGCGTACAGACCGACGTGCCGCAGCACGGCCGGAGCGCTGCCGCCCAGCCTGCCTTCGAACGGATAGCTTTCCCGACCCCAAGGGATAGGTGCACGGGAGAACAGCAGTGCTGTGCCCGCGGCGTCACAGACCACCTTGACGACGTTCGGATTGAAAATCTCCGCTGAATCGCTGATCGCGTGAGCACAGGTTGCGATGGCGCAGTCCGGCCGACGAGCAAGCTCATCCGCGACGCGCGCGACAAGTTCGGGAGGCAGCAGCGGTTCATCGCCCTGCACGTTCACGACGATCTGGTCATCGGCCAGGCCAAGTCGATCGACGACTTCTGCCAGCCGGTCCGTGCCGGTCGGGTGGGTCTCTGAGGTCAGCAGTGCGGGAATACTGTGCACAGCACAGACGGTCATGACCGCCTGTGCGTCCGTCGCAACCCACGTGGCCTGGGCGCCGCTGAGCTGCGCTAGCCGGGCGACATGCACCACCATGGGTGCATCGCCGATCATCGCCAACGGCTTGTTGGGAAGGCGCGTGGAGGCCAGTCGCGCCGGAACCACCGCAACGAATGGGTTCATGCCTTCGGGCTGTCGGCCGAATCCTGCGCCTGAGCATCAAGCGAGCGCGCTTCGGACACCAGCATGCAGGGAATACCGTCGCGGATCGGGAATGCGAGTTTGGCTTGAACAGACACCAGCTCGCCCGCATCGCGGTCCAGCACGAGCCTGCCCTTGGTGACCGGGCAAACCAGCACTTCAAGCAGCTTGGGATCCACGCATGCGCTCCAGAAGAAGTTCAGTCAACCCGGATTCTAGGCGCGGCACTGCGGTGGCCACCCACAATCGCGGGTCATCGATTCGCTCGGCCTTGACCGCGTCTTTCTCGGTGATCACGATCGGCCCAGTCATGCCCACTGCCCAATCCATGTGCCCCCAATCGAAGTGGTCCGGCAGTTCCTGCGGCAAACCGCTCGCCTGCAAGCCGAGCTCTGCGAGCGACGCGCGGAACTGTGTGGGGAATCCGATGCCGGCGGCAGCAGTGATGGAAGGGAATCGAGCTCTGAAAGTGGAAGGATCGAGCGACTCGCCCGTGCTGAGGTGACGAAAGGCTTGAATGCCCAGGGTGAGTGCGAATTGCGGCCGGGTCACCCCAAGCAGCGGCGGCCGGCCCCGAAGCACTACTGCAGTTACCCGGTTCAGTCTGCCCGGCGATTCGCGCAGGGGGCCGGCAGGAATCAAGAGTCCGTTGCCAAACCCCCTGGAGTCCACCACAGCGAGCTCGGCATCACGGTGCAAGGCTAGGTGCTGAAGTCCATCATCCGACAGGATGACATCAACTTCCGGATGCGCCTGCACAAGCGCGCGGGCCGCCTGCGCCCGTCGTCGCCCGATCCAGACAGGCGCGCCGGTACGTCGTGCGAGCAGCACCGGCTCATCACCGAATTGGGCCGCGCTGCTCGTCGGGAAGACCGGGCACGTCTCACCATCTGCCCCATACCCGCGCGAAATGATGCCCGGGTTCAAGCCGCGTGCGCGCAACTCGAGAACGAGGGCCTCAAGGGTTGGCGTCTTGCCGGTGCCGCCGACAAACACCCCCCCGACCACAATGACCGGCACCTGCACCCGATAGGTGCGCAGGATCCCGACCGCATAAAGTGCTTGCCGTACCGAAGCAAGACCCCCGTGAATGAGAGCAAGTGGCGTGAGCAGGCGCGCACGCAACCCGCGCCGCAGCCACCATTGGGGGAAGTGGCGGTTCATCCAAGCCGCTCGGCGCCTACTGCCCCGCGGGCAGGGATTGACGCTGGGTCGCAAATGCCAGGCGCGCAATGCCGGCGAGCCGCGCTGCTTCCATCACATTGACCACCGACTGGTGGCTTGCCGCAGCGTCAGCATTGATGATGAGTACAGGATCCTTGCGCTCCGCTGCCGCAGCCTGAAGCGCCTGGGCAAGCACAGCAACATCACGGAACGGCACTGGCGCCTTGTCGATGGCGTAGCGACCGTCCGCCGATACTGCCACCTGAATCTCACGAGGACGCTGCTCGGTGTTCTGACCCTGTGCACCTGGCAGCGAGATTCTTAGCTCCGCAAAACGCGTGAACGTGGTCGAAAGCATCAGGAAGATGATGATGACCAGCAGCACGTCGATCAGCGGCACCAAGTTGATTTCGGGCTCTTCGTCCCGCCCGCGCCGGAAATTCACTGGCGTGCCCCGTGAATTACATCGACAAGCTTGAGAGCGTCCTGCTCCATCTCGACGATGAAGTCATCGACCCGGCCGCGGAAATATCGATGAGCGATCAACGCAGGAATCGCAATCAGGATCCCGAAGCCCGTGTTGTAGAGCGCCACCGATATGCCGTGCGCCAGTTGGTCCACATTGGTCACGCCGCCGGGTCCGCCAGAGGCACCGAAGATTTCGATCATGCCCACGACGGTGCCAAACAGGCCCATGAGCGGGGCTGCCGACGCGATGGTGCCGATCGCGTTCAAGAAGCGGGACAACTCGTGCGCGACGCCGCGCCCGACATCCTCTATCGCAGACTTCGTGACTTCTCTTGGGGCTTGCGCATTACGCAGACCGGCCGCCAGGATGCGCCCGAACGGCGAGTTGCCTTCCAGCCGCTTCAGCACGTCACGCGTGACCTGCCCGCCTTGCTGCAACTTGATCACGTCGTTGAGCAATCCGGCAGGAACGATCTTGCGGCGCTGCAGTGCAAAGAAGCGCTCAACGATCAGGGCCAGCGCGATCACTGAGGCGACAATGAGAAACCAGATCGGCCAGCCGGCCGCTACGATGATTGCGAACAAATCAGAGTCCTTTGGAGCAGCACAGCCGCGGGAACGCAGCGCGCAGCGAAATGTAGCGGCCTTGCTCTGGCACCCAAAACGGACCGATTCGGCGCCGGCGGGCGGGACAAAGCTGTGGATAACTCTGTGGATACCTCCCCGCAAGCCGCGAAAACACTGCCCGTTTCTGTGTCTGGCATTACGCATACGCAATCGGTCAGTCAAAAAAACCATTATCAATCAATGACTTGCAACGTATTCACGTCATCTCGCGGCGAGTGCATGCTCGCAGGTTGACCGGACCGAAACTGTGGACATGTTTACAGATCGCGGCGCAACTACATCGTCAGATGTAGCGAACAGCCCCAGAGACCGGCTCAGCCCGTCTGCGTTGGTCGCGGCCATCGAACAGTGGCTCTCACGGGGCTTCCCGGTGGTTCGCGTCCGCGGTGAAGTCAGCGGCCTGACCCGCGCGGCCAGTGGCCACAGCTACTTCTCCATCAAGGATGACTCTGCCAGTGTCCGGTGCGTCCTGTTTCGGCAGCGCACGGGCGTTGCCATCGCAGCGGCTTGGGGCAATGGCGACGTCGTTGACATCTCTGCGCGGCTCGCAATCTACGCAGCGCGCGGGGATTTGCAGCTCATCGTGGAGAGTGTCCGCCCTGCCGGGCAGGGCGATATGCATGCAGCTTTCGTGGCGCTGCGCGACCGGCTCAAGGCCGAGGGCTTGTTCGACGAGTCGCGCAAGCGCGCTCTGCCGGCATTTATGCGCCGAATTGCCCTGGTGACCTCGCAAGACGCCGCCGTCCTGCGCGACATTGCCACAACGTTTGCTCGTCGGGCGCCGCACGTGCAGCTGCTGCTCTTTCCGGCGGCCGTCCAGGGCCCCAACGCGGCCGCAGAGCTGATCACTGCCCTTCACGCGGCTTCGGAGCATCCGAATGTAGATTGCGTCATTCTTGCGCGCGGCGGAGGGTCGATCGACGACTTGGCCGCGTTCAACGACGAAGGGCTGGCGCGCCGAATCGCCATCAGCAGCGTTCCTGTCATCAGCGCCGTCGGCCACGAGACAGACTTTTCGATCTCTGACTTCGTCGCTGACGTGCGTGCCCCGACTCCCACAGCAGCGGCGGAAATCTGCGCGACGCCGCGGGATGAGTGGCTCGCGAGACTCGTTGAACTGCGCGCTTCGCGGACGCGGGCTGTGGATCGCAGCTTGCAGGCGCTCGCGCAAACCGTCGATCTGCTGGCTTCGAAACTACTCAGTCCAGCGCAGCACGTTCAACTCAGTCGCGTCACCCTTCAGGAAAGAGCACTTCGCATTCGCACCAGCTTGCGGACTTGCTCGGCTCAAGCACGTGACGCGCTCGGCATATGCCATCAACACCTGGCGAGCCAACGCCCCGACGTGCGCACGTACACAGCATGGCTCGCTGGCTCACAAGCGCGACTCCGTGGCACTTGCGCGCACGTTGTCGACCGGAAGCGTGCCGAGGTCGCTTCATTGGGCGTACAGCTTCACGCGCTCGGTCCCATGGGTGTGCTTCGCCGTGGCTACGTCCTTGTATCTCACCCTGACGGCACACCAATGACCAGCAGCGAGAGCGCAGCACCCGACGCCGCAGTGACGCTCACCTGGCACGACGGTAGCCGCGCTGCCAGGCTGGCCGCGCAGGTCACTATCGAGAGCGCGAAATAGCCCCGACACCTTCATGGCATCTGCCTACCGGGCGGGCGATACACTGCGCGCTTCCTCCAAGCCACTCACGCAAAGAAAGGTGACTCCGAATGGAACACAAGCTGCCAGAACTGCCCTACGCCATGGATGCGTTAGCGCCCCATATCTCCAAGGAGACCCTGGAGTTTCACTACGGCAAGCACCACCAAACCTACGTCACCAATCTGAACAACCTCATCAAGGGCACCGAGTTCGAGTCGATGAGCCTTGAAGACATCGTCCGCAAGTCCTCCGGCGGCATGTTCAACAACGCTGCCCAGATCTGGAATCACACGTTCTACTGGTTCGGCTTCAAGCCCAACGGCGGCGGAGATGCAACTGGCGCAGTGGCTGCAGCCATCAATGCTAAGTGGGGCAGCTTTGCCGCGTTCAAGGAAGCGTTCAACAAGTCCGCGCTCGGGAACTTCGGTTCCGGCTGGACCTGGCTGGTCAAGAAGGCGGACGGCACGCTCGATATCGTGAATACCAGCAATGCCGCGACCCCGCTCACGACAGCCGAGAAGCCGTTGCTCACGTGCGACGTCTGGGAGCACGCGTACTACATCGACTTCCGCAACCGCCGTGCGGATTACCTCGGTTCGTTCTGGTCGCTCGTCAACTGGGACTTCGTGAATCAGCAGTTCGCCTGATCCATACAGTCGCTTCACAACGAAACATGGGGCACCGATGGGTGCCCCGTTTTCGTCAGGTCGACACTTTTCTATCGCGACTTGAAAAGGCGATCGACGCCGTCGATCCGCGTCCCGGGCCGAATGCCGCGCTGCTTGAACCACCCCTGGTTCATTTCGAGCGCGAACCTAGCCGGCTTGGCGGCGCAGTGGCTCTTCTCGGTCTGCGGTTGCATGTCTTCGATGTTGAGGATGACGCCGTCATCATCGAGAAATGCGACGGACAGCGGGATGAGCGTGTTCTTCATCCACATGCAGTGCACAGCGCGCAGATCGAAGAGAAACACCATTCCCTGCTGCGGGCCAAGCTTGTCGCGAAACATCAGGCCGCGCTGCCGATCCGCATCGTTCGCGGCGACCTCGGCCTGAATCAGATGCATGCCCGCGCGCAGTTGGATGGTCGGCATCGCGTTGCTCTGCGCCAGCGCCTCAGCGCTGGGCGCAAGCAAGCACGCGAACAGGGCTGCGCGAAGCAAAACTCGACGCAACTCACTCAGCAGGGACAAACTCGAAGGATTCAGGATCATCAGGACACGTAGAACAGAAGCGCGATGCCAATTGCCATGCAGCCACCAACGGCTTGCTGCATGATGGGCCATCAGCAAAACAAAAGGGCAGGTTACCCCGCCCCTTTTGCACCGATGCTGCCGAGTACGGCAGCAGAAGAATTACTTCTTCTCTTCAGCAGCCTTCTTGGCCTTTGCCTTCTTGGCCTTCTTGGCCTTCTTTTCGGTCTTCGCTTCGGCCTTTGCTTCAGCCTTGGCAGGAGCAGCCGGAGCGGCCGGAGCTGCGGGAGCTGCGCCTTGGGCGAAGACGGAAGCGGCGAACAGGGAGGCCACGAGGCCGGCGATCAGCTTGGACATGTCAGATTTCCTTTTGAGCAACTAGTTGAGAGACCCGTCCCGGACTTGGCGTACGCCGGATCACGTAAACGTCGGTCAGGCGCTCAACGCCGCCCCGAAAGCATCCGTTGACAGACCCTTACATGGAAACCCGATAGTTGATCACTTCGATTGGGTATTACCAATCGGTGCAGCAAAAACAAAAGGGCGCCGAAGCGCCCTGTCAGCCGGGATGCGATGCTGCGTCAGGACGCAGCAGTGATGTTCGACGCCTGTTTGCCCTTGGGGCCCTGGTTGACTTCAAACATGACCTTCTGGCCCTCTTTCAGCGTCTTGAACCCAGGCATCTGGATCGCCGAAAAATGCGCAAACACATCTTCACCGCCCTCATCGGGGGTAATGAATCCGAACCCCTTGGCGTCGTTGAACCACTTGACCGTACCCGTTGCCATCCGTACTTCCCTCCCAAAACCATTCAGGCCTCAAGCCAATCCGAACGATTGGCCAAGCCGCCGTGTGAGAAGCACCCATACGCATCCGATGCTTTCCCGCCGGAAGCTTTTTTAACGATCCAACAAAGCAATCGTCAAGACCCCGTTCAATATGAGGAATTGAGCATTTCCGCTGTCCCTGCTCGCCTGACTCAACGCAAAGGCGCGAAGTTGGGCCGCCTTAGAATGAGACAAATGCCACAGATTCAGGCCCGCAGAGACCTCCGCCCATGAGCGACAAACCCGTCGTCGGCCCGAACAACCCCGACTCCGACCAGGGCGACAGCGTTGTTGCCGAGCGTCAGACCGCCCGCGTCAAGCCGCCGCGGATGTTCCAGGTCGTGATGCTCAATGATGACTTTACGCCGATGGAATTCGTGGTCGGCGTGCTGCAGCGCTTCTTTGGCAAGAGTCGGGAACAAGCCACACAGATCATGCTAAAAGTCCATCGAGAGGGGCGCGGCGTCTGCGGGGTGTATCCGCACGATGTTGCTGCCAGCAAAGTGGACCAGGTCACAGACTTTGCACGCCAGCATCAACATCCGCTGCAGTGCGTACTTGAAGAAGTCTGAACACTTTTCTGGCGAGGCGGCTTGAACCTTGCTTAGGACACCTCACCTGCAGACGATGCGGGCGCTTGAGCCTCAGGAGTTGCAATGATTGCGCAGGAATTGGAAGTCAGTCTGCATGCGGCCTTCGTGGACGCACGGGCCAACCGTCACGAGTTCATCACGGTCGAGCACCTGCTGCTCGCACTGCTCGACAACCCTTCCGCCTCTGAGGTGCTGAAGGCCTGCGCCGCGAACATTGAAGATCTTCGCAAGCAGCTCACCAACTTCATCAAGGACAACACGCCGGTCATTCCGGGCACCGAGGAAGCCGACACGCAGCCCACGCTGGGCTTTCAGCGTGTGATCCAGCGCGCGATCATGCACGTGCAGTCCACCGGCAACGGCAAGAAGGAAGTGACCGGTGCCAACGTTCTGGTCGCCATCTTCGGCGAGAAGGACTCGCACGCCGTCTACTTCCTGCATCAGCAGGGCATCACTCGTCTGGACGTGGTGAATTTCATCAGCCACGGCATCACCAAGACACCGCAGGAAGAAGCCGCGGGCAGCAAGCGCAACGAGAACGAAGAGCAAGGCGAGCAGACCGAGAAGCAGGCCAGCCCGCTGGAGCAGTACACCCAGAACCTGAACAAGGCGGCCGTGGACGGCCGCATCGACCCGCTGATTGGCCGCGAGTCCGAAGTCGAACGCGTCATCCAGGTGCTTTGCCGCCGGCGCAAGAACAACCCACTACTGGTGGGTGAAGCCGGTGTGGGCAAGACAGCCATCGCTGAAGGCTTGGCCTGGCGTGTGGTTCAGAAAGATGTGCCCGAGATCCTTGCCGACATGACCGTGTACTCGCTGGACATGGGCTCGCTGCTGGCCGGCACCAAGTACCGCGGCGACTTCGAGCAGCGCCTGAAGGCCGTGCTCAAGCAGCTCAAGGAAACCAAGAACAGCGTGCTGTTCATCGACGAGATCCACACGCTGATCGGCGCGGGTGCAGCCTCCGGCGGCACGCTGGATGCGAGCAACCTGCTCAAGCCGGCGCTGTCCTCGGGCCAGCTCAAGTGCATCGGCGCGACGACTTACACCGAGTACCGCGGGATCTTCGAGAAGGATCACGCGCTCTCTCGGCGCTTCCAGAAGATCGACGTGAACGAGCCGTCCATCGAGCAGACGATTGAAATTCTGCGTGGTTTGAAGACGCGATTCGAAGAGCACCACGGCGTGAAGTACAGCAAGGATGCGCTGTCCAGCGCGGCCGAGCTTTCTGCCAAGTACATCAACGACCGTCACCTGCCGGACAAGGCGATCGATGTGATCGATGAAGCCGGTGCCGCGCAACGCATCCTGCCCCAAAGCAAGCGCAAGAAGACCATCGGCAAGAACGAGATCGAGGACATCATCTCCAAGATCGCCCGGATTCCGCCGGCGTCTGTCTCCAGCGACGACCGCTCGAAGCTCCAGACGCTGGAGCGGGACCTCAAGGCCACGGTGTTCGGTCAGGATGCTGCGATCGAAGCGCTGGCGGCCAGCATCAAGATGGCGCGCTCGGGCCTGGGTAAGCCGGACAAGCCGATTGGCGCCTTCCTGTTCAGCGGCCCCACGGGTGTGGGCAAGACCGAGGTCGCCAAGCAGCTCGCCTTCACCCTGGGCATTGAGCTGGTGCGCTTTGACATGTCCGAATACATGGAGCGCCATGCAGTCAGCCGACTGATCGGCGCGCCTCCCGGCTATGTGGGCTTCGACCAGGGCGGCCTGCTCACCGAGGCGGTGACCAAAAAACCGCACTGCGTGCTGTTGCTCGACGAAATCGAGAAGGCCCATCCGGACATCTTCAACGTGCTGCTGCAGGTGATGGATCACGGCACGCTGACGGACAACAACGGACGCAAGGCGGACTTCCGCAACGTGATCGTCGTCATGACGACCAACGCCGGCGCCGAAACGATGAACAAGTCCACCATCGGCTTCACCACCAAGCGTGAGAGCGGAGATGAGATGGGCGACATCAAGCGCATGTTCACGCCCGAGTTCCGCAACCGTCTGGACGGCATCATCAGCTTCCGGGCGCTGAACGAGGAAATCATCCTGCGTGTGGTCGACAAGTTCCTGATCGCGCTCGAAGACCAGCTGCACAGCAAGAAGGTGGAAGCCATCTTCACGGACACGCTGCGCAAGCACTTGGCCAAGAAGGGCTTTGATCCGCTGATGGGCGCGCGCCCGATGCAGCGTCTGATCCAGGATACGATCCGCCGTGCCCTTGCCGACGAGCTGCTTTTTGGCAAGCTTGTATCCGGTGGCAAGGTCACGGTGGATCTGGATGACGAAGAGAAGGTGCGTCTGATGTTCGACGACGGCCCACCGCCGGCCACCCCCCTGCCTGACCCCGAGGACACAGCCACGGTGGAATAAGCACTGCATGGGCGGCTCATAAGCGCCGCCCGAGGGTTAGACACAATGGGCGCGGCGCTTGTCGCGCCCATTGCTTTTGCGCACAATCGGCCGGAGCATGGCCTGCCGCGCACGTTCTACGGCGCCCGGCCGACGCTGCGTGCAACGCACAACGCGTGGCCGAACTGCTCACCCCCAGGGGAAACAACAAGGAGACTTCAATGACGTTTGCTGTTCCGGCGCGAAGGGCACTCGCCCTCGGCGCCCTGCTCGCGGCGGCTTGGGCGCTGCCCGCCTTGGCCCAGGCACCAACGCCTGCGCCTGCTCCCGCTGCCGCGCCCACCGCGGCGCCGGTGGTGACCACCACCACAAATGCCGCCTACCTCGCTGCCAACTGCGCCAACTGCCATGGCACCAAGGGCAAGGCCGTCGGCGGCATGCCGAATCTGGCCGGGCAGAATCGCGACTACATCATTGCCCAGATGCGCGCCTTCCGTGACGGCCAGCGCCCCGCGACGATCATGCACCAGCTTGCCAAGGGCTACACGGACGATCAGATCGCATTGATCGCCGACCATTTCTCGAAGATCAAGAACTGAAGGCAGGGGCATCATGAAGACTCAATTGAATCGCCGCGACCTGCTCAAGGCACTCGGTGCAGGCAGCGCGCTCACGCTCGCCGGATGTGCCGCCACCGAGCAGCAGGCCGCTGCACCGCAGAAAAAACTGGGCCGCGTGATCGTGGTCGGTGCCGGCTATGGCGGCGCCACCGCTGCCAAGTACATCCGCATGTGGTCGGGTGGCGCGATCGACGTGACGCTTGTCGAGCGCAGTCCTCAGTTCGTTTCCTGCCCGATCTCGAACCTCGTGATCGGCGGCAGCCGCAAGATCGAGGACGTGACGCGCGACTACTGGGGCCTGCGCGAATACGGCGTGCAGGTCATCATCGATGAAGTCACTGGCGTTGACCCGGTCAAGAAGACCCTGCAGCTGCGCAAGATCCAGGATCTGCGCTATGACAAGCTGGTCATCGCTCCCGGTGTGGATTTTCTGTTCGATCAGGTCAAGGGCCTGGACGCAAAGGCGCAGGAGCGCTTCCTTCACGCCTGGAAGGCCGGCCCTCAGACCGTGGCTCTGCGCAAGCAGCTCGAAGACATGGCCGACGGTGGCGTGTACGCCATCACCATCCCGCGTGCACCCTACCGCTGCCCGCCCGGCCCGTACGAACGTGCCTGCCAGGTCGCCTGGTACTTCAAGCACAACAAGCCCAAGAGCAAGGTCATCATTCTGGACGCCAATGAAGATGTGCAGTCCAAGAAGGGCCTGTTCATGCGCGCGTGGAACAACGACTACAAGGGCCTGATCGAGTACCGCCCGAACTGGAACGCCAGCGAGCTGGATGCAGCCGGCAGCACGATCATCAGCGATGTGGGCGACAAGCTGAAGGCCGATGTGCTGAACATCGTGCCTCCACAGCGTGCCGGCGACATCGCCCAGCGCGCCGGGCTGATCAACGCCAACAACCGCTGGTGTCAGGTGGACTGGACCTCCATGGAGTCCACCGCGCAGAAAGACATCCATGTCATCGGCGATGCGCTGCTCGCTGCCCCGGCCATGCCCAAGAGCGGCCACATGGCCAACCAGCACGGCAAGGCGGCCGCTGCCGGCATTGTGGAGATGATGAACGGCCGTACGCCGGCGCCGCTCACCATGGCCAACACCTGCTACAGCTTCATTGACGACAAACGCGTGGTCCACGTGGCCAGCGTGCATCGCTACGACGCGGCGCAGAAGACCATGGTGGCACTGCCGATCGCCCAGGGCCCGGCCCTGTCCAGCGAGGCCAATGAGCTTGAGGGCGTTTATGCCTGGAGCTGGGCGCAGACCATCTGGAACGACATGCTGACCTGAGCGCAGCCGCAGTCCAAGGCATGAAAGCAGAACGGGCCCGCGGGCCCGTTCTGCTTTGGAGGCGCCTAACCGCGCAGTGGCGTGCTGCCCGTCCAGTCGCCCTCAACCGGCGCTGGCCAACTTGCCGGTGCCGTCGATGCGCACGCGATCACCCACGCGCCAGCCGTTCTGGGCGGCCAGGGCCAGCACGCGGCGGCTGCCGTCGTTCATCCGCACGGCCACTTCCACGTGTGTGGTGCTGTTGCGCTGCTTTTCGATTTCGTTGCCCGCCAAGGCACCGCCGGCGGCGCCGACGACCGTCATCGCCTTGCGGCCGTCGCCCTTGCCGAACTGGTTGCCCACCACCGCGCCGAGCACGCCGCCGGCCACGGCACCCACGCCGCTGGCGTCGCCCTTGCGGGTTACGGTGCGGATGGATTCGATGGTCCCTTCGTTGCGCGCTGCAACCGGGGCGGGCGCGTCCGCCGTCTGCGCGGGTGCGCTGCTGCGCGCGCTGGTGCCGCCAGCCTGGCGCGGCGGCTGCTTGCTCATGGCCGTGGCTTCGGCCGTGTGGTTGGCGGGGTTGTCACCCACCGGGCCTTGGCGCTGCGCCGCGGACGCGGCAGAACCGCTGGCGGCTGCCAGCGCCGGCGCAGCAGCTTGACCGGAACGGGCCTGGCCAGTGGGCAGCAAGCCGGTCATCGCGGCAATACCCGTCAGGCTCAGCACAATGACGCTGCCGGCAGCCACCCACATGACGGGGTGGATCGAAGAACGGGTCGGCGCGGCGGAATCGACGGTGCTCATGGGCACTCCCTGAAGTTGGATGTGCTCATTGAACGGGTCAGAGCGCAGCGCGAGCGCCTTCGAATCGTTTCAAACGTAACGGAACCTGCGAGTTGTATCAGAGGCTTGCGATCGGCGTTTAAAACACATCTGACCGAAATTGACTCAAATCTATCCGGAAAAACCGACTTTCCGCATATGAGTAGACAATCTTTATCTATTCAGTGATAGAAAAAATCACGTCCGAAATTGAACCTTAATTGCGGCCGGTTGAACCGAATCCGCCTGTGCCGCGCTCGGACGCCGCAAACTCCCCCACAACGTTCAGCTTCACCTGCATGACCGGCACGATCACCAGCTGCGCCAGCCGGTCCAGCGGATTGAGCGTGAAGGCCGTCTGCCCGCGATTCCAGGTGCTGACCATGAGCTGGCCCTGGTAGTCGCTGTCGATCAGACCGACCAGATTGCCCAGCACGATGCCGTGCTTGTGGCCCAGGCCGGAACGCGGAAGGATCATCGCGCAGTAGCCGGGGTCGCCGATGTGGATGGCCAGACCGGTCGGGATGAGGTGCGTGCTGCCGGGTTCGATGAGCAGCGGCACATCGATGGCCGCGCGCAGGTCCAGGCCGGCGGCACCGGCGGTGGCGTACTCAGGCAGTGCCTGGCGCAGGCGTTCATCGAGGATCTTGACGTCCAGTTGAATCACGGCGGAGAACTCACTTCTTCTTGGGGTTGAGCACACTGAAAGCAATGCCGCCGATGATGGCCAGCGCCAGGAAGTAGGGCACGTCCAGAATCAGGGACAACACCCCTGCTCCGAACAACGAGCCGCCGGCAAGCACGGCAACACCCATCGGCGTCTTGAACCACTGGCGCACATCAACCTCGCCGCTCTTCATGGCGTTGAGCAGGGCTTCGGCCTCGGCGCGCGTCAGCGGTGGCTTGTCGCCGGCCACGACGGCGCGTGCAGTGGTGTTCTGCGCGTTGCGCGCTGCGGCCTGCGGTGGCGTCTGAAGGGTTGCTGTGCCGGGCGCGGCCTGCCGCGGCTTGCTTGCCGCCGGCCGGCGACCGCTGCCGCTCACGTCAGTCAGCTGCTGGCCCACGTTCAGCGCCTGCATCCGCGCCTGAATGCGTTCGACCTCGCGCACGAAGTCGCCATCCTTGGGGGTGAGATCGTCAATGTTCATGACATGCCTCCTCAGGCTCGCTGGGCCAGGGCAAAGATCTTGCGAATGGGTTCGATGACCTCGAAGCTGCCCGAAAAACCCGGCGGAATCACGCAGGTGTCGCCCGGGCCGTAGAGCTTGGCGCCGCCCTGCGCATCGTGGATCGCGCAGCGCCCTTCTAGCACGTGAAATAGTTCCGACTTGTCCGGCGCGAACTCGATGCGCCAGTGCCCGACCTCGCAGGTCCAGACACCAAAACTGCCGCCTGACGCTGCATCTTCGTGGAACAGCCAGGTCTGGCGCCGCGGCACACCGGTAATCCGCCGGTCCTCGCGCGGGAAGTCGATTGTCGGCCCGGGTGCAGGGTCGGAAAAGCTGATGCTTTGCATGGTGTGAGGAAGGAACCCGGTCAGGCGATGCGGACTGCGGCGCCGAATGGCCGACAACCGGGGACATTGTCCCATGCAGCCCGCGCCCGCCATCCGGGCCCTGAGACGAACCCGCGCCAACCGCAGATGAAACCCGTGCCGCGCCGCGAGGTTTTGAACCGCGCGTATCAGTTTTTGACACTCCCGACGCCGTTCTGACAGTAGCCCGCCGGCTCCCTAGTCTGCGCAGATCGCGCTGCTGCCGGTGCCCAGAGGCTGCCGGTCCAGACGGCGCGCAGGGAGCGAACAATGAACTGTGTGTCTGGGGTGCAGTGGTGGTGCGATCTCAACAGCGCGGTTTGGGTCTTCGGGATCGCGGGCGTCGTGCTGGCCGTGTCGTTGGTGACGCTGAAGGTGCAACACACCCGATCACGCCGCCGCCTGCTGGCGCGCCGCCGTGGGCGCGGTGCCGATCTGGGCGACCAGAAACTGCCGCCCTTCGTGCTCTGCCCGGTCTGCCAGAACCTCACACGCACCGACACCGCCATCTGCATCTGGTGCACCCAGGGGCTGACGGAGGTATTTCGCGACACGCTGCCGCCGGGGCGCGACCGCTTCGGCCGCTACCGAGACACCAACCCGACCCGCGAGGGCGATGAGCCCGGTGGCGTGCGGTTCAGCGCCTAGCGCAAGGCCCGCTCAGCGCTTCAGGATCGCGAACAGGTTGTTGTAGTCGTCCGTCCAGGTCGCGAATCCGGCGCGCGGCACCACGGCTTCGGCCCGCTCGGCGATCGGCTTGAGCGCGAGCGTCTTGGTATCCGGCGTGGCCAGCACGTAGTCCGTGCGGGACAGATACCACTCGGCCCGCTCATCGGCGATCTTGACGGTGCTCATGTTGTTGGCCGCCGCAATGCCCGCCACCACGGGAACCAGATCCAGATAGCGGTTGGATACGTGAAAGGCCACGATGCCGCCGGGTGCAAGCTGGCGCGCGTAAGTCGCCATCGCCTCCTTGGTGACCAGATGCACGGGAATCGCGTCACTGGTGAAGGCATCCACCACCAGCAGATCAAAGCCCTGCGGCGCCTCGCGCTCCAGCACCAGCCGCGCGTCGCCCAGCGCCGTGGTGACGTTGGCGCGTGAATCCTTCAGGTAGGTGAAGTCGCGCTTCGCAAGATCGATCACCTGCGGGTTGATCTCGTAGAAGCGGAACTGATCGCCCGGCTGCCCCCAGGTGGCCAGCGTGCCGACACCCAGGCCGATCAGCCCGACCTTCAGCGGCCGCTTGCGTGCCTGACGCAAGGCTTCGAGGGCTACCCCTGCACCCGAGGTGCTGGAGTAATAGGTGGTGGGCCAGCGGCGGCGTTCCTCGTCCAGGAACTGCTGGCCGTGCAGGATCACGCCATGCGTGAGCTTGCGGTCCGTGCCGTCCGGGCTCTGGCGCACGCGCACGGTGCCGTAGAAGTTGCGGTCCATGGCGATCACGTCGCGCGTGAACACCTCGCGGTATTGCCAGCCGAAGCTTGCAGTCATCACCGCCGCGATCAGGCCCAGGGTGGCTGCGGTGCCGGAGATGCTGCGCGAGATGCCGAGAAACAGCGCCACCACCGCCAGGCCGATGATCGCGACGACGGCGTTGCGCATCGCCTCAGTCTCGAAGGGGTTGGCTTCCACGTGCCAGAACCACCACCACACGGCAAAGCCGAAGGTGGCCGCAGTCAGCAACGAGAACAGCGGCTTGCCCCAACCCTCATCGCGCATCACCACAAACAACATCAGCGCAGCCAGCAGCAGCGCGAGAGGGAGTTCCCAATAGGCGTTGAACACGCGCGGCGCCACCAGCCCGACCAGCAGCCCGCCGACTGCGCCGCCCAGGGAGATCATCAGATAGAAGCGCGTGAGGTACTCCGGTGCGGGTTTGGCACGCGAGAGTTCCCCGTGGCAGAACATGCAGATGACAAACAGCCCGCCGCAATACAAGGGCACGGCCTGCCAGAAGGGCAGCACGGTGTTCTTGGTGAACAGGCCCCAGGCCATGGCAGGCACCAGCACCATGAGCAGCGGCTGGAACAGGCCGCGGCGGTACCAGCGGTCCGAGTCAAAGCACAGGATGAAGGTCAGCAGATACAGCGCCAGCGGCAGGATCCAGAGGAAAGGCACGCTGGCCACGTTCTGCGTGATGTGCGTGCTGACCGTCACGAGCATGATGCAGCCCAGGGCCGAGAGCGTGAACCACAGCAGGTAACGGCCGGCCGTGGGCGGCTCGTGCGTCACATAAGCGTGCGGGTCCACCGGTGCGGGCGGCGGCATGGCCGCCACCGCGCGCGCGGCCATCACTGCGCTCGCCCCGCAGAGCAGCGCAAACAGCACGAACAGCCCGGACCACACCCAAGCCTGCTGCTTTACGGGCATGAAGGGCTCGATGGCGAAGGGATAGGCCATCAGCGCAAACAGTGACGCCAGGTTCGAGAGTGCGAAGAGGCGGTAGACCCGCTCGCGACGCGCATCTGTCTTGGGCGTGACGGTGGCAAACCAGTTCTGGATCAAGGGGCCGGTGGACGACACCGCAAAGTACGGCAGGCCGATCGTGGCCGCCAGCAGCAGCATGAGCCGGCCGGTGGGGTCTTCGTCGCCCAGGGGCTTGAGCGCGGGGTTGGCCAGGATGGGCAGCGTGAGCAACGCCAGCAGCAGCACACCCAGATGCACCTGCATCTGGCGGCGGATGGCGAACCGGCCCATCAGGTCTGCGTAGCCGTAGCCCGCCAGCAGCACCAGCTGAAAGAAGGCCAGACAGACCGTCCAGACGCCGGCGGAGCCGCCAAACCAGGGCACCACCTGCTTGCCGATCAGGGGTTGGACCAGAAACAGCAGAAAAGCCGACAGGAAGATCGTCAGCGGAAACAGGCGGTACATGGTCACCTTGTTGGGTCTGGAGCGCCGGCGCAGGGCTCCGAGCGGATGTGCAAAGAAATATACCGGGCAGCGTGTAAGGACTTTCCCGCCCATCCGACTGACCCTGCGTGAGATCGGCTCACACCTTTGCAATCGCAACATTCAGGAGATCAGATCATGAACAAGCAAGCACTGCTGCGCACCGCATTCGCATCCGTCCTGGCCGTGACCGCCACCAGCGCCGTCATGCCCGCCCACGCCCAGGCCGCCAAGGAAAAGTGTTACGGCGTGGCCAAGGCCGGCCAGAACGACTGCGCCAACGCCAGCGGCACCCACTCCTGCGCCGGTCAGAACAAGACCGACATGAGCCCGGACGAGTGGAAGTACGTGGCCAAGGGTACCTGCGAGAAGATGGGTGGCGGTCTGACGCCGGACGCCGCCAAGAAGGCCGCCGCCGCCAAGATGAGCGACAAGAAATAAGCGCAGTCACCGGATGCGCCCCACCGAGGAATCCATGGAAAGAGACCGCATCGGCTGGGTCGGTCTGGGTCTGCGGCACGCGCACTACAGCGCGTTCTGCCAGGCCGCAGACCACCTGCCGGACCCGGGCGCATCCGGCCCCCTTCAGAATTCATTGCATTCGCAGGTGGACTTTCTTGAGGTCCACAGCGAGAACTTCTTTGCGCCGGGGGGCGCAGCGCGCGCCGTGCTGGATACCGTGCGCCAGCGCTGGCCCGTGAGCCTGCATGGCGTGGGCCTGGGTCTGGGCAATGCGCACGGACTCGATCCGGTGCATCTGGCCATGTTGCGCGCCCTGGTTGACAGCGTTCAACCCGCGCTGGTCTCCGAGCACGTGTGCTGGACGGCCGATGCCGCAGCCACCTACAACGACCTGCTCCCCCTGCCTTACACGCGCCAGGCCCTGAACGCGCTCTGCGCGCACATCGATCAGGTGCAGGCGCTGCTGAAGCGGCCGATCCTGATCGAAAACGCGACGGCCTACGTGCAGTTTGCCGGCGACGAGTTCAGTGAGATGGACGTCATTGCCCGGGCCGTGCAGCGCACCGGCTGCGGCGTGCTGCTGGACCTCAACAACCTGTACATCAACGGCGTGCACTTCGGCTTTGACGCAGCCACGGCGCTGAACGCCCTGCCCGCAGATGCCGTGCGGCAGTTTCATGTGGCGGGCCATCTGGAGACCGAGGATGGCCTAGTGGACGACCACGGCTCACGGGCCCGCCCGGCGGTCTGGGCGCTCTACAGCCGCGCGCTCGATCGCTTCGGCGCCCAGCCCACGCTGATTGAATGGGACACGGCGGTGCCGGCACTGGAGGTTTTGCTCGACGAGATCCGGATTGCGCGCGAACTTCAGGCGCAAAGCATCCACCTGCCGGAGCCGGCCCATGTCGGCTGAGCTGGCCGAGCTGCAGGCGCGCTTTGGCGCGGCGCTGCGAATCCATGCCGCCACGGACGCCCTGCTGCCGGCCCTGGCTGGCGACGCCGCACGCAACGCGCGGCGCGTGGGTCTGTATCGCGGCAATGTCATGGCCCACGCCACCGGCGCGCTGGGCGCCGCCTATCCGGTCACCCGCCAGATGCTGGGGGCCGAATTCTTCGATGCGCTGGCCCCGCACTTTTGGCGCGCCCATCCGGCCCAGGCCGGTGACTGGGCGCTCTGGGGTGCGGCGTTGGCCGACTTTGCCACCGCCTTTATACCCACCGCCAGCTTTGCCTGGCTGCCGGGTCTGGCGCGACTGGAATGGGCGGTGCATGAGGCGCAATCCGCCCCCAACGCCACGGCAGCGCAGCTCGCGCAGGCCGCAGACGACCCCTTCGTACTGCCTGGCACGCGCGTGCTGGCCGAGCAAGCTGCTGTGGCGTCCATCTGGCTTGCGCACCAGCCGGGGCATGGCATCGAGCTGGGCGAGATCGACCCCGCGCAGCCCGAAGGCGCACTCGTGATGCGCCAGGATCTGCGAGTGCAAGTTTTCCCGCTGCCCTTCGACCAAGCCTCAGCACTTGTCGAACACCTTTCGGGAGACCCCGCATGAACACCCTGGCCCAGATGCGCAGCAACCCCTTTCTCAGCCCGCTGGGCAAGCTGCTCTCCAACATCGAACCCTGGGCGCAGAGCGTCTTTCTGCTCGGCCTGCGCCTGTACGTGGCCAATGTCTTCTTCCTCGCCGGCCTGACCAAGATCCGGGACTGGGAGACCACCCTGCTGCTGTTCACGGAGGAATACAAGGTGCCCCTGCTGCCGCCAGACATTGCAGCCGTGTTTGGCACCGGCGGTGAACTGGTGCTGCCGGTGCTGCTGGCCCTCGGTCTGGCGGGGCGCTTCGGTGCTGCCGGTCTGTTCGTGATGAACATCGTCGCCGTGGTGAGCTACCCCGGCATTGCGCCCGCCGCGCTGCAAGGTCACGTCACCTGGGGCGTGATGCTCGCCACCGTGGCGCTGTTTGGCAGCGGCAAGCTGTCGATCGACTGGACGGTGTGCAAGGCGGTGTGGCAGCGCATAGGGTTGAAGCAGACGCGCGCGGCGGTCTGATCTGCGGGCCGCACCGCTTGTCCCATGCTGTAGGCGGGGTTTCGGCGAGCACTGCTCGCCGCCGCGGAAAGAGGCGCGGAGGAGCGAGCCCATGTCAGCGCGAGCCCCCTGCACTCATGATCGCTTGTCTGGTGCGGTTCTTCAGCCACTGTGGCCTGAAGAGCCGCATGAATACTGGATCCAGCTTCTCATTCCCGGGATTGATCAGGCCTCGCGCAGCGCATCCACGATCTTGAGCTTGCTCGCCCGCCGCGCGGGCAGGAAGCCGCCGACCAGCCCCATCACCAGCGAAAAGATCAGCGTCTGCACCACGATGCTCGGCGTGAGCACGAAGCCGAAGGCGATCTCGGCGAAGGTGCTGAAGTTGACCGTGGACAGGCTGAAGTTCTGCATCAGGCTCGCGCCCAGCAGGCCGATCAGCCCGCCCACCAGACTCAGCAACAGGCTTTCAATCAGGAAGGCGATCAGCACCGCGCTGCGCCGGAAACCCAGTGCACGCAAGGTGCCGATCTCGCCCACGCGCTGCGCCACAGTGGCGAACATGGTGATCATGGCGCCGACGATCGCGCCGATCGAGAAGATCACCGAGATGGTCAGGCCCAGCACGCGGATGAAGGTGGCCAGGGCCTCGGACTGTTCGCTGTAGAACTGCTGCTCGCGCTTCACATCGAGCTGCAGGCGCGGGTCATTGTCCAGCGCCGCCTTCACGCGGTCGAAGTCGTCCGGGTCCGCCAGGCGAAAGATCACGGTGGAAAAGGACAGGCGCCGGAAACCCTGCATCATCTGCTCGGCATCGCCCCAGACCTCGCTGTCAAAGGCCGTCTTGCCGCCATCCATCACGCCCACCACCACCCAGTCGCGCCCGGCAAAGCGCAGGGTCTCGCCGATGCCGGCGCCTGAAAAGCCGGCCGCAATCGAGCTGCCAGCCACGATCTCGTTGGTGCCCGGGCGGAACATGCGGCCTGCGGTGATGCGCACCTGCGGGCGCAGCGCGGCACCCAGCGGCCCGATGCCGCGCACCGTGACGTTGCTGGGCTTGCCGGTGTTGCGCCGTTCCAGATTGATGACGACCACCGGCTCCTTGGACACCAGACGCTGGCCGGTGCCGTCGGTGGCAATGCCGCTGCTGCTCTCGACGATCGACGCCGAGACGCGATCGATGCCCGAGGAGATCTCGCTGCCGCTGCCCTTGCGGATGACGATCACGTTGTCCGGCTGCCCGGTGGCCACGAGCGTGGCCTTGATGCCCTCGCTCATCATCAGCACCGTGGCAAACACATAGACCACCAGCGCCAGGCCGATGGCTGTGAGCGCCGTGGTCACGCGCCGCACCCAGAGGTTGCGCGCGATGTAGGAGAAAGGCACCTGCTTCACGTGCCGCCGCCTTGGTGTTCAGGCCACATGCCGCAGCCCGCCCACGATATCGATGCGCGCCATCTTCCAGGCGGGCCAGGCCGCGGCGATCAGCCCGACGATGATGGCCGCGCCCACCTGCAGCAGCACGGTGGTGTCGCTCACCGCCACCACCGGAAACAGGTTGCCGCTGGCCTGCTTGAAGCCCGCGGCCAGCGGATAGGTCAGCAGGATGCCGATGGCCCCGCCGATCAGCGCAATCAGCAGGCTCTCACCAAACAATAGGCGCACCACGAAGCCCGGCTGGAAGCCCAGGGCCTTGAGGGTCGCGTACTCCGCCGTGCGTTCACGCGCCGTCATGGTCATGGTGTTGGCCATGACGGCCAGGATGATGACCAGGATCACGTAGCTCACGGCCGACACCGCCAGCAGGATCTGCTCGCTCATCGACACGAAGGAAAGCTGGAAGGCCTGCTCGGTCTCGGTGAGGGTCTCGCCCTGGGAGTTCTTGAAGATGGCATCGACCCGCTGCGAGACGAGGGCTGCGTCATCCGGGTTGGCAATGCGCACCACATAGGCGCCCACCTGATCGGCCGCACGGCTGTTGCCGCTCTTGCGCACGGACTCGCTCAGGTACTTCCAGTGGAAGAAGAAGCGCGAGGTGTCGGTCTTGGCGTCGGCACCGTCATAGATGGCGCGCAGGGTGAAGGTCCAGGTGCCGGGGTAGATGGTGCCGCGCAGGGCGATCTGGTCGCCCACCTTCCAGCCATAGGTGTCGGCCAGCTTGCGGCCAGCCACGGCGCCCTGCCGGTCCAGCAGGAAGGCGCGGCGCTCGCCCTCGTTGAAGATGAACTCCGGGTAGAGATTGATGTAGCTCTCCGGGTCCACGGCAAACTGCGGGAAGAAGTTGCGCTCGCTGCCGTATACGCTACCGAACCAGTTGGACCAGCTCACACCGGTCACACCGTCCACCCCGCGGATGCGCTCCGCGTACGACAGCGGCAGCGGAAACACCAGCGACACGGCATTGCGAGTGACCAGACGCACGCTGGAGGTGGCATCCGCCCCGGCATACCAGGCGTCGATGATGGTGCGCAGGAAGCCGAAGGCCGCGATCGCCACCACCAGACCCACCATGGTCAGCAGGGTCCGCAGCTTGTGGCGGAACGCGTTCTTGAGCAGCAGCTTGAACATGAACATGGTTCAGTGCCCTCGATCCGGAAACGCAGATCCAGCATTCATGCGGTTTTCCAGACCAAAATGGCTGGCAAGCCGCGCGGGACAAGCGGAGCCCGCTGCGGTCACTCCGCCCCCACGGGTTGTGCGGCGGCCTCCGCAGCGGCCTGAGGCGCATCACCATCCACCAGCACGCCCTTCTCCAGCTCGATGCGGCGGCGCGCACGGGCGGCGGCCTTGGGGTCGTGCGTGACCATGACGATGGTTTTGCCCAGTTCGGTGTTGAGCTGCTCCAGCAGGTTCAGCACCTCGGCGCCCGTGGTGCGGTCCAGGTCGCCGGTGGGCTCATCCGCCACGATCAGGGTGGGGTCCGTGACCAGTGCGCGGGCAATGGCCACGCGCTGCTGCTGGCCGCCGGAGAGTTCATTCGGGTAATGGTCCATGCGGTCGGCCAGCTGCACCATCTCCAGCGCCGCGCTCACATGCTCGCGCCGCTCGCTGCGCGACAGGCTCGTGAGCAGCAGCGGCAACTCCACGTTCTCGTAGGCCGTGAGTACGGGCATCAGGTTGTAGAACTGGAAGATGAAGCCCACATGGGCGGCACGCCAGTCAGCCAGTTCACCTTCACTCAGGCGTGCAATGTCCACGCCGTCCACTTCGATGCTGCCGCCGCTGGGCTTGTCGATGCCGGCGATGAGATTGAGCAGCGTGCTCTTGCCCGAGCCGCTCGGCCCCATGAGCGAGACGAACTCGCCGGGCATCACGTCCAGGTTGATATCGGTGAGCACGGGAATCACCTGCTCGCCGCGCAGATAGGCCTTGGCCAGACTGCGGATGCGGATGATCGGGGTGGGGTCGCTCATGGTGCGTGTTGCGTCAATTACCGGCCAGCCACGCGCACGGCGCTGCCGTTGGCCAGCTTGGCGTCCGGCCGGAGCACGACGCGGTCGCCGCTCTTGATCTCGCCGGTCACCGTCACGCTCTCGCCCACCGTACCGCCGCGCTGCACGGGCACGAGCTCAAGGGTCTCACCCTTGTCCGTTTTGTTCACGCGCAGCAGCACGGGCTTGCCCTCGCGCTCCACGATCGCCGCGGGGTTCACGGCCAGCACCGGCTTCTGGTCGGCATCCGTGATCGGCTTGGACAGGAAGGTCACCTTGGCGCTCATCTCAGGCAGGATGCGCGCGTCCAGCTTGTCGAACTTGATCTTGGTCATCACCGTGGCCTTGGCGCGGTCCACCGTGGGCACGATGCGGGCCACGCTGCCCTTGAAGCGGGTGTCCGGCAGGGCATCGAGCACGATCTCCACCGGCATGCCGATGCTGACCTTCGCCAGGCTGGATTCACTCACGTCCGCCTCGACCTCCAGGGTGCTCATGTCCGCCATCGTGACCACGGCGCCCAGGCTGCCAGCGGCGCTGGAAAAGGGCGTGATGTTGTCGCCCACGTTGGCGTTCTTCACCAGCACCACGCCGTCGAAGGGCGCGCGGATCTCGGTGAAGTCCTTGGCCACCGCAGCGGCATTCGCCCCGGCGCGGCTGTTCTCCACGCCGGCACGGGCCTGGGCCACGGCGGCCTGGGCACGCTCCACACGGGCGCGGGCATCATCGGCCGCAGAGGCCGAGACGAAGTTCTGCTTCACCAGGCTTTGCACGCGGGCGTAGTCGGCCTGGGCGTTCTTCAGCTCGACCTCGGCCGAGGCCAGCCCCGCCTGCGACACATTCACGGCCGCCTTGGCACCGGCCAGCTGCGCCGCCACATCACGGGCATCCAGCCGGGCGATCAGGTCGCCGGCCTTGACCCGGCTGCCCTCGGCCACCGCGAGGTACTCCAGCCGGCCGCTGGCCTTGCTGGAGACCGCCGCGCGGCGCTGCGCCACGACATAGCCGCTGGCGGTGAGCTGGGCAAACTGCTGGCTCGCCGTGGTGGTGATGACCGAGACCACCTGCACCTCGGGCTTGCGGGGCATGGCCAGGAAAACGAAGGCCACCGCGATGACGATGGCGCCGATCACGGCCCAGCGCACCCAGGGCTTGCGGCGCTTTGGCGCGAGGCCGCCGCGCTGGATCTTGAGCTTGGCCAGGGGGTTGCTGCTTGCGGGTTCAGTCATGAGGGCGTGCGCGGCGCAGTGCACCGATGTGGAGGAGTCTGTGCCGATGATAGGTTGCAGCTCGTCGCGCTGCGTTTGGCCGGGCGCTGTGGTTTTCAGCAGGCCGAAAGGCGCTGGCGCAGGCGTGGTGCATGCCCGAAGACGCGCACCCAGAGCCATTTAGGTACTTTTCGGCCGAAATAGAACATGACCATAAAGTGCTCAAGAAGACCGACAGGCATGCGGAAAGTGGCATTCATTTGGATTGAAAAAAGCTACTTTCAGCCACGCGAATCAGCGCAGCCTACCCGCCCTGCCTGCTCAAGCCGCGATCACGCCTCCACCCAGGCACACCTGACCGGCGTAGACCACCGCGCTCTGGCCGGGCGTGACGGCCCATTGAGGCTCGTCGAATGCGAGCGTGAAGCCACGGGCGTTGTCCGCCGTCAAATGGCAGGCGGCATCCTGCTGGCGATAGCGGGTCTTCGCCGCGAGCGGCGCGTCAAGCTCGGGCGGGGCGCCAGCAATCCAGTGCGGCTGCTCCGTGGCCACGGCGATCTGCTTGAGCCACGGGTGCTCATGGCCCTGCACCACATACAGCGTGTTGGCGGCCATGTCCTTGCGGGCGACGAACCAGGGCTCGCCATTGCCTGCCTTCTGCCCGCCGATGCCGATGCCCTTGCGCTGGCCAAGGGTGTAGAAGGACAGGCCAACGTGCTCGCCGATGAGCTTGCCCTCGTCCGTGAGGATGGGCCCGGGCTTGGTGGGCAGGTAGCGGTTCAAAAACTCGCGGAACGGCCGCTCGCCAATGAAGCAGATGCCCGTGCTGTCCTTCTTGGCGGCGTTGTGCAGACCGATCTGCGCAGCAATCTCCCGAACCCGCGTCTTCTCGATGTCGTAAAGCGGGAAGATCGCCTTGGAGAGCTGCGCCTGCGTGAGCCGGTGCAGGAAGTAGCTCTGGTCCTTGGCCGGGTCCTTGCCCTTGAGCAGCTCAAAGCGATCGCCCACCTGGCGCACGCCGGCATAGTGGCCGGTGGCAATGTGGTCCGCGCCCATCTTCATGGCGTGATCCAGAAAAGCCTTGAACTTGATCTCGGTGTTGCACAGGATGTCCGGGTTGGGCGTGCGGCCGGCCTCGTACTCCTGCAGGAAGTAGCTGAACACCCGCTCCTTGTATTCGGCGGCAAAGTTCACGGCGTCGATGTCGATGCCGATGCGGTCAGCCACGCTCACGGCGTCCAGCCAGTCCTGCCGGGTGGAGCAGTACTCGCTGTCGTCATCGTCCTCCCAGTTCTTCATGAACAGGCCGATGACCTCGTAGCCCTGCTCCTTGAGCAGCCAGGCCGACACCGACGAGTCCACCCCGCCGCTGAGGCCCACCACCACCTTGGGCTTGCTCATGCTGCGCCCTCAAGAACACATTCCAAAGCGAGTTCACGTTGCATAGAGCACCACCAGACCGCAAAAGAGCAGTGCATAGCCGCCGATCACCAGCCGCACTGAGCGGCGCACATAGCCGCCAGCAAACACACTTGCTAGCGCGAGCGCAAGCACCGAGTCGCGAAACGCAGCAAAGGCATAAGCCCCCTGAGACACATACTTGGTGCCACAATGGCTGACCATTGATTCTGATCCGAAGCGGTAGGACTCGAGGACAGCCGGATCTGCCACAACGCCAACAATCCACCATTCGTGCAGAATCAACACGCAAAACGCCAGAAGTCCGGCAACCGGGAGGCAGGCGAAGATGCGTAGAGATGGCGTCGATTCAGACATGATTTCGCACCGATGGATGGGTGTAGATGGCCTCTAGCGGCAGGCGCCGGCCGGCGAGGTAGTCGTCGATGCAGCGCATCACCAGGGGGCTGCGGTGTATGTCGTTCATCATGCGCAGATCGTCGGCGCTCATGAAGGCTACGCGGCGGATCTCGGGCGAGAGCTCCGCGCCCGCCACCACCTCACCCAACTCGCCCACAAAGGCAAAGCGCACATAGGTCACGTCCTCGCCGGTCTTGGCGGAGGTGTAGCGGCTCATGTAGGCGCCCAGGAAGCCCGTGGGCTCGAAGCGGTGGCCGGTTTCCTCGAGCGTTTCGCGCTTGACCGCATCGATCAGGCTCTCGCCCTGCTCCCAGTGCCCGGCGGGTTGATTCAGGCGAACGCCGTCGGCCGTGTCTTCCTCGACGATGAGAAAGCGGCCATCACGCTCGACGATTGCGGCGACCGTCACGCTGGGTTTAGAGGAAGCACTCATGGCTTGATGCGCAGCTGGCATGGGCAAATGCAGCAGTCGCGCCAGACTTTTCGGTTAATTTCGGATTTTAGTTGGGGCTCGCGGCCCCGGCCCGGCCGGCTTGGTCGGGGCGCCGGCTGCAGACAAACACGTTCCAGGTGCATACCCAAAACGCCCCGCTGGAGGATCGCTCAGATGAAATTCGGCATTCCGCGCGAGACACGCGCCGGCGAGACACGCGTGGCCGCTACGCCCGAGACCGTCAAGAAGTTGGCCGCCAAGCACGAGGTGTGTGTGGAAGCTGGGGCCGGCACAGCCAGTTTCAATACCGATGAGGCTTACGCCGCCGCAGGCGCCCGCATCGTGAACCACGCCGAAGCCCTGGCGCAGGACGTGGTCCTCAAGGTCTGGGCGCCGGACGCCGATGAGCTGGGCCAGATGAAGGCTGGTGCCGTGCTGATCGGCATGCTCGAGCCCTTCAATGGCGACGGCTTGCAGAAGCTAGCCCAGGCCAATCTGACCGCCTTTGCCATGGAGGCGGCGCCCCGCATCTCTCGCGCGCAATCGCTCGATGTGTTGTCCAGCCAGGCGAACGTGGCCGGCTACAAGGCCGTGCTCATGGGTGCGAACGCCTACGGCAAGCTCATGCCCATGCTCATGACCGCAGCCGGCACCGTGAAAGCCGCCCGCGTGGTGATTCTGGGCGTGGGCGTGGCCGGCCTGCAGGCCATTGCCACCGCAAAGCGCCTGGGGGCGGTTGTAGAAGCTAGTGACGTGCGCCCCGCCACCAAGGAACAGGTGGAATCACTGGGCGGCAAGTTCATCGATGTGCCCTTCGAAACCGATGAAGAGCGCCAGATCGCCGAAGGCGTGGGTGGCTACGCCCGCCCGATGCCCGAGGCCTGGATGAAGCGTCAGGCCGCGATGGTGGCCGAGCGCCTGAAGCAGGCCGACATTGCCATCACCACCGCGCTGATTCCTGGCCGGCCCGCGCCGCGCCTGATCAACGCCGAGACTGTGGCCCAGATGAAACCCGGCGCCGTGATCGTGGACATGGCCGCCGAGCGTGGCGGCAACTGCGAACTCACCGAGGCTGGCCAGACCGTGGTCAAGCATGGCGTCACGATCATCGGTGCCGTGAACATTCCGGCCAGCGTGCCCACCGATTCCTCGGCGCTGTATGCCCGCAACCTGCTGGACTTTCTCAAGCTGGTCACGGACAAGGACGGCGCCTTCCACCTCAACCTCGAAGACGAGATCGTCAAGGCCTGCATGGTTGCCCACGCGGGCGCCGTGACCCGTGCCTGAACCTGGCTCCTCTCGCATCGCCTGAAGCACCCATGCAAAGAATCATGCTGCGCAGCAAGCTGCACCGTGTCACCGTCACCGGCGCAGACCTGCACTACGAAGGCTCCTGCGGCATCGACGCCAAGCTGCTCGAAGCCGCCGACATCCTGCCCAACGAGGCTGTGGACATCTACAACGTCAACAACGGCCAGCGCTTCTCGACCTACGCGATCGTGGAGCCCGCGGGCAGCGGCGCCATCACCCTGAACGGCGCGGCTGCACGCTGCGCCGCAGCTGGCGACCTGCTCATCATCTGCACCTACGCGCCGATGGACGATGCCCTCGCCAAGACCTACAAGCCCAAGGTCGTGTTCGTGAACGACCGCAACCACATGACTGGCATGAAGGAGTAAGCCCCATGGCCGAGATCAGCCCGCTTGTCATCAACCTCATCATCTTCGTGCTGGCCATCTATGTGGGCTACCACGTGGTCTGGAACGTCACTCCTGCGCTGCATACGCCGCTGATGGCTGTGACCAATGCCATCTCGGCGATCATCATCGTGGGCGCCATGCTCGCGGCCGCACTCACGGAAACCACGCTGGGCAAGACCATGGGCGTGCTGGCCGTGGCGCTGGCGGCGGTGAACGTCTTCGGCGGCTTTCTCGTCACGCGCCGGATGCTGGAGATGTTCAAGAAGAAGGACAAGAAGCCCGCGGGCGAGTCCAAGTGATCCATCGGAATCAGCGCGATGAAACCTGAGTACTGGCTGCCCGGCGTCGTCTTTCTGGTGGTGTCCCTGCCGGTGCTGCTGCTGCTGCGCCAGGTACCGCCGCTGGCGGAGTTCGCGCTGTTCCCGGCCATCATTGCCGGCGGCTTGGCTGCCGCCTTTGCCACCGCCAAGGTCAAGGAGCGCCAGCGCGCGCAAGACGAAGGCGAGCAATCCAAGAACCAGAAGGGGGAGTCCCAATGAGCATGAACGTCGTCGTCCTGCTCTATCTCGTGGCCAGCGTCTGCTTCATCCAGGCGCTCAAGGGTCTGTCGCACCCGACCACGTCCATCAAGGGCAATGTGTTCGGCATGACCGGCATGGCGATTGCCGTGCTGACCACGGTGGCGCTGATTTTCAAGCTCTCGCAGAACCCGGCGGCCGGCATGGCCTATGTGCTGGCGGGGCTGGTCATCGGCGGCGGCCTGGGCGCCTATATGGCCAACAAGGTCGAGATGACCAAGATGCCCGAACTGGTGGCCTTCATGCACAGCATGATCGGCCTGGCTGCGGTGTTCATTGCCGTGGCTGCAGTGGCTGAGCCCTGGGCCTTTGGCATTGTGGCCAAGGGCGGGCAGATTCCCGTGGGGAACCGCATCGAGCTCTTCCTGGGGGCGGCCATCGGCGCCATCACCTTCAGCGGCTCGGTGATCGCCTTCGGCAAGCTGTCCGGCAAGTACAAGTTCCGCCTGTTCCAGGGCGCGCCGGTGGTGTTCAAGGGCCAGCACATGCTGAACCTGCTGCTGGGTATCGCGACGCTGATCTGGGGCGGCGTGTTCTTCGTCACCGAGAGCTGGACCGCCTTCTACATCATGCTGGCCCTGTCCTTTGTGCTGGGCGTGCTGATCATCATCCCAATTGGCGGCGCAGACATGCCAGTGGTGGTGTCCATGCTGAATAGCTATTCCGGCTGGGCGGCGGCGGGTATCGGCTTTTCGCTGAACAACAGCATGCTGATCATCGCAGGCTCGCTGGTGGGTTCGAGCGGCGCGATCCTCTCGTACATCATGTGCAAGGCAATGAACCGCTCCTTCTTCAACGTGATCCTGGGCGGCTTTGGTGGCGATACGTCTGCAGCCACGGGCGGCGCACAGCAGCAGCGCAACGTGAAGAGCGGCAGTGCCGATGACGCCGCTTTCCTGCTGACCAACGCCGAGACCGTCACCATCGTGCCGGGCTACGGTCTGGCCGTGGCTCGTGCCCAGCACGCCGTGAAGGAACTGGCCGCCAAGCTCAAGGAGCGCGGCATCACGGTCAAGTACGCCATCCACCCCGTGGCCGGGCGCATGCCGGGCCACATGAATGTGCTGCTAGCCGAAGCCGAGGTGCCCTATGACCAGGTCTTCGAGATGGAAGACATCAACAGCGAGTTCGGCCAGACCGATGTGGTCATGGTGCTGGGTGCGAACGACGTGGTGAACCCGGCGGCGCACGTGAAGGGCAGCCCGATCTACGGCATGCCGATCCTGGAGGCCTACAAGGCGAAGAACGTCATCGTCAACAAGCGCTCCATGGCTTCGGGCTATGCCGGCCTGGACAACGAACTGTTCTACATGGACAAGACGATGATGGTCTTCGGCGACGCCAAGAAGGTCATGGAAGACCTGGTCAAGGCCGTCGACAACGTCTGACGCGATCCGATCGATGCAGGCGACGCCCTTCGTCTTCATCTACGGCCCGCCGGCGGTGGGCAAGCTGGCCGTGGCGCGCGAGCTTGCTGCGCAGGACGCCCAGCGCGGCTGGCGGGTCTATCACAACCATATCTCGCTGGATTGCGTGGGCGCCGTGTTCGACTGGTTCAGCCCGGCGTTCAACGAATCGGTTGCGGCTGTGCGCTTGGCGATGATCCGCGCCGGGGTGGAGCACCGCATCCCGCTGATCTTTACCTTTGTCTACGCCAAGCCGGTGGATGACGCGTTCTATCTCGACCTATTCGACAAGGTCGAGTGCGCTGGCGGCACGGTGTATCCGGTACGCCTCACGGCACGCGTAGAGACCCTGCGTGAACGCGTGCTCGACCCATCACGCGCTGACACGAGCAAGGCCAAGTCCCTCGAAAAGCTCGACGAGATCCTGCGGACCTACGACACCACGCATGCCCTGCCCGATCGCGAGAGTCTGACGATCGACACGGACCAGTGTTCCGCCCGGCAGGCGGCCGAGCGGATCGTTCGGCACATCAACGACACGCTCTGAGCGGTACTTGGGAACACCCACATGAAGATCGGCCTGCTCGCGGCCATGCCCGACGAGCTCAACACCTTTCTTGCCGACATGCGCGGCACGGCGCACACGCACAGCGTCGCCTCGCGCGAGTTCTTTGAAGGTCCGTTCGGCAGGCACACGCTAGTGGCGGGTTTGGCGCGCATCGGCAAGGTCGCAGCCACCACGACGGCCACCGTGCTGATCGAACGCTTCGGTGTGGATGCGGTGGTCTTCACCGGCACCGCCGGCGGCCTGCACCCCAGCGTGGAGGTGGGCGACCTGGTCGTGGCCGACAGCTTCGTGCAGCATGACCTGGATGTGCGCCCGCTGTTTCCGCGCTATGAGGTGCCCTACCTGGGCATTGCCCGCTTTGCCAGCGACGCTGCGCTCACGCGCCAGCTGCTCGCCGCGGCGCAGCCCGTGGCGCAGGCCTGGCACGGCGCACCGGCCGCGCTCGCGCTGGGCATCACTGCCCCGCAGGTGCATCAGGGGCTGATCGTCTCGGGCGACCAGTTCATCGGCAGCGAAGCCTTGCGCCGCTCCATCACCGACCCGCTGCCCGATGCGCTGGCGGTGGAAATGGAAGGCGCGGCCGTGGCCCAGGTCTGCCACGACTACCACGTGCCGCTGGCGAGCTTTCGCACCATCTCGGACGCTGCGAATGACAGTGCTCACGTGGATTTCGGCCGCTTCATCTCGACCGTGGCCTCGCGCATGGCGCACGACGTGATCGTGCGCTTTCTCGCTCAGCTCTGAGAGCCCTGCAGCCGGGCCAGGGCCCAGGCGACGTGCTCGCGCACCAGCGGGTCGTCGTGGTTGGCGCGTGATTGCAGCGCGCCAAGCGCCTCGGGTGTGGCCGCCCCGTTGCCCAGGGCCACGGCAATGTTGCGCAGCCACTGTGCATGGCCGATGCGACGGATGGCGCTGCCTTCCAGCCGGCGATTGAACTCATCTTCAGTCCAGGCAAAGAGCTGCACCAGCGTGGCGGTATCCAGCCCGTTGCGCGGTGCAAAGTCCGGCACGCGCGCCACCTGCGCGTACTTGTTCCAGGGGCAGACGAGCTGGCAGTCGTCACAGCCGTAGATGCGGTTGCCCATCAGGGGCCGCAGGTCTTCCGGAATGTTGCCGCGGTGCTCGATGGTCAGGTAGCTGATGCAGCGCCGCGCATCGAGCTGGTAGGGACCTGTGATGGCTTGCGTCGGGCAAATGTCGATGCAGGCCTGGCAGCTGCCGCAATGCTCGCCGGTCGGTTCATCGAGCGGCAGCGGGCAGTCGGTCAGGATCTCGCCCAGAAAGAACATGCTGCCGCCATCACGCGAGAGCAGCAGGGTGTGCTTGCCCCGCCAACCCAGACCCGCCTTGGTGGCCAGCTCGACCTCCATGACCGGCGCGGAGTCGCTGAACACCCGGTATTGGTGCGGAATGTGCGCGCTGATCGCATCGGCCAACTGCTGAAGGCGCTGACGTACCGCCTTGTGATAGTCGCGCCCAAGGGCATAAAGCGAGACCGTCGCCTCGCCAGGTGCATGGATGCGCTGCCACGAGCGCTCCTGCCAGTCTGGCTGCTTGTCGTGCAAGTAGTCCAAGCGCACGCAGATGGCACGGATGGCGCCGGGCACGAGCAGTGCAGGGTCGGTGCGCAGTTGGGCATGGCGCGCCATGTAGTCCATCTCGCCATGACGCCCTTGTGCCAGCCAGTCGCGCAACCGCTGCGGCGCCTGGCCGAGGTCCAGATCACTGACGCGGCAGTCCGAAAAGCCCAGCGCCCGGGCGCTATCCTTCACGGCCTTGGCAACTTGGAGCAGATCGGGCGCAGTCATGTCCGACATTATCGAAGCGCTCGAGCTGGACCTCGTCCAGGAGGCCGCCACCCAGGCTGCGGCCGCCGTGTTTGCGCAGGCCCTGCAGCCTGGTGACCGAATCTGGCTGATCGGCGATCTGGGCGCGGGCAAGACCACCTTCATCCGCGCCCTGTTGCGCACGCTCGGCATCACTGGCCCGATCAAGAGCCCGACCTTCGCCCTGGTCGAACCCTATGCCGTTAAACTTTTGGCCGAATCTGCACTCTCAGGCGCAGCCGAGCCATCCGCAGGGGGTGGCAGGCGACCTGAATGCGAGCTGTATCACTTTGACTTCTATCGCTGCGAGCAACCACTCGAATGGTTGGATGCCGGCTTTGCCGAGCACTTTGAGCCGCCGGCCATCAGCGCTGTCGAATGGCCCACTCGGCAGGCCCAGCTGCCTCCGCCCACCTGGCAGCTGCAGCTCACCGAAGCCGCAAGCGGCGGCCGCACGCTGCGCATTGAAGCGCGCACCGCGGAGGCAGCTACATGGCTGAGGCGCCTCGCCGTCCCGCTGGCAGAGGCCGCGAAAACCCGCGCGAATTGACGCCCGACGCGCAGGCAGTGGCAACTACGCGCCGAGCACGTCGCCGCTTCCTGCGCGACTCGTGCGGCCTGCTGGGCGGCCTCTTGCTGCTGCCCGTGGTCGCGGCGAATGGTCTGGCCCGCATGGTGGCCGTGCGTGTCTGGCCGGCGCGAGACTACACCCGTGTGACCCTGGAGCATGACGGCCCACTGAAGTACGAGCAGTTCGTCGTCAAGGACGGCGCGCGCCGCTTCGTGATCGACCTGGACGGCTTGGAAATCGACGCCACGCTGCGCGAGCTCGTGGCCAAGGTGCAGCCCAACGACCCCTTCATCTCCGCTGTGCGGATTGCGCAAAACCGGCCACGTGTGGTGCGTATCGTCTTTGACCTCAAGCAGGACATCGCCCCGCAGATCCTGACCCTGCAGCCGGTGGGGGACTACCGCAATCGCCTGGTGTTCGACCTCTACCCGACGGTGGAGGAAGACCCGCTGGCCACCCTGCTGCGCCAGATCGAGGAAAGCGAAACCCGCCAGTCGATTGCGCGCGCCAGAGAAATGCTCGGCCTGCCGCCGGACGATTTGCCGGTGCACACAGCCCCCGGCACGGCAGCGCCCGGCAGCACGCCAACACCGCCCGTGCCTCTGCCGCCAGTCGGCACACCGGGCGTACCGCCTGCAGTACCGGTGCCCTCACCGGCCTCACCCGCCCCGATGCCCGCCCCACCGCCGCTGCGCGACGAGCCCAGCTTCCCGCGCCTGCCGCGCATGGTCACGGTGGCCATCGACCCCGGCCATGGCGGCGAAGACCCCGGCGCCATCGGCCCGGCAGGCACTTATGAGAAGGACATCGTCCTGATCATCGGCAAGCTGCTGGCCGACCGCATCAACAGCACGCCGAACATGCGCGCCCTGCTCACCCGTGATGGCGACTACTTCGTTCCCCTGCGCGAGCGGGTGCGCAAGGCACGTTCGGTCCGGGCCGACCTCTTTATCAGCGTTCATGCCGACGCCTTCATCCGGCCCGAAGCGCGCGGCTCCTCGGTGTTTGCACTGTCCCAACGGGGCGCAACCTCCGAGGCGGCACGCTGGATGGCGCAGCGCGAGAACAGCGCCGACGTCGTGGGTGGCGTGAACGTCAACGTGAAAGACCGCGACGTGGCGCGCGCCCTGCTGGACATGAGCACTACCGCGCAGATCAACGACAGCCTGCGCCTGGGCAGCGCCATGCTGGAGAAGATCGGCGCCATCAACAGGCTGCACAAGCCGCGCGTGGAGCAGGCCAACTTTGCCGTACTGCGTGCGCCGGACATCCCCAGCGTGCTGGTGGAAACCGCCTTCATCTCCAACCCGGAAGAAGAGCGCCGCCTGCGCTCACCGGACTTCCAGCGACAGATGGCCGACCGGATCTATCTCGGCGTGCGCCGCTACTTTGCGCGCAACCCACCGTTGCGGCGCACCGTTTGAACGGCCGAAATCAGATGTTTTCTGCAACGCAAAATCCCGTACTTCCGCACATCGTGAGCGGAGTTGGGCATTCTCTGCTTCTAAACGAAAACGTCCGATAATGAAACAATTCAAGACCGGCGATTCAAAAGCGTAATCCCCGCGAGGATCGCCGCGAGTGCGACCATCAGCTTCCAGCCGATCGGTTCGCCCAAGATGACCCCTGCGCCGATGACGCCGAACACCGGCGAGAACAGCGCAAAGGACTGCACCCGCGTGGCGGGATAGCGCGTTAGCAGCCAGAACCACACCAGATAGCTGATGAAGGTCACGATCACGGCCTGATAGGCGAGCGACCCCACAGAAACCCAGGACCACTGCGACGGCCAGGGTTCGCCGCTCGCGGCCCACATGATCGGACCGAGCACCGCTGCGGCGCAGAGCTGGTAGGCCAGCGTGGTCTCGGCCGGGGCGTGGCGCAGTCGGCTGACACGAATGATCACGGTGGTGAGGCCCCAGAGCACGGCGGCGCTGAGCATAAGCACGTCGCCCCGCCACTGGCCGGGCAGGCCGGCGCCGCTGAACGCATCCGAAAAGGCATAGGCCAGCGCGGCAAAGGCGAGAACCAGCCCGCCGATCTGCAGGGGCTTCAAGCGCTCGGCAGGCACCAGAATCGCCAGCAGCACCGCCACGATCAAGGGTGAAGAATTGATGAATACCGTGCCGCGCGCAGCGGTGGTCATGGTCAGCGCGGAGAACAGGAAGGCGAACTCGAGCGCAAACAGCGCCCCTACCAGCAGCCCCGGGCCGAGCATCCCGTCCCGCACACCAAACCCAATGCCGCGCCAGCGCATCCACGCCAGGATCAGCGCCGCGGCCACGATGTTGCGGATCATGTTCTGCGCCAGCGGGCCGACCTCCGGCAGCGCCAGCTTGATGGCTACCTGTGTCATGCCCCACAGCGCACAGCAACCCAGCAGCAACAGCACCGCCCAGGCATCCAGATGCGCGCGGCGCAGTGGCTTTGGGTCGGCCGCACTACCCTGCGCCGCGTCTGACGCAGCAGCTTCGATCTGACTCATCGGCACCTCAGACGATCAGTGCCACAAGCGCGGCAGTGATGCAGGTCGACAGCAGGCCAGCCAGGATGGACTTCAGCCCCAGGCTGGCGAGCACGGCCTGCCGATCCGGAGGGAGCAGGGTGCGAAGGCTCGCCAGCGCAATGCCCAGGCTGCCAAAGTTGGCAAAGCCGCACAGGGCATAGAGCATCAGCAGACGGCTGCGCTCCGAAAGCTGCTGTCCCGGCGCGCCGGCCAGATCCAGATAGGCCAGAAACTCATTGATCACGGTCTTCTTGCCCAGCAGATTGCCGGCCACATGCGCCTCTTCCCAGGGCACGCCGATCAGCCAGGCCAGCGGTGCAAACAGCCAGCCGAACACGCGCTCCAGGGTCAGCGGCGCACCCAGCACCTGGGGCAGCAGGCCGAGTAGCGAATTGGCCAGCGCCACCAGCGCTACAAACACAATCAGCATCGCCACGATCGCCAGCACGATCTGCAACGCATCCGTGGTGCCGCGCGTAATGGCACCGATTGCGCTGCGATCCTCCTCGGGCAGTTCCACCTTGGCATCGTCGCTCGGGGTCAAGGGCACCATCAGCGCACAGATGGCAATGGCGACCGGCGTAGACACGAACGAGCAGATCAGCAGATGCGACAGCGCGCCGGGAATCAGCGGGCCGAGCATGGCCGCATACACCACCAGCACCGTGCCCGCGATGGTCGCCATACCGCAGGTGATCACCACGAAGAGTTCGCCGCGGGTCATGGTGGCCAGATAGGGCTTGACCACCAGCGGCGCCTCCACCTGCCCGAGGAACACATTCGCCGCGGCCGACAGCCCGGTGGCGCCACCCACGCCCATGGTCTTCTTCAGCAGCCAGGCAAAGCCACGCACCACCAAGGGCAGCACGCCCCAATAGAACAGCAGCGCCGACAGCGCGCCCACCACCAGCGCAATGGGCAAGGCCTGGAAGGCGAGCACGAAGCCGGCGTTCGGATTGCTCACCGCAAATGGCGTGCCGCCACCGCCGAGGTAGCCAAACACAAAGCTCGTGCCCTGCCGTGTGGCCGCCGCCAGGGCATCCACCGCGCCGTTCATGGCCGCCATCACCGGCTGCAGACCGGTGAGCTTCTGCAGCGCCAGCATCATCACGAAGGCCAGCAGCATGCCCGTCCAGACCGGTCGCCACTGGATGGCCTTGCGGTCTTCGGAAATGGCCCAGCACAGGGCGAGCATGAGGATGATGCCGAGGAAGGGCTGGATCGTGCTCATGGAAGCTTTTCAGTCCTGTGGTTCAGGTCGAGAGCTGGATGAACAGAACCAGTCACCGCAACCGGACGTTCTTGTGGGTGCGCCACTCCGCCGATTTGGTCTGCACGGGGATCAGCGATCGGGCCTGTAACTCTTCGGCAAGCAGCTGCTTTGCCTTCTCGATATCTGCACCAGACCAGACCATCGGTCCATAAACGGCGAAATGCTTGCCCACTCCAAAGAAGACATAGGTTTCTGTTCCGTACGCGCTTCCGAACTCAACGCGATCAATCTCGCTCCAACGTATGGAGTAGGTACCGAAGATGTTTCGGTGCGTGATCGCAACACGCGAAAGGGTCAGTTGGCCTGTCCAACACACCACCCAGAGACCATACATGCCACCGCCGGCGCAGACGAGTTGAAGCCAGGTTGGCAGGTCCGCCGAGTCGAACGCCACGATTCCGAATGCAGCTAGTCCGAAGACACTGCCTCCCCATCGATAGAGCGCACATGTCACTCGGAAGTCTGCCTCCGATCGAGCTTGCTGACCGACTTGATCCGGCTGGCTCCTACCTAACTCTGAAGATGTAAGCGGCTCAGAGCCCATGGTCCTCGCGGTCTGCACGATTCTGCGAAACAAGCCAGCGGAAATGAGACCCCAGATGCCACCCAAAATCACTGCTAGGCAGAACCACCGCTCGGCTCCGCCGCGGATCCCTCCCAAGGACCAACTCAAGGCCACGCCAACGATACATGCGAAGCACGTCACCCCTGCGCTCAATCCGGGGCGTTCCAAGAGCCTCAAGTGAGGCACGGCTAGCAGGGTCCCGCCCATGAGCAGCGCAGGAATTACCCACTCGGCCACCAGTGAGAGCGTTTGAGTCGCCTGTGCCGCTTCCGCTGACCCAACGGAGGCCGTGGCAAGCACTGCAAGGATCGGAGAAGTCGCGAGCAGAACCGGGATCGCCAAACCCAGACTGGCACACGCCACGCGATTCACCCAGGTACTCACCCAAACACCCTCCCTTGCATCAAGCGCCGTGCACTGCGGGTCATCGTCGCTTCGGTAACGGTCCAGCCGTCGGCGCGCTGCTCGGCTTTGGCGCCCACGGCGAGTACACCCGAGGTGTGGCCGATTCGCAGGTGAGCCCGCTGCCCGGCAATCTGCGATGCGATCGTGCCCGGCACAGCGCAGGCCGCAGCCAGTCCCACCGAGCCGGTGCCCGTAAACGCGTGGTGCAGCTTGCCCATGGACAGGATGCGGGCGAGGAGGTCGATCTCGCTGGCTTCGATCGTTTTGCCTGCTGAGCTGATGTATCGCGCGGGCGGCGCGATGAAAGCGATCTTGGGCGTCGCCGGCCGGCTGTGGGTGGCGGCTTCAAGGCTCTCGGCCAGACCCATGGCCACGCTGCCGGCGGCGCGGATGGCTTCCAGGCGCGACAGCAGCGCGGCGTCGCCATTGATCTGCGGCTGCAGTTCGTCGCCCACCAGACACAGATCGGCCGCACGCACGATCACGGTCGGGTTGCCGGCGGTGATCAGCGTGGCATCGATCGGCATACCCACCGCCGGTTCCAGTCGGTCGATCAGGCGGCCGGTGGGGAAGAGCCCGCGGGCATCACCAACATCGTCATCCGGCGCCGGGTCCACGAAGGTGAGTTCGATCGGCGCGGCCGCAAAGGCCACGCCATCCAGCATGAACTCGCCCTGCTCCTGCACCTGCCCGTGCGCAAGCGGCACGCGAGCCAGGATGTGCTTGCCGATATTCATCTGCCAGATGCGGACGATGGCGTGGTCACCTTGCGGCACCGGCAGCAGGCCGAGGTGGAAGGCTGCGGGCCCCACAGCGGCGCTCAGGTTGCCGCAGTTGCCGCTCCAGTCGATGTGGGCGGTGTCGATGCTCACCTGGCCGAAGAGGTAGTCGATGTCTGCATCGGCACGGGCACTGCGGGCCAGCAGCACCACCTTGCTGGTGGACGAAGTCGCGCCGCCCAGACCGTCGATCTGCGCCTTGTAGGGGTCGGGGCTGCCGAGCAGACGGGCTAGCAGCAGGCTGCGGGCCGTTGCATCTTCTGGCAGGTCGGCAGCCCGCAGGAACAGGCCCTTGCTCGTGCCGCCGCGCATCCAGAGCGCTTCGATGCCCGAATGTGTGTAGGACATCATCGTGCCTTGCGCTTTTCCAGCCAAGTGCGCAGGGCTTCAAAGGCCAGCGGCAGAAAGGAGATGAAGATCACGCCGACGATCACCAGCGGCAGATTGTTCTTCACTACCGGGATGCTGCCGAAGAAGTAGCCCGCCCCCACAAAGACGCAGACCCATGCGATGCCGCCTGTAATGGAAAAGAGCTGGAAGCGGTGGTGCGGCATGCTGCCAATGCCAGCCACGAAGGGCGCAAAGGTCCGGATCAGCGGCAAAAAGCGGCTGACGACGATCGTGATGCCACCATGCTTTTCATAGAAGCTATGGGTGCGCATCAACACGTCCTTGGAGAGCAGGCGTGTGTGCTCGTAGTGAAAGACCCTGGGCCCCAGCCAGCGCCCGATCCAGTAGTTGCTGGTGTTGCCCAGGATGGCGGCGACGATCAGGATCGCGATCAGCATCCAGACATTCGGCCCGCCCGCTGCAGCCAGTGCCCCGAGTACGAAGAGCAGCGAATCGCCGGGCAGCCAGGGCGTGACGACGAGCCCGGTCTCGGCAAACACGATGCAGAACACCAGCACATACAGCCAGAGCCCGTACTGCGCCCAGAAGCCGCCGATGTGCTTGTCCAGTTCCAGCACCCAGCGCAGGGCCTCGGTGAGAAATTCCATGCGTCCTTGTATCGAGTCTGCGTTCCGCCCGTGCGGACTGCGCCGATGTTATCTGCCGAACATGGCGCCCATCTTGCACGGGGCGGCCGGTACGCGGCAGCTCGCCGAGCCGACTGCATGGGATCGATCGGCGCGGCTCCCTACAATCCGCGCCATGTCTGCCCCGTTGCGCTCCATCGCCCTGCTGCCCGACGCGCTGATCTCTCAGATCGCCGCGGGTGAGGTGGTCGAGCGCCCGGCCAGCGTGGTCAAGGAACTCATTGAAAACGCCGTAGACGCGGGCGCGAGCCGCATCACCCTGCGTCTGGAGGCCGGCGGCATCGGACGCATCTGCGTGGAAGACGACGGTGCCGGCATCGTGGCCGATGAGCTGCCCTTGGCCGTGACGCGCCACGCCACGAGCAAGATCCGCTCCCTCACCGAGCTGGAAAGCGTGGCGAGCTTCGGCTTCCGGGGCGAAGCCCTGGCCGCGATCGCCTCGGTGGCGCACATGAGCGTCACCTCCCGCACGGCTGACGCGCAGGCCGCCACCCTGCTGGACAACGCCACAGGCAGCTGGACGGCCAGCCCGGCCGCGGGCAGCCGCGGCACGGTGGTGGATGTGCGCAACCTCTTTTCCCAGACGCCGGCGCGGCGCAAGTTCCTCAAGCAGGAAGGCACGGAGCTGGGCCACTGCATCGAGGCGCTGGACCGCCAGGCACTCGCGGCGCCCCAGGTGGGCTTCACGGTCATCCACAACGGCAAGGTACTGCGCAACTATCCGGCCGGCCCGCTGGACGCGCGCATCCGCCAGGTGCTGGGTGAGGACTTCCAAGGCGTGAGCGTACCGATCGACGCGCACGGCGCCTTGAGCCTGGTGGGCCGAGTGGCCCTGCCCACCGCTGCCAAGGGCCGCGCCAGCCACCAGTACTTCTTTGTGAATGGCCGTGCGGTTCGCGACAAGCTGCTGGCCCATGCCATGCGCGCCGCGTATGAGGATGTGCTGCATGGTCAGCTGCAACCGGACTATTGCCTGTTCCTGTCTGTGGACCCGATGACGGTGGATGTGAACGTGCACCCCGCCAAGGCCGAGGTGCGCTTTCGCGACAGTCGGGCGGTGCATGGTTTTGTGGTGCAGGCCATCAAGTCCGCGCTCTCACGCACTGCGGGAACGGCCGCGACACCCACCGCACAAGCTGCCCCGGCAGCTCCGCTGCCCTACCCGCTGCCGCAGCAGCAGCCCATGTTTGCGGCGGAGCGCTCCAGCGCCTACCTGGCCTTTGTGCAGCAGGCGCTGTCGCAGGGGCAGTCCATCGAGGCACCTGCCGCTTTCCGCTTGCCCGGTGCGGATCTTCAAGGCATGCCTCTGGAGAACGGCTCTGGGCAAGCGTCTTCAGGCAGAGGACCTGAAGATCCTCGCCAGACAAGCGAGAACGAGGGCACGCCCCTGGGCTTTGCCGTCGCCCAGCTGCACGGCATCTACATCCTTGCGCAGAACAACCGCGGGCTGGTGCTGGTGGACATGCATGCCGCGCACGAGCGCATCCTGTACGAGCAGCTCAAGCGCTCGCTCGACGCCCGCACCGTGGAGGCGCAGAGCCTGCTGGTGCCCCTGCCCGTGCTGCTCACGGCCGAACAGGCGCAGGCCGCGGCGGACGAACCGGCTGCGCTTGCGCAATTGGGCTTTGAATACTCCATGGCCTCCGAGACGCAGGCACTGCTGCGCGCCGTGCCGCGGCTCTTGGCCGATGCGGATGCGACGCAGCTGTTCCGTGACGTGCTCGATGAAATGGCGCAAAGCGGCTCCGCCACGGTGGTGGAAGCCACGCGCAATGAGCTGCTGGCCACCATGGCCTGCCACGCTGCGGTGCGCGCCAACCGTGCGCTGACCCTGCCTGAAATGAACGCGCTGCTGCGCCAGATGGAAGCCACCGAGCGCGCCGACCAATGCAACCACGGCCGGCCCACCTGGGTGCAGTGGAGCCTGGCCGAGCTGGATCGGCTGTTCATGCGCGGGAAGTGATGGGCAGCATTTCGGTACTGAACCCCGCGCAGCTTTTCGACCGCTTCGACGCGCTGGTCATCAGCGGCCCCACGGCCAGCGGCAAGTCCGCGCTTGCCCTGCAGCTTGCCGCCACCTGGGCGGGTCAGCAGCCCTGCGAGATCATCAGCATGGATTCTGCGCAGGTCTACCGCGGCATGAATATCGGCACGGCCAAGCCCACAGCTACCGAGCAGGCTGCGGTGCCGCACCATCTGATTGATCTGCTCGACCCGGCCGAGGTCTACAGCGCCGCGCAGTTTGCGCGCGATGTGTGCTCGCTCACGCCCGCCATCCGCGCGCGCGGTGCGCTGCCGCTGATCGTGGGGGGCACCATGCTCTATTTCAAGGCGCTGACCGAGGGCCTGTCCGCGCTGCCGCAAGCTGACGCTGCGCTGCGTGCACGCATTGATGCCGAAGCGGCCGCCCAGGGCTGGCCCGCGATGCACGCGCGGCTCGCCACACTCGACCCCGCCACCGCCGCGCGCCTGGCGCCGAACGACAAGCAGCGCATCCAGCGTGCGCTGGAAGTGATCGAGCTCACCGGCCAGCCCCTGTCTGAACTGCAACGCGGCGCCGCGCATGAACCTGCGCCGCTTCGCCTGCTGCACATCAGCATCCAGCCCGAGCGAAATCTGCGCCGCGAGGCTGCCGAGCAGCGCTTTGACGCCATGCTCGCCGCCGGCCTGCTAGACGAAGTGCGCGCACTGAAGGCGCGTGGCGATCTGCACGCCGAGCTGCCGAGCATCCGCAGCGTGGGCTACCGCCAGCTCTGGGAACACCTCGATGGCCATTGCGACTTGTCCAGCGCACGCGAGCGCGCCATCACGGCCACGCGCCAGCTTGCCAAGCGGCAGATGACCTGGCTGCGCGGGCTCGGTGCAGACGTGGTGCTGCAAGCGCCTTCGCTGCCCGATCTGCTCGCGGCCCTTGAGATGCACTCCGCGTGACCCGTTCCGCCGCCTACCTGAGCCTCTGGGCCAGCATGACGCTGGTGGGCACCTATGTGGCCCTGTCCAAGCCGCTCACAGCGGCGCTGCCGGTGTTCATCCTCGCGGGCTTGCGCTTTGGCATCGCCGCCATCGTGATGCTGCCCTGGCTGAAGCTCGGGCCAGACGAAGCGCCGCTCTCGCCGTCCAGCCGCATGTGGCTCTTCTGGCAGAGCTTCTTCGGCAATTTCCTGTTCTCGGCCTGCATGCTGTACGGCGTGGCACTGTCCTCGGCCAGTGCGGCGGGCATCATCATGAGCCTGATTCCGGCGGCGGTGGCGCTCCTGTCCTGGCTCATGCTCGGTGAACGGCCGGGCGGGCGCGTGATCATCGCGCTGCTGCTGGCCGTGGCGGCCATTGCCTTCATCAACCTCGCCAAGCTGGACACTGCAGGCACCGCGTCGGCGGCGCAGGTGCGCACAGCACTGCTGGGCAATGCGCTGCTGCTTGGCGCCGTGTTCTGCGAGGCGCTGTATGTCGTGATCGGCAAGCGCCTGGCCGATCAGGTGTCGCCCAAGCGTGTGTCCGCGCTCATCAATCTCGTGGGGCTGGCGCTCACCCTGCCCTTTGCCATCGGCACCTACCTGCTCATGACGCCGCGCTTTGACTTCGGCGGCGTCAGCACTCAGAGCTGGCTGCTGCTGGTGTTCTATTCACTCGCGGCCAGCCAGTGGGCCGTGTGGCTGTGGATGACCGGGCTGAAGAAGGTGCCGGCCTCGCAGGCGGGCGTGTTCACGGTGGCACTGCCAATTGCGTCCTGCCTCGTGGGCGCACTCTTCCTGGGCGAGCGCCTGGCCTGGCCGCACGGGCTGGCCTTTGCCTGCGCTGCAGCGGGTGTGTGGCTCATTGCCACGGCAACGCCAGACAGCAAGACGCACTAGACGCAAGGCTGTCAGCGCGCTTCCTACAAGCGCAGAACTGGGCGCCCTTCCCGCCGCTCATCACCTTTGCTGGCACGCCGATTGCTCGCCTATGGTGGACTGAACACATACTGAAAACAACGCGGGCGAGCTGCAGTGTCTTCCGCGTGGAGCGAAGCAGCGTTAAGTTTTCAGGACCGTGTCTGCATGGAGGATCAGTGCAATGTCCATCGCCGTCGCCAATGTGAAGTCCGTCTATGACCCGAGCAAGATCGAGCGGGCCCTGAACGAGCTGACTGCGAGTGCGAACGACGCACTGAAGTCCACCTACGAAAAGATGATCCGCATGGGCGGCGAGCGCTTCTGCGTGAAGCCCAGCGAGATCCCGCAGATCGACGCGCTGGCCGAGGCCCTGCCCAACTTTGCCGAACCTCTGGCCGATCTGCGCAAGCAGGTGGCCCTGTGCGCCAGCAGCGGCGACCCGCTCGAGATCACGCCCATGCTGCTGCTGGGCGAGCCCGGCATCGGCAAGACCCACTTTGCACGCAAGGTCTCCGATCTGCTGGGCACCAACCACGCCTTCATGAGCATGAGCAGCATGACCGCCGGCTGGGTGATCTCCGGGGCCAGCAGCCAGTGGAAGAACGCCAAGCCGGGCAAGGTCTTCGAGACGCTCGTGAACGGCGAGTACGCCAACCCGCTCATGCTCATCGACGAGGTGGACAAGGCCGCCAATCAGACCCAGTACGACCCGCTGGGCGCGCTCTACAGCTTGCTGGAGCACGACACGGCCAGCGCCTTCATCGATGAATTTGCCGAGGTGCCGATCGACTGCTCGCAGGTGATCTGGATTGCCACCGCCAATGACGCCCGCGCCATCCCGGAGCCGATCCTCAACCGCATGAATGTGTACGAGATCGAGTCACCGGACGCCGATGGCCTGCGCAGGATCGCCGAGACGCTCTACAACGAGCTGCGCGCATCCCATGCGTGGGGCGACGAGTTCGAGCCGGAGATCAACGAGCTGGCGCTCTCGCGCCTGTCCGAGCTCAAGCCGCGCGACATGCGCCGCATGCTGCTCAACGCCTTCGGTTCCGCCAAGCTGGCGGGCCGCGATCATCTCGTGCCCGAGGACTTTGCCGCGCACAACGTGAAGAAGGCCAAGGTCGGGTTTCTGTAAGCAGATCCAGCGGCAAGGCCGCGGATTAGCAGAAGGCTTTCCGCTTGTCTGCTGGGCTTCTCCAGTCATTTTGGTCTGAAGAACCGCACCCAGAGCCCATCTCGTTTTCTTTTCCGGGGCTAGAACTTGCGCGTCAGCGCCGGAATCTCGTCGCGGTAACGAAAGCGCAGGGCGCTCCAGGTGTCGTCGATCGCTACCTGCGTGACGAGCAGCAGGTTCGCAGCGGCCAGCGCCTCCCAGCCATGGTCGCGTGTGATGTCGGTTTTGATTGCACCTGACTTCTTGGGGTACGCGAACCAGAGTTTCTTGCCGCGTGCGTAGCGGGGCTTGAGTTTGGCGAGCACGCCTTCCACTTCAGCTGCGCCTTTCACGAAACCGATCAGCAGATCCGGATCGCCGTGGGTCTTTGCCAGCGGCGGCAGACACGCCAGGTCCGCCACGTCGGCCGGGCAGCCCAACTGCGCCGCAAGCTCGCCCGGCTTGAGCCCCAGCTTCTCCAACACGGTCTTGGCCATCGTCCCTCCCACTGCGCTGGATATCGGATCGACAACACGCATGTGTGAACTCTCTTGCGGCGTGTCGCAAAACTGAACGGCAGTGTCGCATGCATGAAATGCGCGGGCCATCTACCGGCCTACCGTCATACGGCTCGTGCATGAACCCATGCGCAGCGCTTCAGGAGGGAAACCATGTCAGCCCATGCTCGTGCTGTACCGAAGGTCCTGCTGTCCTGTTTGCTGTTCTGCTTGGCTGCCGCCGCGGCAGCCCCCGCAAGCGCCGGCGTGCTGTATCTGATGGGTGGCGGCTACTCCGACACCAATTCGGATCTCTTCGTGAACGGCCTGCGCCGCGCCACCGGCAAGGACACGGGCTTCACACCCAACATCAACAGCACCAGCAACTGCAGCAGCAACTGGGCCACCACCACCTGCCCGCGCATTGCCGTCGTGACGGCGGCGTCGGCAGACTACGCCACGGGGGCGGACGCCTTCGCCAACGACCTGCTCACCAGCAGCGGTGCAGTGAGCAAGCGTGGCTACGCCAATCTGTTCCAGACCCACGGCTTCTCGCCGCGGCACATCACGGCGCATGTGGACAACGCCGGCACCCACGCCTACAGCGGCAATGCGGCCGGAGACGCCAACATCGCCATCATCAACCAGGCAGATGTGGTCTTCTTCTCCGGCGGCGATCAATCGCGCATCGCCCGCAGCTTCATGAAGGGCGACGGCAGCGACACACCCCTGGCCGCTGCGCTGCGCGCGCGCTGGGCCAACGGCTCGGGCGCCATCGTCATTGCCGGTGACTCCGCGGGCAACCATATCCTGAACGTGACCATGCACGGCGCCGGCATCTCCTATGGCTACCTCTACTTCGGCGCCGACCTGCAGGCCAAGACCGTGGCCACAAGCAACCCCTTTGGTGACACGCGCGAAGGCAGCACCAGCCTGCGCTACTACGACAACGGCGCCACGCTCAAGGGTCTAGGCTTCCTGCCCACCACCCTGCTCTCAGACACCCACTTCGATTCTCGCTCCGGCCGCCTGGGCCGGCTCATCGCCGCACAGCGTGCGCTGGGCATCACGCAGGGCTTCGGCGTCGATGAAGACACCGGCTTCCTGGTGGACCCATCGACCCAGACCGGCAAGGTCTTCGGCAGCGGCACCGTGATCATCAGCGACACCGCCGCCGCCAGCGTGAGCAGTGGCAGCTACTACAAGGTCAGCGGCGTGCGCGTGAGCCTGCTCAGCGCTGGCGACAGCTACAGCTACGCGAGCAAGACTATCACCAGCACCAAGGCCGCCATCAGCAGCCGCTACTACAGCGGCTACTACGACAGCGCAGACATCTTCGCGGCCAACGAAACCAGCAAAACTCTCACGCGCGTGGTCGATCAATCCGCCAGCTACAACGTGGGCAGCGCACCGGCGCCGCGCTACACCAGCAATCCGAAGTACCCGACCAGCGCCCCCACCATCAAGGTCCGCTTCACGCGCGATGCCAGCACCCGCGGCTGGTACGGTGGCGGGAAGTACACGGTGAGCAAGGTGCTGGTTGATGTCTATTGACTCGACTCCCTAGCAATTGGAAGTTCCGTTGCAGCCTCGGACTTGATCCGTTCGATACGTCTGGTAGCTGAGAAACCAGCGATCCAGCCGGCGACGGCTGAGCTAGCACCGAGAACCAGAAGCACCAGGTTCTCGTCACGCGAACCCGTCCAGAGGCCCCAGGCTCGTGCAACCAAGAGCATCACCACCGCACCCAAGGCCGAAGTCAACCACGGGTTGTCCCAACGTCGCGCCAGCAAGGCGAGCAAGACTGGAGAACCCAGCACCAGTCCGAACGCGAGGCCGATCGGCGCGCCCCAGATCGGTGCCCACACAAAGATCCAGAGAAAGCCGACTATCACATTCGACGCGGCATCCAACATGCCCTCCGGCCTGGGGTAATCGGCTGCCGGGAGCCCCAACGAGAGGAAGTACGCCATTGAGGTCAAGGCACCACCCACGGCGCCGCCAAGCATGGAGCTCAAGACGCTGGTTTCAAGCAAGCGAGAAATAGGCAGCCTTTTCATCATGCTCTCCAGCTAGTCCGAGCAGCAGGGGGGTCTGAAGTCTCTGAGAGCGCTATCAATCGGTTGGGTGCAGTCATGCATGCCGGAATCACCAGATTCGACGCCAAGCCCATTCGCTCCAATGAACGCAGCACCCACCACCCTAAATCCACTTCCCCCGGCCGATGCGCAAACCGCGCCGAGTCCGGAAACGCGTGATGGTTGTTGTGCCAGGCCTCGCCGAAGGACACCAGCGCGGCGAAGCGGATGTTGTAGCCCTGAACGCCGGCGCCGGTCACGTGCCAGGTGCGCTCGCCTTCGCGGTGCGCGAAATGGCCGACAAGCCAATGACCAGTCACTCCGGTCGTGACACGAAGGCAAACTCCCCAGAAGACCCAGCTCCAGCCACCGATTGCGAAAAACATGATGGCCCAGGGAAGTTGCTGCCACATCCATGTGCGTTCAAGAAGTGCATAGAAGCGGCTGTTCTCGCGCTCACCGATGAGACGCATGCGTGGTGGCGCTGCGAGCTGAATATCGCAGCTCAATTGCCACCACGCGTCCTTCCAGAAGCTCTGCCGATGCGCGAAGTAGTCATGGCATTTCGCATGCCGCTGTGCCCAGTCACGCAGGTCATGCGTTCGAATCATGGAGAGCGGCCCAGCCATGCCAACCAACGTCCCCAAGTAGACGAAGAAATACTCCAGCCAGCGCGGTGTTTCATAGGCGCGGTGGATCAGTCGGCGGTGCATGCCCAGGGAATGGCCCAGGCACAAGGTGATGGCGGTGCTGATCAGAAACACCGCCAGCGCAGACCATGAAAACGTCAGTGCGCCGCCAATCAGCCCTGCTGCACTCATGCCCAAGTACCAGATGGATTTCACTGGCGCCCAACGCACAGTGCCGCTCACCGGATCGGCTTCCACATCTGGATCTACGCGCCCCACACCGAGATTGCCTGCCATGCTGTGCTCCCTGCAGCTCGTACACGCCCTGGATGCTCGCTGCCGCCCCCGGCTGCAATCGAACGAACACCTAAGGTCGTAATTAGCTTACGAGCTAAATATGCAGATAGGCAAGTGCATTGTTAAACTTCGCAGCTGTCGCGTTGCGGCTACGCCGCCGCGCCAGCCCAGCTTGGATGCCCGTCATGGAACGTATCTTTGAAGCCCTTGCCTCTACGCCGCGCCGAAAGATCCTCGCGTATCTGACGGAGGGTGAGCTGTCCGCAGGAGAAATCGCCGACCGCTTCGACATGTCCAAGCCCTCGCTGTCCAAGCATCTGCGGATTCTGGAAACGGCAGGGCTAGTAGCTTCAGAAAAGCGCGGTCAGTTCGTCTACTACCGACTGGTGGAAGAGCAGCTGACTCAGACGCTGACGGGCTTCCTGCAGACCGTATGCCCGGTATCGCGCGGGCTCAAGCGCGAAGCAGCCAAGGTCCAGGCTGCCAAGCGCGGAAAGCCTGCCGCCGAACAGACTTGAGAATGTGTCGCTTAGCGCGAGGTGATGAACTTACCCTCACCGTCGGCCGCAGGTCCGCGCCGAAAGCACTAACCCCAGTATTCAAGCGGTGATTCAGGCCAAAGTGACTGAAGAACCGCATGGGACAAGCGGAAAGCAGACTTAGATCTGCTTCGGCGCATGTTCTGCAGACGACCGCCGCCGCTGGTGCGCCTCCCAGGCGTCGAGTTGCTCCTCGTAGACGATCCACACGCAGCGGTCGCAGCCGGAGCCGCAGCAATCCTGGTCGCCCGGCCGCTGCGGCCGCAGTGGCTCAGTGTCCCTCGGCGGCGCCGAGTCTGCGGGCGTGCTCACTTGATCTGCGGCGGCCGCGCCAGATCGTCCAGATTCACGCCGCGCTCGGCCAGCAGCGCCTGCAAGGCAGGCAGCAGGGGGCCGAGGCGCTCGTCGATGGCGTCGCGCACGGTGTCGACGAAGACCTGGGTCTGACGCTCGATCTCGATGTTGAGGCGATCACCCTCGCGCTTGTCGGCAAAGGTGGTCATGCGCAGGGTTTCGGGGATCAGCCAGACTTCGAGCCAGCCCTCGCGCTTGTTGACCTCGGCTGCCGTCAGGCTGCAGCCGTTCACGGCGATGTAGCCCTTGGCGAACACGTAGCGCATCAGCTCAGGAGGCAAGCCGATCCTCAGCACATGGTTGTTCTCGGGCTTGCGGATGGCGAGGACCGTGCCCTGCCCGTCTACATGGCCGGAGAGCGGATGGCCGCCGATCTCGGCGCCGTCCTTGGCGGCACGCTCCACATTGATCGGGCTGCCCTCACGCAGCGCAGCGAGCGTGGTGAGACCCAGGCTCTGCTGCATCACGTCAAAGCAGGCGCGGTGACCGTCCTTGCGCTCGGTGACGGTCAGGCAGACGCCATCCACCGAGACGCTCGCGCCGATCTCCAGCCCCTCGTCAAAGCCCGCGGGAAAGGCCAGCTCGAAGCTGCGCAGGCCGGGCCGTTCTGTGACGGCGACCACATGGGCCACGCCCTGGACGATGCCCGTGAACATCCGTGGGCTTAGCGAACGACGGTCGGTGCTTCGCCAGCCGCGCTCTTGCGGATCTGGCCGATGCGGTAGACCTGCTCGCCCTCGGCCGCAAAGGCGGCCATGGCGGCATCCGCGTCCTGCGGCGACACCACCACCACGAAGCCGATGCCGCAGTTGAAGGTGCGGTGCATCTCGTGGTCCGCCACATTGCCTTCGGCCTGCAGCCACTTGAACAGGGCGCTGCGCGGCCAGCTCTTGCCGTCCAGCTCGGCGGTCATGCCTTCGGGCAGCACGCGGGGGATGTTCTCGGTCAGCCCGCCGCCGGTGATATGCGCCATGGCCTTCAGGTTCACCTTGGCCATCACGTTGAGCACCTGCTTCACGTAAATGCGGGTGGGTTCGAGCAGGGTGTCGCGCAGGGGCTTGTCGGTGCCAAGCAGCGGTGCGAGGGGGTCGAGCTTGCTCTTCTCGAGAATCTTGCGCACGAGCGAGTAGCCATTCGAGTGCGCGCCGCTGGACGCGAGACCCAACACCACGTCGCCTTCGGCCACGCTCTTGCCGTCGATGATCCTGGCCTTCTCCACCACGCCCACGCAGAAACCGGCGAGGTCGTACTCGCCCACCGGGTACATGCCGGGCATCTCGGCGGTTTCGCCGCCAATCAGCGCGCAGCCGGCCAGCTCGCAGCCGCGTGCGATGCCCTGGATCACGGTGGCGGCGGTATCCACATCGAGCTTGCCGCAGGCGAAGTAGTCCAGGAAGAACAGCGGCTCGGCGCCTTGCACCAGCACGTCGTTGACGCTCATGGCCACGAGGTCCTGGCCGACGGTGTCGTGCTTGTTCAGCGCGAAGGCCAGCTTGAGCTTGGTGCCCACGCCGTCCGTGCCGCTGACGAGGATCGGCTCCTTGTACTTGGACGGCAGGCTCATCAGCGCGCCAAAGCCGCCGATGCCGCCCAGCACTTCCGGACGCATGGTGCGCTTGGCAAAGGGCTTGATGCGCTCGACCAGCGCGTCACCGGCTTCGATATCCACCCCGGCCTGGGCGTAGGTCATGGATTGCGGGGTAGACGGATTGGAGTTGGACATGCGCGGGGTCTTGTGAGAAGGGGCGTGGAGGCTGGCGCGACCGGCTTCAGAAGCCATGACGCGGTGCGGGATAATCCGCACCCAACCCGAAACCGCCAATTTTAGGCCCCATGACCCAAGGACCCGACCGCGAGGACGCCCCCGGCCCGACCGATGCTGTGCCAAGCCCGGAGCAGGCGCCGGCCGATGCGCCTTCTGCGGCTGCCGAAAGCCGCGCGACTGAGCCGGAGCACACGCCGAGCGCCCCGGGTCTGCTGGCCGCCATGCGCCCGCAGACCAGGCAGGCCCTGTTCTGGGCGGGCGTGGGGGCGGCGCTGCTTTGGGTGCTGTGGCTGCTCTCGCCCATCCTGGCGCCCTTCGTGGCCGGCATCGTGCTGGCCTACATGCTCAATCCGGGCGTGGAGTGGATGCAGCGGCACCGCTTCAACCGCACCTGGGCGTCTCTGGTGATGATCAGCGTAGCGCTGCTGGCCATGCTGCTGCTGGTGCTGATTCTGGTGCCGGTGATCGCCCAGCAGGCCGAACTCATGCGCAACCAGCTGCCCAATGTGGTGGACCGGGTCAATCAGGTGCTGATTCCCAAGCTCAACCAGATGCTGGGCACGCAGATCCAGCTCGATGCCGGTACCTTCCGCACGCTCGTCATGGACACCTTTGACAAGGACGCGGCGACCAAGCTGGTCAACTCCGTCATGTCCGGCGGGCTGGCCGTGGTTGGCTGGCTGGGCACCCTGCTGCTGCTGCCACTGGTGGTGTTCTATGTGCTGGACAGCTGGCCCAACTGGGTCGCCAAGGTGCATGGTCTCGTGCCGCAGCGCTGGCAGGGCCAGACCAGCGGCATTGCTCGCGAGATTGACGACCTGCTCGCCCAGTTCCTGCGCGGGCAGCTGTCCGTGATGCTGGCCCTGGCCATCTACTACAGCGCGGCCCTGGCGGTGGCCGGCTTCTCGGTGGCGCTGCCGGTGGGCATCCTGACCGGGCTGCTGGTGTTCATTCCCTACCTGGGCTTTGCGCTGGGCCTGGTGCTGGCGCTCATGGCTGCGCTGCTGCAGTTCGGCTCGGTCTATGGTTTTGTGGCCGTGGCCGTGATCTACGGCTTCGGCCAGCTGCTGGAAAGCTTTGTGCTCACGCCGCGCCTGGTGGGTGAGCGCATCGGCCTGCACCCGCTGGTAGTGATCTTTGCGCTCATGGCCTTCGGCCAGCTCTTTGGCTTTGTGGGCGTGCTGATCGCCCTGCCGGTGTCGGCCGTGATCGCCGTGGCGCTGCGCCGCCTGTACGGCAGCTACCGCAACTCGGACTTCTACACCCGCTCGCAATGATGGATGACCCCGCGGACGCGCCTGTGTTCGCAGAGCTGGCCGCCGGGCAGCTGCTGCTGGATCTCGGCCCGCCGCCCGCCCCCACGTTTGACAACTTTCTGCCGGGCGCCAACGACACCGCCCTGCATGCGCTGCAGCAGCTGATTGCTGACCAGACCGCCGGCCGCCTGCCCGTGGCGCCTTTCATCACGCTCTGGGGCCCCCGCGGCAGCGGCAAGACCCATCTGCTCAATGCGGCTGTGGCCCATGACGGGCAATTGCTCAGCCCAGTGGCCAGCCGCGCGGCGTTTGAAGCCGCTGGCCACGCCCCTCTGGTGGCTGCAGACGATGTGGACCGCTTCAATGACTGGCAGCAGCAGGTGCTGTTCAACCTCTACAACCGCTGCCGCGAGCAGGGCCGGCCGCACGTGCTGGCCAGTCTGTCCGCGCCGGTGGCCCAGGCCGTGCTGCGTGAAGACCTGCGCACGCGGCTCGGTTGGGGCCTGGTCTTTGGCCTGTCACCGCTCACGGATGAGCAGGCCCAGGCCGCCGTGGCCAAGCGCGTGGCCGAACGCGGCCTGAGCATCTCGCCGGACGTGGTGCCCTGGCTGCTGAACCGCTTTGCGCGCGACATGGGCAGCCTGATGCGCGCCATCGATGCGCTCGATACCTACGCCATGCAACGCAAGCGCCCCATTACCGTGCCGCTGCTGCGCGAACTGGTGCAACAGCAAAGCCGGCTGATCTGACGCCTCATCGACCAAGAATGAACCTCGCCCTCTTCGACCTCGACCACACCCTGATCCCGCTGGACTCGGACTACCGCTGGACGCAGTTCTTCATCGAACGCTGCCCCGCCGACGAGCAGGCCGCCCTGCACGCCATGAACGACAAGCTCATGGCCGATTACCACGCCGGCCGGCTGGACCCGAACGAGTCCCTCGCCTTCCTGATCGGCCTGCTGGCCCGCAAGCCGCGCGAGGTGCTGGACGCCTGGCATGGCGAGTACATGCAGGCCGTGATCCTGCCCGCCATCAAGCCCCAGGCCCGCGCGCTGGTGGAGCAGCACCGCGCTGCCGGTGACCGGCTGGCGCTGGTCACGGCGACCAACTCCTTCGTGACAGCGCCGATTGCGCGGGCCTTCGGCTTTGAGGTGCTGATTGCCACCGAGCCCGAACTGGCTTACGAGCGCGGCTTCACCGGCCGCTGGGTGGGCACGCCCAGCTTCAAGGAAGGCAAGATCACCCGTGTGCAACAATGGCTCGCCCAAGAGGGGCTGGCGCTGGAACACTTTGCGCGCAGCCACTTCTACAGCGATTCGATCAACGATGTGCCGCTGCTCGAACGCGTGACCGACCCGGTGGCGACGAACCCGTCGCCCGCCCTGGAAGCGGTGGCGCGTGAGCGGGGATGGACAATCGTCAGGCTGTTTGATGATCAAGAAATTCATTGAAAAGGTCGAGCAGGTCTTCGGCCGCAAAACCCGCACCCGCAAGCCCGCGCTCAAGATCTCCAGCAGCGCAGAGCTCGGCATCAAGCCTGATCTCGTCTCGCATCACGCGGTGCGCGTGACTCAAGTGCTTCAGGAAGCAGGCTTCAAAGCCTTCGTGGTCGGCGGCGCCGTGCGCGACCTGCTGCTGGGCATTGCGCCCAAGGACTTTGACGTCGCCACGGATGCCACGCCCGAGCAGACCGAGCGTCTGTTCCGGCGCAGCCGCATCATCGGCCGGCGCTTTCGCATCGTGCATGTGATGATGGGCCGCGAGACCATCGAGGTCACGACCTTTCGCGGCGCGAGCGACGAAGCCGCACCCAAGGACGAACACGGCCGCGTACTGACCGACAACACCTTCGGCGACATGGAGTCCGACGCCATCCGGCGCGACTTCACCGTCAATGCCCTGTACTACGACCCGCAGACCCAGACCGTGCACGACTACGTGGGCGGCCTGAAGGACGTGCAGGCCAAGACCCTGCGCCTGATCGGCGACCCTGAGACCCGCTACCGCGAAGACCCGGTGCGCATGCTGCGCGCCGTGCGCTTTGCCGCCAAGCTGCAGTTTGCGCTGGAGAAAAAGACAGCAGAGGCCATCGGCCCGCTGTCCGACCTGATCCTCAACGTACCCCCGGCGCGCCTGTTCGACGAGATCCAGAAGCTGCTGCTCTCCGGCCACGCCGTGCCCACACTCAAGCGCCTGCGCGCCGAGGGTCTGCATGCCGGCTTGCTGCCGCTGCTGGACGTGGTGCTCGATGACCCCATGGGCGAGCGCTTTGTGTTTGCCGCGCTGGCCAACACCGACGACCGCGTGCGCCGCGGCCGCCCGGTGACCCCGAGCTTCCTGTTCGCCGCCCTGCTCTGGCATCAGGTGCTGGTCAAGGCCCGCGCCTACGAGGCGCAGGGCGAGCACGCCTACCCGGCGCTCAATCTGGCCATGAACGACGTGCTCGATCAGCAGTGCGACAGTCTCGCCATTCCGCGCCGCTACACGGCCGACATGCGCGAGATCTGGAACATGCAGCCGCGCTTTGAGCGCCGCAGCAAGCAGAGCATCAAGTTCGCCGAGCACCCGCGCTTTCGCGCCGCGTTCGACTTCTTCCTGCTGCGTGCAGAAAGCGGCGAGGCCGAGGCTGAGCTCGGCACCTGGTGGGCCGAGTTCGCAGCGGGCGACGCCGATGTGCGCCACAGTCTGGTCGACTCGCTCGCGCCTGCGCGCAAGGAAGGCGGCCCGGCCAAGAAGCGCCGCCGCCGCAAGCCGGGCGGTGGCTCCGGTGGCGATTCCAGCAGCGGTGGCGCAGGCACCGCGCCCGCTGACGCTGCCACCCACTGAGCGCCCGTCCGCCTGCGCTGTGACTGATCAGCCAGTCCGCATTGCCATCGGTTTGGGTGCCAATCTGGGCGACTCCGAGGCGCAACTCAATGCGGCGCGCGCTCTGCTGGCCCGGCACCCGGATCTGCGAGAGGTGGCGTTTTCGTCCCTCTACGCCAGCGCCCCCGTGGATGCACCGCCGCCCTGGTACGTGAATGCCGTGCAGGTGCTGGACACCCTGCTGCCCCCGCACGCCGTGCTGGCCGTGCTCAATGAGGTGGAGCACGGCCTGGGCCGCGTCCGCGGGGAGCGCAACGCACCGCGGCTGATTGATCTGGACCTGCTGCTCTACGGCAGCCAGCGCGTCGACACCGCCCATCTCACTGTGCCGCACCCGCGCATGCATGAGCGCGCCTTCGTGCTGCGCCCCCTCGCCGAGGTCTGGCCCGACGCCGTGATTCCCGGGCGCGGTCCGGTCAGGGATTTGCTGCCCGCCGTGGCCACGCAGGAGGTGCATGTGCGATGAACCCGTCCAATCTGAGCCAGTGGCCGGTAATCGGGCAGACCGTCGGGCTGCTGGTGCTGTCCAACGTGTTCATGACCTTTGCCTGGTACGCGCACCTTAAGAACCTGAACGACCGGCCCTGGTGGATCGCGGCACTCATCAGCTGGGGCATTGCGCTGTTCGAGTACCTGCTGCAGGTGCCGGCCAACCGTATTGGCTACACCGTGCTCTCGCTCGGACAGCTGAAGATCATCCAGGAAGTGATTACCCTGTCGATCTTCGTGCCCTTTGCCGTGTTCTACATGAAGGAGCCGTTCAAGCTGGACTACGTCTGGGCGGCGCTGTGCATGGTGGGCGCCGTCTACTTCATGTTCCGTTCGAGTCTTTGAACCTGATCTGCATCGATGAGCCTCGACCGCTACCGCCACATCGTTGTTGAAGGCCCCATCGGCGTGGGCAAGACCTCCTTCGCGCGCCGGCTGGCCGAACGCCTGAATGGCGAGCTGCTGCTCGAGGCGCCCCAGGAAAACCCATTCCTGGAGAAGTTCTACCGCGAGGGCAGCCGCCATGCGCTGGCCACGCAGCTGTTCTTCCTGTTCCAGCGTGTGGAGCAGCTGCGCGGCCTGACGCAGTTCGACTTCTTCGAGCGCCACGTGGTCTGTGACTTTCTGCTCGACAAGGACCCGTTGTTTGCGCGCCTGACGCTCTCGGACGACGAGTACGCCCTGTATCGCAACATCTTCGATCACGTGCAGCCCCAGGCGCCGCAGCCCGATCTCGTCATCCTGCTGCAGGCCCCCACACCCGTGCTGTTCGAGCGCATCAAGCGCCGCGGCATTGCCATGGAACAGGGCATTTCAGAGGAGTACCTCGAACGGCTTGCAGAGAGCTATTCGCGCGCCTTCTACGACTATGATGCGGCGCCCTTGCTGATCGTCAACACCGAGGCGCTGAACCCGGTGGATCGCGAGAGCGACTTCGACCTGCTGCTTGAGCGCATTGCCGCAATGCGCTCGCGCCGCGAGTTCTTCAACATCGCCTGATCGCCTGGCCATCCGGGCGGCTGGCAAAAACAGTCTCTCGCCCGCCCATGAAGCTCGTTCACACCATCCAGGAATTGCGCGACCAGATGCGCGGGCGCGACAAGGTCGCCTTCGTGCCCACGATGGGCAACCTGCACGAAGGCCACCTGCAGCTCATGCGCTCCGCCGCACTGCATGGCGACCCGGTGGTGGCCAGCGTGTTTGTGAACCGACTGCAGTTCGGCCCGAACGAGGACTTCGACAAGTACCCGCGCACCCTGCAGGCCGATGCCGAGAAGCTGCAGGGCGCAGGCGTGTACTGCTGCTTCGCGCCGCTCGAAAAGGAGATGTACCCCGAGCCGCAGGAGTACCGCGTCAGCCCCCCGCATGATCTGGCCGACATCCTGGAAGGCGAGTTCCGCCCCGGCTTCTTCATCGGCGTGACCACGGTGGTGCTCAAGCTCTTCGCCTGCGTGCAGCCGCGCGTGGCGGTGTTCGGCAAGAAGGACTACCAGCAGCTGATGATCGTGCGGCGCATGTGCCAGCAGTTCCAGCTGCCCATCGAGATCATCGCCCACGAGACCGTGCGCGCCGACGACGGCCTGGCCCTGTCCTCGCGCAACGGCTACCTGAGCAGCGACGAGCGTGCCGAGGCGCCGGCGCTTTATGCCCAGCTGCAGGCCGTGCAAAAGCAGGTCAAGGACGGCGCGCGCGATCTGGCCGCCGTCGAAGCCGCCGCCACCGGCGCGCTGAAGGACCGCGGCTGGAAGCCTGACTACATCGCCATCCGCAAGCGCAGCAACCTGCGCGCGCCGACGCCGGACGAACTGGCGGCCGGCGAGCCGCTGGTGGTACTGGCCGCCGCCAAGCTGGGCGCGACCCGGCTGATCGACAACCTCGAAATCTGAGTACCCCAAAGGGGCGACCGTGCGAGACCTTCTTCGAGACTTGGGTCAAGCGATGCGCGCAGCCGGGGAAGCTGAACTTGCACACCGGATCGAAACGGCGTTACTGGATTCTGACGACGAGGTCGATCAATTCTTGGTGTCCAACACACTCTGGGGTGGGGCTGGATCGATCGCCGACCAGGCTGGCGTGCAAGCTGGGGCCGCGAGCCGTCGCGCCATCGAGGCTGCTCTCATTCACCTAGGGGAAGCACAGATTCGCGCAGGTCGTGTGAATCAGCGCACTGAGCTATGGGTGTCAGCATTCAAGCGTCGGACGAGCATGGACATGTAACAGTATTTTAGTCCGAAAATAATTTAATACTTGACTCGAAAAACCTACTTTCCGCTTGTCTGATGCGCGGAAAGCAGGCTTTCATGTCTACTCAATTCTCAGTCCGAAAATGATTGATTCATTTCGGACGCTTACACCGCCCGCACATCCTCGATCAGCCGGTCCAGCACCGGGTCGTGCCAGCTCTCGGTGCGGCTGACGAAGAACACCGTGTCGATGGTGTCCTTGCTGCCGGGCAGCGCGACCTCGCGCACGGTCTTGGCGCGGGTGGCGGCGGCGAGCGTGTGGCGCGGCACCACGGACAGGCCCCGGCCAGCGGCCACCAGCGCGATGGTTTCCTCGATTTCCGTGCAGTGGCCGGCCGTGCGCAGCTGGCGCGGCATGAGGCCGAAGTTGGTCTCGAACCAGCGGGTGAAGGTCTCTTCGTAGTCGTCGTAGGTGATGAAGCTGCTGGCTTCCACCCAGGTCTTCCAGTCCTCACGCGAGGGGGCGGACGCCTTTGAGGCCCTCGGGAGCTTCATCTCATAGGGCGCAATCAGCACCAGCGGGTAGCTGTAGACCAGATCGAAGGAGAGCGCATTGCTCGCGCCTACGGTGTAGGCAAAGCCGGCGTCGGCCTGGCCGTTGGCGACCGCGGCGCACACATCTTCATCCGTGCCGAAGCGCAGCTCCAGCATCGCTTCCCGGTAGCGCTCGCCGGCCAACAGCGGCGTGAGCACGTAGCGCCCGAAACTCGACCCGGTGGCCAGGCGCAGCACCGGCCGCGCTGCGGCCTGCCCGCCCTGCACGCCGGCGCGCAGGGCATTCAGTTCACCCATGAAGCGGCCGCAGACGGCATAGAGCTGCTCGGCCAGCGCGCTGGGCAGCACGCGGCGGCCGGTGCGCTCGAACAGGGGCGTGCCCAGCCAGGCCTCGAACTGCTTGATCTGATAGCTCACCGTGGACTGCGTCACATGGAGTTTTTCTGCCGCGCGTACAAAGCTGCCGGTCTCGTAGGCGGCCAGAAAGGTGTCTAGGTACTTGGTGCCGGGATGCATGGCGAGCCCTTGGGGGTGTTTACGGTTGAAACGATCGATCTATCTTAATTTTCGATCAATTGAATGTAAACATTTCGCTGGATTCGATGAATCAGCCTCGATAGAGTGCTGATCCATGGGGACAACCCCCAGCCTGCATCGCCATTCAGCCGCTGCAGGCCCGCCAGCGTGGCCGTCCGGGTCCCTGGCCTAATTGGAGTCAGTCATGAACGCCCGCCTCGGCACCCACATCGAGTCTACGGACGCCCAACATCCCCTGATCGCGCTGGACCACGAGGTGGCCGCGCAGAACTACGCCCCCCTGCCCATCGTGGCCGAGCGCGCCGAAGGCGCCTACATCTGGGATACCGCCGGCCGCCGCTATCTGGACATGATGGCCGCCTACTCCGCCGTGAGCTTCGGCCACGGCCATCCGCGCCTGGTTGGCGCCCTGGTGGATCAGGCCCGCAAACTGGCCATCACCTCGCGCGCCATGCATTCGGACCAGCTCGCCCCCTTCCTGGCCGAACTCACCCGCGTGACCGGCCTGCCCAAGGCCCTGCCGATGAACACCGGCGCCGAAGCCGTCGAAACGGCGCTGAAGGCCGCGCGCAAGTGGGCGCACAAGGTCAAGGGCGTGGCCGACGGCGCGCAGGAAATCATCGTCTTCGACAACAACTTCCACGGCCGCACCACCACGGTCATTAGCTTCTCCAGCCACGCCAGCTACAAGGCCGGCTTCGGCCCGCTGACCCCGGGCTTCAAGAGCGTGCCCTTCGGTGATATCGAAGCCGTACGCGCCGCCCTCACCCCCAACACCGCCGCCGTACTGTTCGAGCCCATCCAGGGCGAAGGCGGCGTGGTGGTGCCGCCCGCAGGCTTCCTCAAGGCCCTGCGCGAGCTCTGCACGCAAGAGCGCGTGCTGATGATTGCCGACGAGATCCAGACCGGCATGGGCCGCACCGGCCGCAACTTTGCCTGCGAGCATGAAGGCGTGCTGCCCGATGCCTACTGCCTGGGCAAGACCCTGGGCGGCGGTCTGCTTCCGGTGTCGGCCTTCGTCTCCACCGCGGAAGTGATGGACCTGTTCGTGCCGGGCAGCCACGGCAGCACCTTCGGCGGCTACCCGCTGGCGGCGCGCGTGGGCCTGGAGGCGCTGCGCGTGATGCAGGAAGAAGGTCTGGTGGAGCGCTCCGAGCGCCTGGGCAAGCTGCTGCGCGAGCGCCTGGCCGCAGCCAAGCATCCGATGATCACCGACATCCGCGGCCGCGGCCTGATGGTGGGCGTGCAGCTGCACACCTCGGTGGATGCGCACGAGTTCGTGGAAGGTCTGGCCGAGATCGGCATCATCACCAAGGACACGCACCGCAACACCGTGCGCCTGTCGCCGCCGCTGGTCATTGGCGAGCGCGAGCTGGAATGGGCCGTGGACCGCTTCCTGCAGCTGCTCGACGACATGGGTGGCCTGCCCAAGGCGGCCTGAACGGTGATGAAGACGGTAGAGTTCATCAGCGCCGAGATTGGTGAAGGCGCGCAGCAGATGGGCTGCAAGTTCGGCCCGGCGCGTCTGCGGGCCATGGGTTTGGTGGCGCGCCTGCGCACGGCCGGGCAGCCGGCACAGTGGGGCCCCACCGTCACCGCCCATGATGAGCTGCTGGAGGCGGGCAAGCTCGCCGTGGTGCAGGGCTTCACGCCGGAACTGGCCGATGCCAGCCATGCCGCTACGGCGGCAGATCGCTTCCCGGTCGTGCTGGGGGGCGATCATTCCTGCGCCATCGGCACCTGGAGCGGCATCGCACAGGCGCTGAAGCCGCAGGGTGCGCTGGGCCTGATCTGGATTGACGCCCATCTGGACAGCCATACGCCGGACACGTCGGAATCCGGCGCGCCGCACGGCATGCCCCTGGCCGCCCTGCTCGGTCATGGCGATGCGCAGCTCACGGATGTCTTCGGCTGGCGCGGCAAGCTGGCACCGGAACAGGTGGTCGTGATCGGCGCCCGCAGCTATGAGCCGGGCGAGCAGGCCCTGCTGCAGCGCCTTGGCGTGCGCGTGATGTACATGCCCGAGGTGCTTGAGCGCGGCATCGCCGCCTGCATGGCCGAGGCGCTTGAACGCGTCTGTGCCGGCACTGCCGGCTGGGGCGTGACCCTGGATCTGGACGCGATCGACCCGGCCGATGCACCCGGCGTGGGTTCGCCGGAAGCCGGTGGTATCCCTGCGGCGGATGTGCTGGCCGCGCTCAGCGGCTTGGCCAAGCGCCCGGGCTGCGCGGGCTTCGAGCTGGTGGAGCTGAATCCCTCGCTGGATGACTCTGTGCACACCAGCGCAAAGCTCTGCCGCAGCTTGATCGAGGCGGTGGCGCTTGCGCCGGCTGTTGAGCTCGCCGGCGATCCAGCCACCGCGCTCGCACGCGCCGCGTAAGGCGCTTCGCTCTGGCCCGTGGGGATCGCTGCGGGCCTTGCCACGGCAGCTGCGTTCACCGCGTGCTGGGGGGTTCCGCCCCAAGCAGCACTGCGGCGCCTGAGCGTTTTCAATTAACTGATAAATAACGAGCCCTCATCAGGTCGATTTTCAACTTTTAGTTGAAATAGCAAATTGGCTTCTTTCCGCTTGCCGCATGCGGATCTCGGGCTGTTTTGGCCTTCAGAATTCCTCGTGCATCTCACGCCAGAGGCTCAAAAGAAAACGCGCCGCCGACCTTGCGGTGCAGCGGCGCAATTCAGCCCCTGGTCTGAAGCGGTCTGGCGCAGGCGCGCCACGGCTTGTCGTTAGCGCGCGACGGGCGCAGTCACTTCCGACACCACGCGCACTTCCACGCGGCGGTTGGGCAGCAGACACTCGCGCTCTTCGTGGATGGAGCGGAACTTGCCCTTGCAGGCCTCCACCTGCTGGCTGTCGCCGCGGGCGACGGAGCTGACCTGCGGCGCGGTCACGCCGGCGGCGGTGAGCAGCTGCTTGACGGTCTCGATGCGGCGCTCGGAGAGCTTGTCGTTGTACTTGGGGTCGCCGGTGGAGTTCAGGCGGTCGGCGTGGCCCACCAGCTCAATGCGCACCGGCTTGAGCTCGCCGCTCTTGATGCGGGCGACCATGCGATCCAGAGACTCGCGCGAGAAGGGGCGGATGTTCCGGGCATCCGAGCGGTTGTAGTCAAACAGCACGACCACCGGCACCTCGACCATCTCGCGCTTGACCATGACCGGCGCAGGCACGACACCCGCAGCAGGCGCAACCGGCGCGGCCGCAGCCACGACCGGGGCCGCGGCTACGGCACCGCGGCAGGCCACCACATCGCGCTCAGCGCTGGTCAGCAGATTCTCGGCAATGGCGATGTAGGGCGTGGCGTAGCGCCAGCTGCCTTCCTCGCGGAAGCCCGCGCCCTGCACATACTCGTGCCCGGCATGGGACAGGCGCACTTCGGCGCAGCCCACGCGGTCGGCCACGCAGCTGTAGCCGGCGTCGCCCTTGAGCTTGGCGGCGCGCTGCCAGAGGTCTTCACGCAGACGCTTGGCGCCGTTGAGCAGCGGGGTGTCCTGCGGAATGGTCTGCTTGGCGGCGATCAGGTCCATGAGCTTGCTGCTTTCCTTGAGCGCAAGCTCCGGGAAGGCGGAGCGGTCATTGCGGGTGTATTCGTGGAAGGCAACGTCCTGCCAGCACATGGCCTTGGCCATGCCGTAGCTGCTGACAGGGTTGCCGACGTTGGCCAGATCTTCATGGCGCTTGCGCAGGCGGTTGAAGCTGTCCTGGTCGGCCTTGATGGTCGTGTCATTCACGCGCGCGTTTTGCGAAGCCAGGTTGCTGCCGGCGGGCGAGGTGTTCTGCGTGGCGCAGCCAGCGGCGAGCAGCGCGGCGGCCAGCATGGCAAGGCGAGGCGTCATGATTCGGAGGGGATTCAGCGAGTGCATGGTGAATGTCCAGTGTGCGGTGCAGTGCGGTATCGGTGCTCAAGTGCAGAGATCAAGGACCGACCCGAGGCGCGTCCGGCGTGCGGGTCTTGTCGTCACGGTTGATGCCGAACAGGCTTTCGTCGAACTTGGTGCGCAAGCGGATGTAGACGCCGCGGTTGGTGTAGTCGTCCACGCCGAGGTCATTGCTGAAGCCGCGCCAGTTGAAGCCGACCGACAGCCAGAGGTTCTGGCCGAGCAGGTAGCCGCCCTCCAGACCGCTGGCGTACTGGCGGCCGCCGCCATTGGGCGATGCCAGCATGAAGCCGGCGGCAGAGACGTCCCAGCGCTCGGTGATGTCATAGATCACGCGGCCGCCCAGCATGTAGATGCTGTTGGAGCCGTCGATCTTGGCGTGGTCGTAGCGATAGGCCGCCTGACCGCTGATCCACCACGGCCGGCTGGGGTGGTAGTTCACGGTGCCGGCGATGATGCTGGCGCGGATCAGATCACCCGTGCAGAAGCCGTTGACGTCGCAGGCCTTGCCTTCAGCGTATCGGTACTCGTAGCGGCCCAGAGCGGACCACACGTTGGTGTCCACGTCGCGCCAGGCCACGCCGAGCTGGAAGCGGTTCTCGGTGCGCGCGCCCTGGCCCGTGCGGCTGAAGGTGCGGTTGTAGTAGTTGCGCGCCAGGCCCGTGAAGTTACGGTCCAGCTTCATGGCACCAGCGAGGGTGGAAAGCAGCTGCGTGTTCTGCGTGTCCTGCCGCGCCTCGATCTTGCCGGAGGCCTTCCAGTCCGGACTGTAGGTCAGCTCCACGCCCAGTGCGCCGGCAATTGCATCCGTCGGGTTGCCCGAGGGGAAGCCGCTTGAGCCATTGGCCGGCCGGAAGTCGATCGACTTCACGCGCTCCAGGCTGGTGAGCATGGCCACGCCCTCGCGCAGCGGCCACGTGTTTCGGATGCCGGCAGCGGCCTGAGACTCATAGCCGGAGATGGAATCGCGGATTCGGTATTCGCTGTACACATCGCCATTGCGCATGTAGCTGGAGGCCACACCGAAGGTGGTGGTGCGTGTGCTGGCGCCCGGGTTACTCGCGGTGGCTGCGTCGTACAGCCCAGAGGTGCTGGTGATCCACTCGTGGCGGCCGTAGACACGCACGCTGTCCCAGATCTGGTAGTCCGCGCCGATCTGGAAGCGGTCGCGGCGCGCGCCGTCCACTTCGCTCTCAACCTCGCCGAACACGGCGGACTTTTCCGTCCACTGGTAGCGGCTGCGCACGCCCACAGACGTGGCGTTCGTCAGGCGCGGGGCGACTCCTTGCTGCGCGTTGAGCGTAAACGGCGAGAGGTTCTGGCCGGCGCCCGGGTTGAAGGTGCCCAGATTGGAGTCGGTCACGGTCGAGGTCACGGCAGCACCTTGATCGCGGCTTGTCCGGCCGAACACGTCCACCGTGAACGCCTTGCTCATCTGCAGGCTCACGCCCGCAGTGACACCGGTGCGCTTGGCGCCGTTCACGTCGTCCTGCGTGCGTACGGCCTCTGTGAAGCCCTTCAGGTCGTTGCTGAGCTTGAGCTCACCGCGTACGGCCGCTTCGGTCCGCCCGGCAGCCAGCGAAGACGACGGGTTGTAGAAGCCTTCCTCCGCACGTGCGGCGTAGGCACGCAGACTGCCCGCCTCGCCCGCAGCACGCAGCTCGATGCGCGCAGCATTGCCGCTGTTGGCGGTAACCGGCAGCGAGGGCGCCACGGTCTGGCTGGCGCCACGGCCATCGGAACGGGCAATCTCGGCCAGCAGCACGGTGTTGGCACCGAGCTTGGCAGTGGCGTTCAGGCCGCCCAGGGTGTACCTGGCCAGCGGGTTCTCGTCGCGCGCGATCGAGCCACCCACGGCCACGTCCTTGCTCAGCTTGAACTGGCCGTCTGCGCCTGCCACCCAGAACTTCTCGCCGCCCTGCTCCACCTCATAGGTGATGCGTACGGAGATCGGGTTCAGGTTCGAATCCAGCGTCGGCACCGGGCCCTTGAAGATCACCTGGCCGGAGAAGGGCTCAAAGGTGTAGTCCACAAAGCGGGCCTGCGCCTGCACCTGCAGGATCACGGCAGGCTGGTTGCGGTCCCGGGTCACGAGCTCAACGCGCTCCGAGTTACGGATGCCGGTCAGGTTGCTGACGAAGTACGGGCCGGAGATGCCGCGTGCAGGCTGCTCTTCCACCACTTGGCGGACGTTGTCGCGCGCGGCGAAGACATTGGCGCTGAAGCGCTCGTTCTCGCCATGCCACTTGAAGCCGGTGAGCGAACGCTGGTAGTTGGCCAGCGCCATGGATTCGAACTGCGCGGCAGTCTGGATGTCGCCGTACAGCACGTACGAACGATCCTTGTCCACACGCACATACAGTCGCGCTGCAGTCCGGGCGTCGAAGCCCTTGAGCGAGGAGTCGCCATAGACGGGGTAGTACTCCTCGGGCTGAATGTCGCGGAACAGCCGGCTGCGGCTGTCCTTGTCGCTGTCGTAGCCCAGGGTCAGCAGATAGTCGCCCTTGACCAGCCCCTTGAAGAACATGCGCGCAGACAATCCTGCAGAACCGCGGCCATTGGCGAACTCGCGCTGGATGTTGCGCAGATCCTTTTCGACGCCGTCGTCGCGCACGCCATCGGTGCGGTTCTTGTTGAGCGCGATCAGTCCTTCGATCACCCCGATGCCGACCAGCTCGCGCTTGTCCGGCACAAAGCGCAGGGTGCCAATCACCTCGTTGCCGTAGGCCAGTACGCGCACTTCGACGTCGCGCGCCTCGCTCGGGGCGATCAAGTCGAACTCCGCCACGCCGTCCTTGAGCGCAACCTGGACGCCCGGCACCACACCGCTGCGGTCACCGCGATAGGGGGTGGTCTCGTCCAGGGGGCGATCGAGCAGCTGCAGGCGCCCCGCGGAGAAGTTCACCGTCGCAATCGCGTCTTCCTTGACAACTTGATCCTTCGGATCAAGCACGCGCACGCGCAAGCGCACCCGAGTCTGGCCATCTGCGGGAATGTCATTTCGCGCAGTGGTCAGCTCGATGATCCGGTCGCTGCGGCCGGGGGCCATGCGCGGCAGGTTGGAGTTGGCGGGGGTCAGACCTTCGCCTTCACGAATGACCGGCACGAACCCGGAGGCTGGCGGCTCGTTGCGCGAGAGTTCCGGCTTCTCGGACTTCGCAGCAACGGTCTCGGCCTGCGCCCAGGCAGAGGCCGCGGAGCCGAATGATCCGATCGCAAGCAGCGCCGCGATCGACGTGGCTAGCACGGTGCGCTTAGGCAGCTCGCGGCAGGTATTCGGCATCACAGACTGGCTCATGGTCTTGCGCGGGTTGAGGAGGTCGCGGCTCATTGCTGGCCTCCTTGGCGACGCGGTTGGGGCTCACGCTGGGCAGGCACGGGTTGTGTACCCTCCACCGCTGGGTCCCGACTTCGGAAGCGCAGGTTTCCGTCGCTCTTGCCTTCACGGCTGGCTGCGCCGGGTTCGCCTTGGGATCGGCGTGCCTTGACCTGGTTCATGACGTCCTGGGAACAGGTACCTTCGATGAAATCGGCTCGATGCAGCTCACCCGCCTTCAGATCGATGAACAGCGAGTTGGGATCAAGGGCATTGCGGTTGCTGCTCGTGGTCAGGTACGCGCCGCGCGGCAACGTCAACGGATCCACCTTCAGACCGTGCGTGCGCGGCGGCAAGCCGCAGTAGCTGTACTTGCCTTCGCTGTCGGTCACGACATAGGTGCCGTCGGTGAACAGCAGCTTCACGCCCGGAATGCCGACTTCCTCGCGGTCCTGGATGGAGTTGCCATTGCAATCCACGAACACCTTACCCACCACGCAGGCATCGGTCGTGAACACACCGCGCTTCACGCGAACACGGGCGATCGCCTCATTGGACTGCGCGCCGCCAGCCGAGGCCGCGCGGGCGCGGTTCACGCCATCACCTTCGGCCGCACCCACACCTACGCGCAGGCGATAGGTGATTGTGCGATCCCCACTGAATGAACCCAGCGGAATCGAGAGCACCGGGCCGGGCGCGCCGGCAGGATCAGCCTGGCGTTGCCCATCCACAGTCAGCGAGCCGGGTACGTAGATGAAGCCACGCGGCATGCGGTCGGTGACCGTGACGTCCGTGTTGATGCCCCCGGGACTGCGCACACGGATGGTGTACGGCACCACCTGTCCCAGCTCAGCCTCACCAGCGCCAGCCTGCTTCTCGACAAAGATCGGCGCCGCCAGCAGCGGGTCAAGCGGGATATGGTTGTTGGTGACGTTGCCGCTCGTAGCCGAAATCGTGAAGCTTAGGTAGTACTGCGTACCGGCCTGGCCCGTGGTGGCACAGACACCGCCACTCACCCCCGAAGCGGGTGCGCCCGTCTGCGGCTGCACAGGCAACGCACTGCCTGCGCTGCCTGCAACGGTCAGCGTCGGGCATGCCGGGATCACGCCGCCCTGCGTGGCCGGCGCACGGAAGCCGGCAGGCGCCTGCAACACGATGGTGTACGTACCAGCGGGGGCGCCACCCGACAAGCCGGCGTTCAACAGGGTGAACGAATATCCACCGGGCACTGAAGCGCCGCCTGTCTGCGTGACCTGAGTGACTGCGGTGGCCCCGCCAAGCAGATGACGGGCGGGATCAAAACCCGGTGGGCCTTGCAACGTCACAGTCGCTCCAGCGACGGGGGTGCGCAGCAGCGAGGAATACACCACACCCGATGCAAGGCCCGTCGTTGCGGTCGTGCCCACACTGACTGTCGTGCTGTTGTTGTTCGGATTTGACTCGGGGGTCGTTGTCGTGGTCGTCCCTACCAGGGTCACAGAGCCGGAATTGGGTTGGCGATAGGTAAACGCGCAGGTGATGCTGGCGCCCGGCACGAGCGACGTACCCGCGGGCGGTGTGCACGCGCCCACGGTGACAACCACACCAGGCGTCGAAGACGCCACCGTGCAAGTGACGGCGTCTGCAGATCCGCTGCCAGTTGGCGCGCTGTTCGTGCACGTCACTGTGCCGGACACGGTCGACCCCGGCAGGGATTCCGCGGGCACTCCTGAAATTCTCACCGTCAAATCAGGAGCGACTACCGGTGTGAGAGTGCCCGTCGCGGTGTTGTTGCCCAGGTTGGGATCGCGCGCATTGGCACCGCTCTGGTCGCTACCAGCCGTCACGGTGGCGTTCACCGGGCTGGCTGGCACGGTGAAGCTGGCCGTGCAGCTGATCGTGCCGCCCACGGCCAGGCTGGCCTGCGGGCTGCTGGGCGTACACACGGGCGTGGTGCCCGCGGGCAATCCAGCGATCACGCAGCTGGCCGTCGTGGCCGCCGCAGGACCGTTGTTCACGCAGCTGTAGCTCACCGTGGCGCTGCTGCCCACGGTGCTGCCGCCACTGAACACGGGCGCCGTGGCCACCATGTCGGCGCGCGCCTGCACGCCGATGGTCGGCGTCGTGGTGCTGGCGCTCACGCTGCCCAGGCTCACCCGACCGTCGGCCGGGGCCACCACGCTCGCGCCATTGGCGCTGTCGCCCGTGAACACGAAGCCCGCAGGCAGGCTGGGGCTCAGCCCCGTGCTGCTCGAACCCACCGCGGGCGCAGCCGCGGCGTTGCTGATCAGGATCTCGTAGCTGCCCACCGGCAGGCCCGCGAAGCTGAAGGCTCCCGTCGTGCCATCCACCGCGCTCACCGCGGCCACGGTGTTGTTCGTGGTGTTGATCAGCACGGCTCGCAGGTTGGCGCTGCCGGCGTTGCTGCCAGGCTCGGCGCCGTTTCTCAGGCCGGAGCCGTCGTCGTCTCGGAACACGCTGCCAGACACCGTCAGCGTGCTGCCCGTCAGGCTGCCCGTCGCGGTGTTGTTGCCCAGGTTGGGATCGCGCGCATTGGCACCGCTCTGGTCGCTACCAGCCGTCACGGTGGCGTTCACCGGGCTGGCTGGCACGGTGAAGCTGGCCGTGCAGCTGATCGTGCCGCCCACGGCCAGGCTGGCCTGCGGGCTGCTGGGCGTACACACGGGCGTGGTGCCCGCGGGCAATCCAGCGATCACGCAGCTGGCCGTCGTGGCCGCCGCAGGACCGTTGTTCACGCAGCTGTAGCTCACCGTGGCGCTGCTGCCCACGGTGCTGCCGCCACTGAACACGGGCGCCGTGGCCACCATGTCGGCGCGCGCCTGCACGCCGATGGTCGGCGTCGTGGTGCTGGCGCTCACGCTGCCCAGGCTCACCCGACCGTCGGCCGGGGCCACCACGCTCGCGCCATTGGCGCTGTCGCCCGTGAACACGAAGCCCGCAGGCAGGCTGGGGCTCAGCCCCGTGCTGCTCGAACCCACCGCGGGCGCAGCCGCGGCGTTGCTGATCAGGATCTCGTAGCTGCCCACCGGCAGGCCCGCGAAGCTGAAGGCTCCCGTCGTGCCATCCACCGCGCTCACCGCGGCCACGGTGTTGTTCGTGGTGTTGATCAGCACGGCTCGCAGGTTGGCGCTGCCGGCGTTGCTGCCAGGCTCGGCGCCGTTTCTCAGGCCGGAGCCGTCGTCGTCTCGGAACACGCTGCCAGACACCGTCAGCGTGCTGCCCGTCAGGCTGCCCGTCGCGGTGTTGTTGCCCAGGTTGGGATCGCGCGCATTGGCACCGCTCTGGTCGCTACCAGCCGTCACGGTGGCGTTCACCGGGCTGGCTGGCACGGTGAAGCTGGCCGTGCAGCTGATCGTGCCGCCCACGGCCAGGCTGGCCTGCGGGCTGCTGGGCGTACACACGGGCGTGGTGCCCGCGGGCAATCCAGCGATCACGCAGCTGGCCGTCGTGGCCGCCGCAGGACCGTTGTTCACGCAGCTGTAGCTCACCGTGGCGCTGCTGCCCACGGTGCTGCCGCCACTGAACACGGGCGCCGTGGCCACCATGTCGGCGCGCGCCTGCACGCCGATGGTCGGCGTCGTGGTGCTGGCGCTCACGCTGCCCAGGCTCACCCGACCGTCGGCCGGGGCCACCACGCTCGCGCCATTGGCGCTGTCGCCCGTGAACACGAAGCCCGCAGGCAGGCTGGGGCTCAGCCCCGTGCTGCTCGAACCCACCGCGGGCGCAGCCGCGGCGTTGCTGATCAGGATCTCGTAGCTGCCCACCGGCAGGCCCGCGAAGCTGAAGGCTCCCGTCGTGCCATCCACCGCGCTCACCGCGGCCACGGTGTTGTTCGTGGTGTTGATCAGCACGGCTCGCAGGTTGGCGCTGCCGGCGTTGCTGCCAGGCTCGGCGCCGTTTCTCAGGCCGGAGCCGTCGTCGTCTCGGAACACGCTGCCAGACACCGTCAGCGTGCTGCCCGTCAGGCTGCCCGTCGCGGTGTTGTTGCCCAGGTTGGGATCGCGCGCATTGGCACCGCTCTGGTCGCTACCAGCCGTCACGGTGGCGTTCACCGGGCTGGCTGGCACGGTGAAGCTGGCCGTGCAGCTGATCGTGCCGCCCACGGCCAGGCTGGCCTGCGGGCTGCTGGGCGTACACACGGGCGTGGTGCCCGCGGGCAATCCAGCGATCACGCAGCTGGCCGTCGTGGCCGCCGCAGGACCGTTGTTCACGCAGCTGTAGCTCACCGTGGCGCTGCTGCCCACGGTGCTGCCGCCACTGAACACGGGCGCCGTGGCCACCATGTCGGCGCGCGCCTGCACGCCGATGGTCGGCGTCGTGGTGCTGGCGCTCACGCTGCCCAGGCTCACCCGACCGTCGGCCGGGGCCACCACGCTCGCGCCATTGGCGCTGTCGCCCGTGAACACGAAGCCCGCAGGCAGGCTGGGGCTCAGCCCCGTGCTGCTCGAACCCACCGCGGGCGCAGCCGCGGCGTTGCTGATCAGGATCTCGTAGCTGCCCACCGGCAGGCCCGCGAAGCTGAAGGCTCCCGTCGTGCCATCCACCGCGCTCACCGCGGCCACGGTGTTGTTCGTGGTGTTGATCAGCACGGCTCGCAGGTTGGCGCTGCCGGCGTTGCTGCCAGGCTCGGCGCCGTTTCTCAGGCCGGAGCCGTCGTCGTCTCGGAACACGCTGCCAGACACCGTCAGCGTGCTGCCCGTCAGGCTGCCCGTCGCGGTGTTGTTGCCCAGGTTGGGATCGCGCGCATTGGCACCGCTCTGGTCGCTACCAGCCGTCACGGTGGCGTTCACCGGGCTGGCTGGCACGGTGAAGCTGGCCGTGCAGCTGATCGTGCCGCCCACGGCCAGGCTGGCCTGCGGGCTGCTGGGCGTACACACGGGCGTGGTGCCCGCGGGCAATCCAGCGATCACGCAGCTGGCCGTCGTGGCCGCCGCAGGACCGTTGTTCACGCAGCTGTAGCTCACCGTGGCGCTGCTGCCCACGGTGCTGCCGCCACTGAACACGGGCGCCGTGGCCACCATGTCGGCGCGCGCCTGCACGCCGATGGTCGGCGTCGTGGTGCTGGCGCTCACGCTGCCCAGGCTCACCCGACCGTCGGCCGGGGCCACCACGCTCGCGCCATTGGCGCTGTCGCCCGTGAACACGAAGCCCGCAGGCAGGCTGGGGCTCAGCCCCGTGCTGCTCGAACCCACCGCGGGCGCAGCCGCGGCGTTGCTGATCAGGATCTCGTAGCTGCCCACCGGCAGGCCCGCGAAGCTGAAGGCTCCCGTCGTGCCATCCACCGCGCTCACCGCGGCCACGGTGTTGTTCGTGGTGTTGATCAGCACGGCTCGCAGGTTGGCGCTGCCGGCGTTGCTGCCAGGCTCGGCGCCGTTTCTCAGGCCGGAGCCGTCGTCGTCTCGGAACACGCTGCCAGACACCGTCAGCGTGCTGCCCGTCAGGCTGCCCGTCGCGGTGTTGTTGCCCAGGTTGGGATCGCGCGCATTGGCACCGCTCTGGTCGCTACCAGCCGTCACGGTGGCGTTCACCGGGCTGGCTGGCACGGTGAAGCTGGCCGTGCAGCTGATCGTGCCGCCCACGGCCAGGCTGGCCTGCGGGCTGCTGGGCGTACACACGGGCGTGGTGCCCGCGGGCAATCCAGCGATCACGCAGCTGGCCGTCGTGGCCGCCGCAGGACCGTTGTTCACGCAGCTGTAGCTCACCGTGGCGCTGCTGCCCACGGTGCTGCCGCCACTGAACACGGGCGCCGTGGCCACCATGTCGGCGCGCGCCTGCACGCCGATGGTCGGCGTCGTGGTGCTGGCGCTCACGCTGCCCAGGCTCACCCGACCGTCGGCCGGGGCCACCACGCTCGCGCCATTGGCGCTGTCGCCCGTGAACACGAAGCCCGCAGGCAGGCTGGGGCTCAGCCCCGTGCTGCTCGAACCCACCGCGGGCGCAGCCGCGGCGTTGCTGATCAGGATCTCGTAGCTGCCCACCGGCAGGCCCGCGAAGCTGAAGGCTCCCGTCGTGCCATCCACCGCGCTCACCGCGGCCACGGTGTTGTTCGTGGTGTTGATCAGCACGGCTCGCAGGTTGGCGCTGCCGGCGTTGCTGCCAGGCTCGGCGCCGTTTCTCAGGCCGGAGCCGTCGTCGTCTCGGAACACGCTGCCAGACACCGTCAGCGTGCTGCCCGTCAGGCTGCCCGTCGCGGTGTTGTTGCCCAGGTTGGGATCGCGCGCATTGGCACCGCTCTGGTCGCTACCAGCCGTCACGGTGGCGTTCACCGGGCTGGCTGGCACGGTGAAGCTGGCCGTGCAGCTGATCGTGCCGCCCACGGCCAGGCTGGCCTGCGGGCTGCTGGGCGTACACACGGGCGTGGTGCCCGCGGGCAATCCAGCGATCACGCAGCTGGCCGTCGTGGCCGCCGCAGGACCGTTGTTCACGCAGCTGTAGCTCACCGTGGCGCTGCTGCCCACGGTGCTGCCGCCACTGAACACGGGCGCCGTGGCCACCATGTCGGCCGCTGTAACCGTCAGCGTTGCATTGACCGAGTTGATCAGATTGCCGGACAAGGATCCGACGTTGCCGGCCGCGTTTACGTATGAACCCGGCGCAGCTGCGATCACCTGGACAGACACCGCGCATGATGCGACGCCGCTTGCAAGCGTGCCGCCGGTGAACGCGACGCTGGTCGCACCTGCGGCTGCAACCACCGTGCCCCCGCATTGGTTAGACACGGTCGCGCCCGTCACAACCACACCCGTGGGCAGGGTATCAGTGAAGGCGATGCCTACCTGCTCCGGGTTACCCGTGCCATTCGTGATCGTGAATGTCAGCGTGCTGGGTTGATTGATGGTGACTGACGTGGGCGCAAAGGCCTTGGTCAGGGTTGCCCGGCGAACAGGATCGGTGTCGCTCCCCTCAACGAAAGTCGCTCCTGCTGGCGTTGTGACGTCCGTCGGCAGTGTGACGCGCGCCGTGTTAGTCACGCTGGTCTGTGCAGATGCAGCAGACGCCAGCATGAACGCAGCCGCAAGCAAGACCGCCGAAGGCGAGAACCGTTTGAACAAGGATCTGAAGGTCATCATCATTTCTCGGTCACAGCCCGCTAGCGGTGACCGTGCAGGTCAGGCTCAGCGTGAGTTGTCCGCCATTGCGCAGGGTCGGGATCTGCACCCCGCCTCCTGCCGCGGTGTTCTGCAGATTGGCCACCGACAGCTGGCCGGCCCCGGCGCCTGCCACCGGGCAGGCGGCGTTGGCGTTGTTGGCCGTGCAGCTCACGGCCGTGCAGCTCAGCCCGGCCACTGCGGCATCGGTGATTCGCGACCCGGAAGCATCCGAGGGGCCGTTGTTGGTCACCACGATGCTGTAGACGTTGGTCGCCCCGGGGGAGGTGACGCTCTTGCCATCGTCCTTGCTGACGCTCAGATTGGCGCGACCCTCGATGCGTACGTCTTCGGCCGTGCTGCTGGCCGAGGCATAGTTGCTGCCGCCCACAGTGCCGCCAATGGCGTAGGAGCCACCGGGCGTGACGGTCTGGGTGGCGCTGATCCGGGTGGGGTCCAGGTAAGTGACGCTGGCCGGGTTCTGGTACAGGCCCAGCGCGGCACTGTTCAGATTGATCGGGAAGCTGATGCTCAGACTGCTGCCCCCAGGCAGGGTGAAGCTGCCAAAGCTCAAGGGGCTTGCAGCGGTGCCGCTGCCGCTGCCGTTGATGGGACTTGCCGCCGGGCTGGCACCGCCGCTGACGCTGACGGTGGCGTTGCCACTCGGACTGCCCGCCGTGTAGGTGAACGGCACAGGCAGCACGTCCAGCACGTTGACCCCGCTGGCATCGCCCAGATTGGCCGCATTGCTCACGGTGATCGTGTAGCTCGCCGTGCTGTCCTGGCCCGACACCCTCACCGGCGTGCTCGTGCTCTTGCTCACCGTCAGCCATGGCAGGCAGGCGGCTGGGCCAGCGATGTCGGCGTTCGAAAAGACGATGCTCGCCACACCACCATTGCCCGAAACCGAACCATAGGTGTTGGACAGGCCTGCAACGGGGACATTCACGCCCGCCGCGCCACCCGCCACGTTCACGAACCCGCTGATGCTGGACCCGGAGCTGACCAGCACTGCACCCCCCCCACCGCCGCCGCCCGGACCCTGGGTCTCATTCGCGCGAAGCGGTGCGCCCGAGTTGCCGCCTGCGCCACCGGACACATCAATCGACAGCGGAATGGATGCCGAGGTCGTCAGCAAGGCCACGGTTCCGCCGGCGCCGCCGCCGCCCGCACCATCACGCCCGGCCGGCAGACCTGCCTGCCCGCGAGCTCGGATGGAACCGCCCCCCGTCAAGGTCCCCGCGCGGATGAACACGATGCCGCCGCCATTTCCTCCGGCGGCCTGAGCGACTGTGGTGTTGTCGGAGCTGTTGTTCGTATCGCCGGCACCGCCGCCACCGCCCATGATCAGACGCGTCGCAGCGGGGCTCAGTGCTGCGCCGCCGAAACCACCCACGTCCCGAGCGCCGTCGCCGTCACATGCAAAGTAGGTGGTGGCACCGCTCGTCAGCGTGGTGCAAGTCCCCGAAGCAGTGGCCCGGTAAACCGCATAGGAACGCCCTCCCTTGCCGCCGGCGCCGGCGTTGGCGCCGCCACCGCCGCCCGCGTTGTGCTGGGTTCCGCCGCCGCCCGCGTTGCCTGGCGCACCACGTGCTGTATCAAGCGCATTCGGATAGCCAGAGCCGAGAATGCCAAGTGAGGCACTCAAGTCGCGCCCAGACCATGGCGTAGCAGTGACATCACGAACCACTCTCGGCGTGCCGGCAATTCCTTCACCCTTGTAGGCACCAAACGAAGGGCTCGCCGTCGCTGCAGCAAAGCTGGTGATGTTCTGGCCGGTACGCGAGCCGTTGTTTATCGAGCCGCCTCCGCGAAAGCCCACGCCATCCGCGTCAATCACGCCGGAGAGATTCAGATTGCCCGCGGCATCGACCACCATCACGCCGCCAGTGGCGCCATCCCAGACCGGCACACCCACGGTGCCGGTGATGCTTGTGCTGGCGTGCTGGGGAACCCGAAGCACCTGGAAGCTTTGCCGGCCCGATGTACTGGTCGCCTCAGCACTCGCGTAGCTGTTTCGCAGCCCCGCTGTGAGCGTCAGACTTGAGCCCGAGACACTCGCAACTCGCGCAAACTCATAGCGCCCTGATGAACGCACGTCGGTCAAGCCGCTTGCGGGTAGGCCGGCAAGGCCATCGCCGTAGCTGTCGCTGTCCGCGTTGCTGATCAGCGCACCCTGCATCTGGATGATGAAGACGAGGTCTCCCGCGGCGATCGGCGTCGCGGCTGCATTGGCATCTGCACGGATCGTGCCGATGGCGAGGCTGGATGACCCGGCCGATGCTGTCCCCACGCCCGGGAAGTAGCTGTTGCGCGAGAAGGCTGTCCCGTCGCGTCCGGGTACACCACACACCTGTGCCCACGCCGCATTCAGGAGCACAAAGACGGTCAGACACGCGGCAAATGCCTGGCTGGCATGTCGTGATCTGCTTATGCGAAGTAGGTTCATAATTTCTCGGTCACAGCCCGCTAGCGGTGACCGTGCAGGTCAGGCTCAGCGTGAGTTGTCCGCCATTGCGCAGGGTCGGGATCTGCACCCCGCCTCCTGCCGCGGTGTTCTGCAGATTGGCCACCGACAGCTGGCCGGCCCCGGCGCCTGCCACCGGGCAGGCGGCGTTGGCGTTGTTGGCCGTGCAGCTCACGGCCGTGCAGCTCAGCCCGGCCACTGCGGCATCGGTGATTCGCGACCCGGAAGCATCCGAGGGGCCGTTGTTGGTCACCACGATGCTGTAGACGTTGGTCGCCCCGGGGGAGGTGACGCTCTTGCCATCGTCCTTGCTGACGCTCAGATTGGCGCGACCCTCGATGCGTACGTCTTCGGCCGTGCTGCTGGCCGAGGCATAGTTGCTGCCGCCCACAGTGCCGCCAATGGCGTAGGAGCCACCGGGCGTGACGGTCTGGGTGGCGCTGATCCGGGTGGGGTCCAGGTAAGTGACGCTGGCCGGGTTCTGGTACAGGCCCAGCGCGGCACTGTTCAGATTGATCGGGAAGCTGATGCTCAGACTGCTGCCCCCAGGCAGGGTGAAGCTGCCAAAGCTCAAGGGGCTTGCAGCGGTGCCGCTGCCGCTGCCGTTGATGGGACTTGCCGCCGGGCTGGCACCGCCGCTGACGCTGACGGTGGCGTTGCCACTCGGACTGCCCGCCGTGTAGGTGAACGGCACAGGCAGCACGTCCAGCACGTTGACCCCGCTGGCATCGCCCAGATTGGCCGCATTGCTCACGGTGATCGTGTAGCTCGCCGTGCTGTCCTGGCCCGACACCCTCACCGGCGTGCTCGTGCTCTTGCTCACCGTCAGCGATGGCAGGCAGCGCGCGCCTGCCGGGCCCGGCGCAGAGCTCAGCGCAACGCCGGTGAGCACAACGCCATCCGTACCAGCGGATGCCCCGTGTGCGGCGCCGCCAGGAGGATTGTCTGCTGTCGTCGTGACGCCGTTGGCACCGCCAGTCACGCTCACGGAAGCGCCGCCGCTGAGGACCACCACACCGCCACCGCCGCCACCGCCACCGGCGTGCGCAACATTGCCCGTCGCAAAGGAGTTGCCACCGCGCCCTCCCCGGGCGTTGACCGTCAACGTGCCCACGCCACCCTGCTCTGCGAGCACGGATACCGAGCCTCCGGCTCCGCCGCCTCCGGCGCCGTCATTGCCGGCGTAATCAGTCGCTGCAGAACCGTCTGCGTTGATGGTGCCGACCCCGGTGATCCGACCCGCGCGGACCAGCACCAGACCGCCGCCACTCGCTCCACCCGATGCGGCAGAGGTCTGGCCAGCGGCCGTGTTGCCGTTATTGCCGCCTGCCCCGCCGCCACCGCCAAGCACAAGCTGCGCGACGCCGCGCTGCGCAAATGTCCGCCCGCCGAAGCCGCGCAAATCAATGATCGCCGCGCCAACAGGCGCGACCGTGCTGGTGTAGCTACTGCTGATATTCGCCCAGCCTGCCCCTCGCCAGCCGTAGCCTCCTCGTCCACCTGTTCCGCCGTTGCCGCCACCGCCGCCGCCACCGTTGTCACGCGCGCCGTTGTTGATATCTGCACCACCACCGCCAGCGTTTGCGGGTGCTCCGCGGCTGTAGTCGCCGTTGGCATACCCCTCGCTGCCAAGATCAAACGCTGCGTTGGGGCCGATGGTCACGAACCGGGGCGTGCCGGCGATGCCCTCACCTTTTTGCGCAAAGCCGCTGGCCGTGCCGGGTGTCCGAAAGCCGGTCGCGGAAGGAAATGCGGGGTCAATTGCACCTGTCGCCACGGTGGTGGGATTCGAGGCACCTCGGTTCTGGCCGCCACCGCCACGAAAGCCTCTGCCTGAGACGTCAATAGTGCCGCCCGTCCAATAGAGATCGCCCGTCACATCGATGGCCACCACACCGCCGGATAGTCCATCCCATGCGGGTGCGGTTACTGTTCCAGACACCGCCGCGGTAGAGTACTGGGGCACACGCACCACCTGAAACACACGTCGGTTTGTGACATTGGTGCTCGCACTGCTTGGAGCCGCCTGCACATAGCTCGCGCTCAGGTTGACCTGGACAAGCGAGTCCGAGCTCCCCGTCAGGGCGCGCGCGTACTCATGACGACCCGCCTGGCAAGATGCCGCAAAGGTGTAGGACCCGTAAGTCGCGCTGTCGCCCGCGTCAATGTCAGCGCATTGCATCTGGATGACGAGCACCAGATCACCGGGCGAGATCGCCGGCGGGCCGACGTTGCTTCGCGTCAGAGGAATCGACGTCAGACCGCTTCCGTACGTTCCGTTTGCAGGAACATAAAAGCTGTTCACCGTACCAGTGAGCGTGCCGGGGCCGTCGCGCCCGGGCGCTGCGCAGGTCTGCGCGACGACATCGCCCATGGCCAGGGCCATGCAGGCGACCAGGAAGCTGCAAAAGTTTGCGCGCAAGCTGCCCCGCGCTCCGCGCATGAGCCGGAGCGCTGCAAAGGTTTTCGACTTCACTAGGCGTGTGATCCGAGGACTGGCAGGCCGCAAGGTGCGACTTGGCAGTCAGATAAGAATTGACCCCGGCCTCATCTCGACAAGCGCTCAGGGCAGCGCCGCGTATTCAGATGAAACCCGCCGACACTCGCCTCTTTTTGTGCGATCAGCCGGTTGACGAAAGTGTATTCGGCTCGATCTGCCACGATCTATAAGGATTGTTAGACAACCACCGAGGATGGCCTCGAAGCTCACTCAATCTGGGGAGAACGCGCCTTGCGGCCGCGTTACGTGCTTAATTGCCAACTTGAATCCCTTGACGGCCGCAACTTCACGCAAGCTCGCCTCACGGCATGCGGCGGCAACCCCAATATGCAGGGTCAGGCACACGCTGATTGGGCTGCGGATCGAAATCGATTTTTCGTCCTCATGTTGCGGCGCACACAGGTGCGCAGACCTGCGCCAGCTACTGCTGCAAGGCTACAGACCACAGCGGACACCGCGCCTCGCGTTCCGCAGCCCAGAAACCGTGCCGGGTGAGGGATCGGCACCTTGTTCACCGACCGCGAAGAACCGGCGGTGCTTGCAAGCCGAGCCTTTCGATGTCCACCTCGCGGCGAGTACGCCGCTCCGATTCGTCAGGCAAGCCATCGTCCACAGAGAAGCTCGGTTGTCCGGGCTCATACCCTGCAGCATCCGCACAGGCGGCTTGCTTCGCGGCACAGCAAAAAGGCCTCGCGCTGCGAGGCCCTGATAGTGGTGCCGGGAGCGGGATCGGTCACGTCCCGCGGCCCCGACCGGGCTTGCAGGCCCGGTCTTTCGATTCCCTCGCGCGAGGCGCGCAGGCGCCTCGCTTCCCGGCACAAAGACACAGGGCCTCGCGCTGCGAGGCCCTGATAGTGGTGCCGGGAGAGGGAATCGAACCCTCACGATGTTGCCATCGGCGGATTTTGAATCCGCTGCGTCTACCGTTCCGCCACCCCGGCTGGGGTACTGCTTGGGAGGGCGCGAATTATGGCACGGCTAACATTTTGGGCATGACGCTTCCTGCCTCCCAGCGCTCGCTCACGCTGGACGACTTCGACTACCACCTTCCCGAAGAACTGATCGCGCAGCATCCGGCTGCAGAGCGCCGCGCCAGCCGCCTGCTGCATGTACAGCCTGATGCGCTGCATGACCTGATGTTTCCGGCCGTGCTGGACCTTCTCCAACCCAGCGACTGCCTGGTGGTGAACGACACGCGGGTGATCAAGGCGCGCCTGTTCGGCAAGAAGGCCACGGGCGGCGCAGTGGAGATCCTGCTCGACCGCCTGATTGACGCCGACCATGCCTATGCCATGGTGCGGGCCAGCAAGTCCCCCCAGCCTGGCAGCTACATCGATGTGGCAGGCCATGCGGTGGAAGTGCTCGGGCGCGACCCCGACCACGGCGACCAGTACCACCTGCGCTTTGGCAGCGAGATCCTGCCGCTGCTCGATACCCACGGCTCGGTGCCGCTGCCGCCCTACATCAGCCATGAGGCCGATGCGGACGACGAGCGCCGCTACCAGACGGTGTATGCCGATGCGAGCAAGCCCGGCGCCGTGGCTGCACCCACGGCTGGCCTGCACTTTGACGACGCCCTGCTCGCCGCCATCCAGGCCAAGGGCGTCAAGCTCGTCAAGGTCACGCTGCATGTGGGCGCCGGCACCTTCGCGCCGGTGCGCGTGACGAACATTGCCGAGCACAAGATGCACAGCGAATGGTTCAGCGTGCCGCAGAACGCCGTGGACGCCATTCTTGAGGCCAAGGCGCGCGGCGGCCGCTGCGTGGCAGTCGGTACGACCTCCATGCGATCGCTGGAATCCGCCGCCGCATTGTCGGGCTCGGGCGGCAGCCTGCGCGCCGCCACGGGTGACACCAGCATCTTCATCACCCCCGGCTTCAAGTTCAACGTGGTGGACGCACTCATCACCAACTTCCACCTGCCCAAGAGCACACTGATGATGCTCATTTCCGCCTTTGCCGGCATGCAGCGTGTGCGCACCGCCTACGCCCACGCGGTGGCGCAGCGCTACCGCTTCTTCAGTTACGGCGATGCCATGTTCCTCGAAAAGAAGCTCAATGACTCTGAAATTTGAAGTCACCCACCGCGCCGGCCACGCCCGCCGCGGACGGCTGACGCTGAACCACGGCGTGATCGAGACCCCGGTGTTCATGCCGGTGGGCACCTACGGCGCGGTCAAGGCGATGAGCCCGCTGGAGCTCAACCAGATCGGCGCGCAGATCATCCTGGGCAATACCTTCCACCTCTGGCTGCGGCCGGGGCTAGACGTGATCGGCAGCTTCGGCGGCCTGCACAAGTTCATCGGCTGGGACAAGCCCATCCTTACGGACTCCGGCGGCTTTCAGGTGTTCTCGCTCGGTGACCTGCGCAAGATCACCGAGGAAGGCGTGAAGTTCTCCTCGCCCATCAATGGCGACAAGCTCTTTCTCTCGCCCGAAGTCGCGATCCAGATCCAGACCACGCTGAACTCGGACGTGGTCATGCAGTTCGACGAATGCACCCCCTACGAGACCAATGGCCGGCCCACCACCAAGGACGAGGCCGCCAAATCCATGCAGCTGTCCATGCGCTGGGCGCACCGCAGCAAGGCCGAGTTCGAGCGCCTGAACAACCCCAACGCGCTCTTTGCCATCGTGCAGGGCGGTATGTTCGAGGACCTGCGCGACGAGAGCCTGGCCGGCCTGAACGAGGTCAACACGCCAGGCATCGCGGTCGGCGGCCTGTCCGTGGGTGAACCCAAGGAAGACTTCTCGCGCGTGCTGGCCCACATCGGCCCGAAGCTGCCGGCCGAAAAGCCGCACTACCTGATGGGCGTGGGCACCCCGGAAGATCTGGTGGAGGGCGTGAGCAACGGCATCGACATGTTCGACTGCGTGATGCCCACCCGCAATGCGCGCAACGGCTGGCTCTTCACCCGCTATGGCGACCTGAAGATGCGCAATGCCAAGCACAAGAACGACCCGCGTCCGATCGACGAAAGCTGTACCTGCTACGCCTGCAGCAACTTCAGCCGTGCCTACATCCACCACCTGCAGAAGGTGGACGAGATCCTCGGCGCGCGTCTGGCCACCATCCACAACCTGCACTACTACCAGACGCTGATGCGCGAGATGCGCGAGGCGCTGGAAGCCGGCACCTTCGAGCAGTTCAAGCGCAAGTTCGCCGAGGACCGGGCGCGCGGGATCGACTGAGCCGACTCGGGGCGTCCGCTAAGGCACCCTGCCCGCTTCCGCTTGTCTGGTGCGGTTCTTCACGGCATGCGCCTGAAGACGCGCTCTGGGTGCGGCTCTTCATGGTCATGGCCTGAAGATCGTTGCGGGACAAGCGGAACCGGCCCCTTCCCTGCGCAAACTTGAGCGCAGCCTCCACGCCGATTCTCCGGAGTTTCCCGAGATTTCCGGGTGAACCCGGTGGCGAAGCACACCTCAACGCTTCATCATGCGCTCACCACGGCGGGCCCCTCTGACGGCCGCTGGTTGCGTGCAAGGCGCAACCCCGGCCGCCATGTCGTTGTGGGAATCGTGCAACCCACTTTTCATGGAGGCCCGCTTGGACGCCCTCATTTCCTTTTTGAACGCGCCGTTTCTGGGCAAAGCCGCATGGCTTTGGCTCATGTTCATCGGCATCGTCATCACCCTGCTCGTCTTTGACCTCGGTGTCCTCAACAAGAAGGACCACGAGATCGGCGTCAAGGAATCCCTCTGGCTGTCGGCCTTCTACATCGCCATCGCCCTGTGCTTTGGCGGCTGGGTGTGGTGGTACATGGGCGCGCAAAGCGGCATGGAGTACTACACGGGCTTTTTGATCGAGAAAAGCCTGGCGATGGACAACGTGTTTGTCATCGCGCTGATCTTCACCTACTTCGCCGTGCCGCGGATCTACCAGCACCGCGTGCTGTTCTGGGGCATCCTGGGGGTGATCGTGCTGCGCGCGATCATGATCGGACTGGGCGCGGCCATCGTCGATCAGTTCAGCTGGGTGCTGTACCTGTTCGGCGCGTTCCTGATCCTCACCGGCATCAAGATGCTGTGGATGATCGACAACATGCCCGACATCGCCAACAACCCGCTGCTCAAGTTCATGCGCAAGAAGATGCGCGTGACCGACAAGGTCGAGGGCAACGCCTTTTTCGTGCGCCAGCCCCTGCCCAACGATCCGAATGGCAAGCCGGTGCTCTGGGCGACGCCGCTGTTCTTTGCACTGATCCTGGTGGAGTTTGCAGACGTGATCTTTGCGGTGGACTCGGTACCTGCGATCTTCGCGATCACGACCGACCCGTTCATCGTCTACACGAGCAACATCTTCGCCATCCTGGGTCTGCGCGCGCTGTACTTCGCACTGGCCGCCATCATCCACCGCTTCAAGTACCTGAAGTACGCGCTGTCGGTAGTGCTGATCTTCATCGGCGCCAAGATCTTCTACAACCAGATCTACGGAAAGATGGACGCATGGATCTCGCTGTCCGTGACATTCGGCCTGCTGGCCATCGGCGTCATCTACTCGCTGTACAAGACCCGCGGCGACAAGCCTGAGCTATCGCTGGGCGATGCGGTCGCCAAGACTTCTGGACAGGCCAATCAGCCGACCGCCGGCAAGCCGCAGACCTAGCGCATCACGCCTGTACGTCCAGGCGCTGAGTGACTCGCGCCGCGGTGCGAAATGCAGCAAGGCCACCTTACGGTGGCCTTGTCTGCGTCAGGCGTTCATCCGACACGACTGATCGCCAGGTGCCTTTCCGCTTGCCCCATGCGGCATTCCAGCCATTTCGGGCTGAAGAAGCGCATGAATGCTGGTTCTAGCTTTTCAGAACCCGCTGCAGAAAGCCGCTGATGGCCTCAACCTCCTCGCCGCACACGCTGTGCGGCATCGGGTAGCTGTACCACTCGATCTCGTGACCGAGTGCGCTCAGCAGCTCGCGCGAGCTTTCGGCTCTAGCCTGCGGCACCACGGGGTCCTGTGATCCGTGCGCCATGAAGATCGGTGTGCGCAGATTGGCCGGTGAGCGCTCCGCCGCCGTCTTGTCGGCCACGGGCAGGTAACCCGAGAGACACACCAGCCCCGCCAGCGGCGCAGCATGGCGCAGGCCGGTGAACAGGGTCATGGCGCAGCCCTGCGAAAACCCGGCCAGAACGATGCGCTCGGTCTGGATGCCGCGGCCGACCTCATGCGCGATCAGCGCCTCGATCTGCGCGGCACTCTTGCGGATGCCGGCTTCATCTTCGCGGCGCACCAGATCCATGCCGAGGATGTCATACCAGGCGCGCATCACATAGCCACCGTTGATGGTCACGGGCATGGTCTGCGCATGCGGGAACACAAATCGCACATCGCCACAGCCCGTCAGGTCCAGCTCGGGCACGATGGGGACGAAGTCATTGCCATCCGCCCCCAGGCCGTGCAGCCAGATCACGCTGGCGCCAGGGTTCGGGCCGGTCTGCAGTTCAACGCGTTCGAGGAGGTTCATAGGGTCTGTGTACGGATGGCGTTCTTGGGCCGGAAGCTCTTGATCACGGCTTCGCGGGTGTCGATGTACGGCCCGCCGATCAGGTCGATGCAATAGGGCACGGCGGCAAAGATGCCGGGCACGAGCGGCTTGCCCTCAGTGTCCTTCAGGCCTTCGAGGGTTTCCTTGATGGCCTTGGGCTGCCCCGGCAGGTTGATGATGAGCGCCGCGTGATCGTCGATTTCCCGCAGCGCACCCACCTGCCGCGACAGGATGGCCGTGGGCACGAACTTCAGGCTGATCTGCCTCATCTGCTCGCCAAAGCCGGGCATTTCGCGCGTGGCCACGGTCAGGGTGGCCTCAGGCGTCACGTCGCGCCGCGCCGGGCCGGTACCGCCGGTGGTGAGGATCAGGTCACAGCGCTCGGCGTCGCACAGCTCGATGAGGGTGGTTGAGATCACGGCCAACTCATCCGGAATCAAGCGTTCGACAAACCGCACGGGGCCGACGATGGCAGCCTGCAACCAGTCGCGTAGCGCGGGCAGGCCCTGGTCGGCATAGACCCCGGTGCTCGCGCGGTCGCTGATGGAGACCAGACCGATGACGATCTCGTCGGGATGACTGCGTTCAGGCATCGTCTGCCTCTGGCGCATTAGGCGCACCGTCCTGCGCAACGGGCTGTACCGGGTTGGCGGCTTCTTCCGTCTCTCGCAGCAGCTTGAAGAGTTCGCGCGCATGCTTGGGCGGCTTGCCAGCTGATGCGTCCTTTCGCGCCTCGCGGATCAGCTGGCGCAGACGCTGCACTTCCACCTCCGGATACTTGTCCAGATAGGCCTGCAGCGCGGCGTCGTCGGCCAGCAGGCGGTCGCGCCAGCGCTCCAGGGCGTGGAAGCGCACGTTCTCGGCATTGCTCTCGCCGGAGAAGGCGGCGAGCTTGGCGCGGATGGCGTCGACCTCGGCGTCGTCCAGCTCGCGCATGAGTTTGCCGATGTACTGGATCTGCCGCTTGCGCCCGCCATGCGCGGTAATGCGCCGGCATTCGCGGATGGCTTTTTCGAGCCGCTCGCTCATCGGCACGCGCGCCAGCTGGCTGTCCGGCAGGTTCACAACCTGCTCGCCCATCTCGGTCAGGGCGAGCATGTGCTTCTTGATCTGGGTCTTGGACGGACCGGTGTCGAGGTCCTCGTCATCGTCTTCCGGCGCCTGGCCGGGCATGTGCCATCGGTTCATCCACCTATGATAGAAGCCTGTCTTTCTGCCTCAGTGCTCACACCCCTTCATGCCGCGCTCCAAAGCCCCCTCTGCCACACCCGCGTCCGCGACGCAGCCCTTGTCCTTTTCTCGCGGCGAGCTGGAATCCATTGCTGCAGAAGCCCTCGCTGCCGCGCGTCGGCTCGGCGCTGCGCAGGCCGGGGTGGAGGTGTCCGAGGGTTCCGGACTGTCTGTCAGCGTGCGCAAGGGCGCCGTGGAGACGCTGGAGCACAACCGCGACAAGGGCCTGGGCATCACGGTCTACACCGGCAAGCCCGGCGCACTCTCCCGCGGCAACGCCTCCACAAGCGACTTCTCCACGGCCTCGATCGAAGCCACCGTGCGGGCCGCCTTCGACATCGCCCGCTTCACCGCGCCGGATGACTGCGCCGGCCTGGCCGAACCGGAGCTGCTGGCCAAGGACGCGCCGGATCTGGATCTGTACCACCCGTGGGCGCTGGACGCCGAACAGGCGATCACGCTCGCCCTGCGCATGGAGCGCGCGGCACTGGCGACGGACAAGCGCATCAGCAACACCGACGGCACGGCCGTGTCGGCCTCGCAGGGCCAGTTCATGCTTGCGACGAGCCACGGCTTCATGGACGGCTACCCCTACTCGCGCCAAACCCTGTCGATCGCGCCGATCGCCAAGGACCGCTCCGGCATGCAGCGCGATGACTGGTATGTGAGCGAACGCCGCGCCGAAGATCTGGCCGAACCCGAACGCGTGGGCCGATACGCCGCCGAGCGCGCGCTGGCCCGCTTGCGCGCCCGCAAGCTGGATACGCGCAAGTGCCCGGTGCTGTTCGAGGCGCCGCTGGCCTGCGGCCTGCTTGGCAGCTTTGTGCAGGCGGCCAGCGGCGGCGCGCTGTACCGCGACGCCTCCTTCTTCATCGGCAAGATGGGCGAGCAGGTGCTGGCCAATCACATCGACATCCTTGAAGACCCGCACGTACCGGGCGCGATCGGCTCCTGCTTCTTTGATGACGAAGGCGTGGCCACACGCAAGCGCACGGTGCTGGAGGCCGGCGTGCTCAAGGGCTGGTTCCTGTCCACCTACACGGCACGCAAGCTCAAGCTGCATACCACCGGCAATGCGGGTGGCTCGCATAACCTGACGCTGTCCAGCCGCCTCACCCGGCCCACGGACGACTTCGCCGCGATGCTGCGCAAGATGGGCACCGGCCTGCTGGTCACCGAGTTGCTCGGCCAAGGCGTGAACTATGTGAACGGAGACTATTCGCGCGGCGCCTCCGGCTACTGGGTGCAGAACGGCGTGATCCAGCACCCGGTCGAGGAGATCACGATCGCCGGCAACCTGGCGCAGATGTTCAAGGACATCGCCGCCGTGGGTGCCGATGTGCTGCGCCGCGGCACGAAGGTCACCGGCTCCATCCTGATCAGCGAAATGGCGATTGCCGGCAGCTGAGCAGCACTTCGGAGCCGGCCGGTCCGCGCCGCACGGGCCTCGCCAAGCGCACCGTATGCGGATCACAAAACACAGGTCGTGCACAAGCTGACGGTCGCCTGTCAGCTGTGCAAATTTGTGTGGTCTGGTGGGGATTAACCCGCATCGGATTAGCAGACCTGCTGACTAGAATCCGCGAGTCAAACACGCAACTGTCCTGCTGCGTGGTCCGTGACAATCACCCCCCAATGACCCCTGCCCACAGGGGCGTACGGGAGGATCGGCAACTGCAAGGAGACTTCATGGAACGTCGTTCGTTCGTCAAAGGTGCCGGTATTGCCGGCGTTCTGGCCGCCGGTGTCGCACCCGCGGTGCATGCCCAACAAAACATCCGCTGGCGTTTGGCCTCGTCCTTCCCCAAGGCGCTGGACACCATCTACGGTGCCGCCGAGGTCTTCTCCAAGTTCGTGAGCGACGCCTCGGGCGGCCGCTTCCAGATCTCGGTGCATGGCGCCGGCGAACTGGCCCCGGCCTTCGGCACTGCCGACGCCGTGGAAAAGGGCACCGTGGAAATGACCCACACCGCCCCCTACTACTTCTTCGGCAAGAACGAAGCCTTTGCATTCGACTGCGCGGTGCCTTTCGGCATGAACAGCCGTCAGCTGTCTGCCTGGATGTACGAAGGCAACGGCATGAAGCTGATGCGCGAGTTCTACGCCAAGCTGAACATCGTCAACTTCCCGGGCGGCAACACCGGCACCCAGATGGGTGGCTGGTACCGCAAGGAAATCCGCACGGTCAATGACATCAAGGGCCTGAAGATGCGCATCGGCGGCTTCGGCGGCAAGGTGCTCGAGCGTATCGGCGGCGTGCCCCAGAACATCCCCGGCGGCGAGATCTATCAGGCGCTGGAAAAGGGCACGATCGACGCTACCGAGTGGGTGGGTCCGTACGACGACGAGAAGCTGGGCTTCAACAAGGTCGCTCCCTTCTATTACTACCCCGGCTGGTGGGAAGGCGGCGCCCAGCTGTCCTTCTACATCAACAGCAAGGCCTGGGCTGGGCTGCCCAATGACCTCAAGGCGATCGTGGAAGCCGCGTGCAGCCACGCCCACGTCGACATGCAGGCCAAGTACGACCTTCGCAATCCGCAGGCCCTCAAGCGCCTGGTCGCCAACAAGACCCAGCTGCGCCCGATGCCCGCGCCCATCATGGACGCCGCGTTCAAGGCCGCCAACGAGTTCTACGCCGAACTCGCAGCCAAGAACCCGGACTGGAAGAAGATCGGCGACGACTACTTCCGCGCCCGCAACGACATGATCGCCTGGTTCCGCTTCGGCGAGCAGACCTTCGACACCTTCATGTCGCGCAACGTGCGCTGATCGGTTCTCGCTTCAGCGTCAAAGCCCGGCTTCGGCCGGGCTTTTTTCATTTCATTTTCGGATGCATTTTCCGGGTTTTCCGATGGATCACTTTCCGCATATCCCATGCGGATTCATGGAAATCCAGTCATCTGCGATCATTCGAAATCGGCCAGAACAAGAAGTCATCGCACTCGTTCCAGCCCCCAAACGGCTTGCAGAAGTACCCGCAAAGCAGAACGCCCGGCATGCACCGGGCGTTCTGCTTGGCAGCACAAGGCTGCGCAGGTACGGCCTATTGCTTGGGCTGGCTGACTTTGCCGTCCTCAATCTTCTGCTGTAGCAGCTTGGCGGGGTCATCGGCCGACGCATCCGCAGGCGGAAGCGGCATGCCACTGGAATCGGTCTTGGGCGCGTTCGGATCATCAGGCTTGGGTTCCTCGCCCGGGATCGGCAGCCCCGGCATGGGCAAGCCCTGCTCGGTCGGGATTTCCAGCTTGATGGTGGACTCGTCAATCTTGACGGCCTTCTCCACGTGCTCAGTCACGATCTGCGGGAACAGCATGATCGTGATCACCATCGAAAGCTGGATGACGATGTACGGCACTGAACCCTTGTAGATGTCCGAGGTGCTAAACGCTGGAATGGTCTGCCCGGTCACCTTGTCGGTGTAGTCCTTGGCCGGCGCCACACTGCGCAGATAGAACAACGCAAACCCGAAGGGCGGGGTCAGGAAGCTGGTCTGCAGGTTCATGGCGATCATCACGCCGAACCAGATCAGGTCGATGCCCAGACCCTCAGCGATCGGCTTCAACAGCGGCAGCAGGATGAAGCTGATCTCGAAGAAGTCGATGAAGCAGCCGAGGATGAAGATCAGCACGTTCACGACGATCAGGAAGCCCATCTGCTCGCCCGGCACCTTGTCGAACAGGTGCTTGACCCATTCGGGGCCATCAATGCCCTGGAAGGTCAGCGCGAACACGGTGGAGCCCACCAGCACGAAGAGCACAAAGCAGGACAGCTTGGTGGTGGTATCCAGGGCCTGGATCATCAGCTTCTTGTCCAGGCGGCGGCGCGAGACCGCCATCAACAACGCACCCACAGCACCCATGGCGCCGCCTTCGGTGGGCGTGGCGATGCCCAGGAAGATCGTGCCCAGCACCAGGAAGATCAGCGCCAGCGGCGGAATCAGCACGAAGGTCACGCGTTCTGCCAGCTTGGACAGCAGCCCGAGCTTCATGAACTTGTTGAGCACTGCCAGTACCCAGGCCAGGATCACCGAGGCCGTGACCGACATCACCACGATCTCGTCACCGGGCACTTCCTTGCGCTGCCAGATGGCCTTGACGATGTCGTCATAGAAGTGGGCCATCAGCCAGCCGACGACAACACACGTGACGGCCAGCGCCACCAGCGAGGTGTAGCCGCCCGAGCCATTCGGCTCCTTGTAGATGCGTGCTTCCGGCGGCAGCGCCGGCACCCACTTGGGCTTGATGATGGCAATCGCGATGATGAAGGCTGCGTACAGGCCGATCAGCATCAGCGCAGGCTCGAGTGCGCCGGCATACATGTCGCCCACCGAGCGGCCGAGCTGGTCCGCCATGATGATCAGCACGAGCGAGGGCGGCACGATCTGCGCCAGCGTGCCCGAGGCCGTGATGGTGCCCGCGGCAATTGCTCGGTTGTAGCCATAGCGAAGCATGATGGGCAGGGAGATCAGGCCCATGGAGATCACGGACGCAGCGACCACGCCCGTGGTGGCCGCGAGCAGCGCACCGACGAAGATCACGGCGAGCGCCACGCCGCCACGCACCGGGCCAAACACCTGCCCGACGGTTTCGAGCAGGTCTTCGGCCATCCCGGATCGTTCAAGGATGATCCCCATGAAGGTGAAGAACGGAATGGCCAGCAGCGTGTCGTTGGCCATGATCCCGTAGATCCGCAGGGGCAGCAGGCCGAAGAAGTTGGCCGGGACAAGCCCCAGCTCGATGGCCACGAAGCCGAAAAACATGCCCGTGGCCGCCAGGCCGAAGGCCACCGGGAAGCCGGTGAGCAGGAAGAACAACAGCGCCAGAAACATGATCGGCGCGAGGTTCGCGGAAATGAACTGAAGCATGAGCGGGTTCCCTGGAGTCTTGTTATGTGCGCGCTGCGCTCATTCGCCGTGCGAGGCCTTGGGCGGATACACGTGCGGCACGTCTCCGGTGAGAAAGCCGATGCGCTTGATCAGCTCCGAAACCGACTGCGCCAGCAACAGGATGAATCCCACAGGCAACATCAGGTACACCGGCCAGCGGATCAGCCCCCCCGCGTTGGAAGACATCTCGCCGCTCTTGTAGGCATCCATCGCATACGGGAAGGACAGCCAGACCACAAAGATGCACAAGGGGATCAGAAACACCACGAAGCCGATGATGTCGATCCATGCCTTGGCTTTGTCCGACACCCGGCTCGAGACGAAGTCAATGCGCACGTGCTCGTTGACGAGCAGGGTGTAGGCCGCCGCCCCGAGGAACACCGCGGCAAACAGGTACCACTGCACCTCCAGCCAGGCGTTCGAGCTGGTGTCGAACAGCTTGCGGATCACCGCGTTGCCGCAGCTGATGAGCACCACGGCCAGCACGAGCCAGAACACGCCGCGGCCGATCTTGAGGTTGATCCAGTCGATCCCGCGCGAAAGCGCAAGCAATCCATTCACTGTGAGTCTCCTTGTCCCTCCGAGCGGCCAGGCGCGCCGCTCGACTGTGCTTTGGACCCGTGATTCGGGTCTCTGGGGTGTGTTCGACGTGATCGCAGGATGTGCAAACCACGCCAAACGATGGTAGCCCAGCACCTAGCTTGCGATCGTATGCATCCCCTTGGGAAAAACACGCGCGAGCCATGGCCGGCGTTTGTACGCCGGGCGTGACTGTGCACGAAGCGCGCCGGCTTTTGCTGACAGCTTGCTGAACAGCGGCCGGCCTGTTCGGCTTCAGCCCGCACGGCGCGCTCCAAATGAAACGCCTCTCGGGCGGGCGTTCAGGGAAAACCACAAGCGGGCGCAGCGCCTGTGCCGGCCTGTTGCCCAGACTTCAGGCGAGCTGCGCCTTCCATCGCGCCACCTGCGCCCGCACCTGCACCGGCGCGGTGCCGCCCAGATGATTGCGCGCGGCCACGCTGCCCTCCAGAGTGAGCAGGGGCAGCACGGCGTCTGTTGCCTGCGGCACGACTTCGCGCAGCTGCGCCAGCGTGAGTGCGCTCAGATCCACGCCCAGGCTGTCGGCATGGCGCACGGCATGCGCCACGAGCTCATGCGCGTCGCGGAAGGCCATGCCCTGCTTGACGAGCCAGTCGGCCAGATCGGTGGCCGTGGCGTGGCCGCGCAGGGCGGCGGCGCGCATGGCGGCGGGCTTGACCCGAATCCCGGGCACGAGATCCACAAAGATGCGCAGGGTGTCCAGGAGTGTGTCCACCGTGTCGAACAGCGGCTCCTTGTCTTCCTGGTTGTCCTTGTTGTAGGTCAGGGGCTGGCCCTTCATGAGCGTGAGCAGGCCCATGAGGTGGCCGGTCACGCGGCCAGTCTTGCCGCGCGCCAGTTCCGGCACGTCCGGGTTCTTCTTCTGCGGCATGATCGACGAGCCGGTGCAGAAGCGGTCGGCCAGGTCGATGAAGCCCACGCTCTGGTTCATCCAGAGAATGAGTTCTTCCGAAAAACGCGAAATGTGCATCATGACCAGCGCCGCCGCTGCTGTGAATTCAATGGCAAAGTCACGATCGCTCACGGCATCCAGCGAGTTCTGCGACACACCCTCGAAGCCCAGGGCGCGCGCCACGCGCTCGCGGTCGATCGGGTAGCTGGTGCCGGCCAGGGCCGCTGCGCCCAGCGGCAGGCGGTTCACGCGCGCCCGGCAGTCGGCCATGCGCTCGGCGTCGCGCCCGAACATCTCCACATAGGCCAGCAGATGGTGGCCGAAGCTCACGGGCTGGGCCACTTGCAGATGCGTGAAGCCGGGCAGGATGGTGTCGGCCTGCTGCTCCGCCAGCGCCACGAGTGCGTGCTGCAGCGCCTTGAGCGTGTCAGTGATGGCGTCGATCTCGCCGCGCAGCCACAGGCGAATGTCGGTAGCGACCTGATCATTGCGCGAGCGGCCCGTGTGCAGGCGCTTGCCGGCGTCGCCAATCAGTGCGGTGAGCCGCGCCTCGATGTTCAGGTGAACGTCTTCGAGCTCCACCTTCCACTCGAACTGGCCGGCCTCGATTTCGCTCTTGATCTGCGCCATGCCGCGGCGGATCGCAGCCTCATCATCCGCGCTGATGATGCCCTGCGCGGCGAGCATGTCCGCGTGCGCCAGCGAGCCGGCGATGTCTGCGAAAGCGAGGCGCTTGTCGAAGCCGACCGAGGCGGTATAACGCTGCACGATGGCGGCGACGGGCTCGGAGAAGCGGGCGGACCAGGCTTCGGTCTTGTTGGCGAGCTGTGAAGTCATTGGCGGTTCTCTTAAGGTCTGGCGGGCTGCGGCGCCGCCACCGGGCCGTGGCAATGTATCCGCGGCAGGCGAGCCATCTGTGCCTTTTTTGGCTGAAAGTTAATGATTTGCTTCCGGATCATGCCGACTTTCCGCATTTTTTATGCGGCTCTTCAGCCGGTTTAACGACACATATTCAACGTCCGATATTTACTCAAATAAGCATTGGCGCGGTTCTTCACGAGGCTCATGCCGACACACGGCTCGGACTTCGCGGTCGATCACGCTTCTGAACGCTGGTATCTATCTATTCTAGCGATATTTGAAATCTAAAATTTCGATTGACCCGCGACGCCTCCGCGTCACCTCAGCCCGCCCATACAGGACCGACCCCACTTGATCGAGACCCGCCAGGACCCCGCCGACTCGAGCGAGCCCGCTGCACTTGCCTCAGCGCCTGCATCGTCAGTGGCGCCGCAGGCCGCTCGGGACAGCCTCGCCACGCGCGCCCCGGTTCTGCCGGATGCCTGCAACTACGGCATCGCGCTGCGCCTGCTTTTGGCCATCAACGCGGTGATGTTGATCGCCACCCTGCCCGGTTCGCCCTCGCCGCAGGCCTGGATGGAGAGCTTTGTGGAGCGCGCCGCCGTGCTGGAACCTGCCGCGCTGGCCTCGATGCTGCTGTCCTGCAGCCTGCGCAAGCTCGCCGCGCGCGAGGCGCGCTGGCTGCAGTGGGTCACGCTCGCACTGGTCGTGACCTGCCCGGCCGTGCTGGCCCACGTGGTCGTGATGACGATGAGCCAGCGCGAGCTCTCCACCTGGGGCCTGCTCGGCGTGATCGTGAGTGCACTGGCACTGGGCGCAAGCGCAAGCCTCGCGCTGCAGTGGCGCAGCGCCCAGCGGCAGCCGGCGCTGGTGGCGGCCCGCGTGGCTGCCTTGTCCGCACGCATCCGGCCGCACTTCTTCTTCAATGCACTCAATTCGACGCTCGGCGTGATCCGCAGCCAGCCGCGCGTGGCCGAAAGCATGATTGAAGACCTGGCCGAACTCTTCCGTGGCCTGGCCACGGGCGATGCGGTTGTGCCGCTGGCCGACGAGGCCCTGCTCGCCCGGCGTTATCTGGCCGTGGAACAGCAGCGCCTGGGCAACCGGCTCACCGTTCACTGGTTGCAGGACCACGGCCTGGAGGACGTGCTCGTGCCGCAGCTCACTCTGCAGCCCCTGGTGGAAAACGCCGTGCGCCACGGCGTGGAGCCTGCCGGCGAGCCGGAGCCGGTGGATGTGCGCATCCGCGCCGAAGGGCGGGTGCTGATCATGCGCGTGGAAAACGCCCTGCCGGCCAACCCGGCGCGGGGCGCGCACGCCGCCCCGAGGCCTGGCAGCCAGACAGCGCTGACCAATATTCGCGAGCGCCTGATGCTGCTGCACGACCTCGAAGCCAGCCTGGATACCCAGGCCGCCCGCGGACGTTTCACGGCCGAACTGCGCATCCCGTTGGTACGGCGCCGCGCCGACTGAGCACAAGCGCAGCGCCGCATGTACAGCGCGCGCCTGCCTGTGTCACGATTCGCACATGCTTGAACTGGTGATCGTGGACGACGAAGCGCTGGCGCGCATGCGCATGCGCAACCTGCTGGCCGACCTGGCCCCCGAACTGCCGCACCGCGTGCTGGGCGAAGCCGGTTCCGCCACTGAGTTGCGCACGCTGCTCAGCACCCAGCAGCCGCATGTGCTGTTGCTGGATGTGCAGATGCCCGGCGAGGACGGCATGCACATCGCCGCGGACTTGAAGGCGCGCGCCGCCCGCGGCGAGCAGGTGCCGCATGTGATCTTCACCACCGCATTTACCGAGCATGCCGTGGGCGCCTTCGAACTGGCTGCGGTGGACTATCTCGTCAAGCCGGTCAAGATCGCCCGCCTGTTGGAAGCCCTGCGCCGCGTGCCGGCCGCACAGGACAGCGAGCTGCCCAGCATCACCGTGGTGGAGCGCGGCCGCATCCTGCGCGTGCCAGTGACCGAGGTGCTCTATCTCAAGGCAGAGATGAAGTACGTCACCATCCGCACGCGGGAGCGCGAGTTCCTCAGCGAAGAACCGCTGACCGCGCTGGAAGCCGCGTTTCCGGATCACTTTGTCCGCATCCACCGCAACGCGCTGGTTTCGCGCCACGCGATTGCCGGCATCGAGCGCGCACGGCCGGGCAGCCTGCCCAGCCCGGACGGCGAGGCGGATGGCGAACGCAGCTGGCAGGTGCTGCTGCATGGCTGCGACGAGCGCCTGGATGTCAGCCGACGCCAGCTGGCGCAGGTCAAGGAATTCCTGCGCGCGTAGACCTCCGCAGCCCCTGGCCGCGGCGCGCCCGGCGGTTCAGTGCTTCACCGTTCAGCGCCAAAACCTGACCGCCGGGCAGCTTCTGCGGCGCAGTGGCCCGATCGATAGCCGGCGCGTACTTGAAACCCCGCGCCCTGCGCCCATGTGCCGACCATCCCGCAGACGACGTCGTTCAGCCGACCGATTGAAGGTGATGAATACGCACTGGAGCCGGTGGTAGACCCACCCCGGCGGGCTGCCCCACCATCGGGTTGTCCCGCCGGGGCGGGGCCGGGACGCACGCCTATACTTTTGGGTTTGTCCGAAACGGGTTTGGTGTTTGCCGACCCGCCGATTTTCTCTGTCTAGGAGCCTTCAGCAGTGTTCATCTCGAATGCCTACGCCCAAGCCGCGGCCGCCACCCCTCCTTCCGCCATGGGTCAGCTGGCCAGCTTCCTGCCCATCATCCTGATGTTCGTGATCTTCTGGTTCCTGCTGATCCGTCCGCAGATGAAGCGCCAGAAGGAACATCGCGCTCTGCTCGAAGCCCTCAAGAAGGGCGACGAAGTCGTCACCGCCGGCGGCATCGTCGGTGAAGTCACCGCGGTCAAGGACCAGTACGTGTCCGTGTCCGTGAACCAGGGCGACACCACGGTCGAAATGCTGCTGCAGAAGCAGGCCGTGCAGACCGTGCTGCCCAAGGGCACGATCAAGGCCCTGTAAGACCCGCGGCCGGCCCGAAGCACACCTCCGGGCCGTCCACCGCAGGCGCACCGCGTTGACACCATGCTCTGCGCCTGCCCCGCCATACCCCGCTCCTGTCGCGTTCCCCCTGCTGCGTGCCCCTGAGGGCGCTGCCGGCCCAGCCCCACCGGAACCTCTCCGACCATGAACCGATACCCCCTTTGGAAGTACATCACCGTGATCGTCGTGGTCGCGCTGGGCTTCCTCTATTCGCTGCCCAATCTGTTTGGCGAGCAACCCGCCGTGCAGGTCAGCTCCGCGCGCCCCACCGTGAAGGTGGACCCCGCCGCGCTGACCCGCGTCGAGGAGATCCTCACCACGGCCAAGATTCAGCATCGCGGCATGAGCTTCGACGGCGGCAACAGCCCCTCGGTACGCGCCCGTTTTGCCGACGTGGAGACCCAGAAGCTGGCCAAGGAAGCGATCGAATCAGCGCTGAACCCGGACAAGGACGCACCGAACTACACCGTCGCACTGAGTCTGGTACCCGCGTCGCCTTCCTGGCTCACGAGCATCCGCGCGCTGCCCATGTATCTGGGTCTTGACCTGCGTGGCGGCGTGCACTTCCTGCTGCAGGTGGACATGAAGGCCGCCGTGGCCAAGCGCATCGAAACGGTGCAGACCGACATCCGTACCACCCTGCGCGACAAGAACATCCGCGGGGGCAGCACGAGCCGCGTGGGCGACACCGTGGAGGTGCGCTTCACCGATGCGGAGCAGGCCGACCGCGCCCGCATCGCGCTGGCCGATGCGATCCAGGAGTTCAACTTCACCACGGTCGCCGATGGCAGCAACGTCGTCGTGCGCGCCACGCTCAAGCCCGAATCCCTGCGCACCATCCAGGACAGCGCGATCCAGCAGAACATCTCCACGCTGAATAACCGCGTGAACGAGCTGGGTGTCGCCGAGCCCGTGATTCAGCAGCAGGGTGCAGACCGCATCGTGGTGCAACTGCCGGGCGTGCAGGACGTGGCCCGCGCCAAGAACATCATTGGACGTACCGCCACGCTGGAATTCCGCATGAACGCGGAGCCCAATGACGTGCTGTCCGACACCTTCCCGGACGGCGGCCGCCCGGTGAACGTGAAGCGTCAGATCCTGGTCACGGGTGACAACCTGGCCGATGCGCAGCCCGGCTTTGACTCCCAGACCCAGCAGCCCAGCGTGAATCTGGTGCTGGACGCCAAGGGCGGCCGGATCATGCGTGACACCACGCGTGACAACATCGGCAAACAGATGGCGATCATCCTGTTCGAGAAGGGCAAGGGCGAGATCATCTCCAACGCCACCATCCGCGGCGAGTTCGGCAACCGCTTCCAGATCTCCGGCGCCATGAACACCCAGCAGGCCAACGATCTGGCCCTGCTGCTGCGCGCCGGCTCACTGGCCGCACCGATGGACATCGTCGAGGAACGCACCGTGGGTGCGAGCCTGGGCAAGGAGAACATCGAGGCCGGCTTCAAGTCCATGCTCTGGGGCTTCATTGCCATCAGCGTCTTCATGGTCGTGTACTACGCGCTGATGGGCCTGTTCTCCGTGCTGGCCCTGGCCGCCAACGTGATGCTGCTGATCGCGCTGCTCTCGGTGATCCAGGCTACCCTGACCCTGCCCGGTATTGCGGCCATCGCGCTCACACTCGGCATGGCGATCGACGCCAACGTGCTGATCAACGAGCGCATCCGCGAGGAACTGCGCGCCGGGCGTTCCGCCGCACAGGCACTCAGTGAAGGCTTCGACAAGGCCTGGGCGACGATTCTCGACTCGAACATCACTACCCTGATTGCCGGTGTGGCCCTGTTTGCCTTCGGCTCCGGCCCGATCCGAGGCTTCGCGGTGGTGCACTGTCTGGGCATCCTGACGAGCATGTTCTCCGCCGTGATGGTGGCCCGTGCGCTGACCATGTTCTGGTACAGCCGCGAAAAGAAGGTCAAGTCGATCTCGATCGGTCAGATCTGGCGCCCCGAAGACGGCAAGAACAACAACAAGACCGAAGCGAAGGTCTGAGGAGAACGCCATGGAACTGTTCCGTATCAAGCGCGACATCCCCTTCATGCGCCACGCGCTGGCGTTCAACATCTTCAGCTTCATCACCTTTGCGCTCGCGGTGTTCTTCCTGTGGAGCAAGGGACTGAACCTGTCCATCGAATTCACCGGCGGCGCCGTGGTCGAGGCGCGCTACGAGCAGCCCGCCAACGTGGAAGGCATCCGCAAAGCGATGGAAGCGCAGGGCGTGGGCGAGCCGCTCGTCACGCTGTTCGGTAGCTCGCGCGATGTGCTGATCCGCCTGTCGGCGCGCGACATGCAGAAGGACGCGTTCTCACGCGTGAAGGACAACGGCGTGCGCACGATCGATGCGGACCGCATCATCGAGAACGTGCTGCGTGCGGGCGGCCCGCTGGTCAAGGAGCCGTTCACGCAGGCCGATGGCACCGTGGTGCAGAAGGAGAAGGTGCAGCGCGTCGAGCTCATCAGCGGTCAGGTGGGCAGAGAGCTGTATGAGGCCGGCGCCCTGGCGCTGCTGGTGGTCTGTATCGGCATCATGATCTACCTGGCCTTCCGCTTCGAGTGGAAGTTCGCCGTGGCGGCCATCATCGCCAACCTGCATGACATCGTCATCATCTTGGGCGTGTTTGCCTTCTTCCAGTGGGAGTTCTCGCTGGCTGTTCTGGCTGCAGTGCTGGCGGTACTGGGCTATTCGGTGAACGAGTCCGTGATCATCGCGGACCGGATCCGCGAGAACTTCCGCAAGATGCGCAAGGCCAGCGTGACCGAGGTGATCGACAATGCGATCACCAGCACCATCAGCCGCACGATCATCACCCACGGCACCACCGAAACCATGGTGATCTTCATGCTGCTGTTCGGCGGCCCGGTGCTGCACTACTTTGCCGTGGCGCTGACCATCGGCATCGTGTTCGGCATCTACTCGTCCGTGCTCGTGATGGCGCCGATCACCAAGTGGCTGGGCATCAGCCGCGAGGATCTGATCAAGCCGATCAAGAAAGAAGGCGAAGATCAGCCGGAGCTGGAGTTCCCCGAGCCGCGCCCCTGACAGCACAGCGCACCGGAAAAGCCGCCCCGAAACGGGCGGCTTTTTTTCTGCCCCGGCTTTCGGGACAATCCAGACGCTCAACACCTCGGGAGGGTGGACATGAAGGTTCTGGTCTGGGATTGGCCCACGCGACTGTTTCACTGGCTGCTGGCAATCTGCGCGGTCGGCTCGATCGTGAGCGTGAAGATCGGCGGCAACGCCATGAACTGGCACTTCCGCTTCGGGTACTGCGTGCTGGGGCTGGTGATCTTCCGCATCCTGTGGGGCTTCGTGGGCAGCCGCTATGCACGCTTTGCCAGCTTCCCGCCCTCGCCGATGCGCGCGCTGGCCTACCTGCGCGGCAAGGTCAGCGAGACGCTTGGCCACAACCCGATCGGCGCGTTTTCGGTCTACGCGCTGTTACTGCTGTTCGGCGGCCAGGCCGTGGGCGGGCTGTTTGCCAATGACGACATCGCCTTCGAGGGGCCGCTGGCCAGGTTCGTATCCAGCGAGACCGTGAGCCTGATCACGCGCCTGCACAAGCTAAACGAATGGGTGCTGTACGGGCTGGTGGCCCTGCACCTGGGTGCGATCCTGTACTACCGCTTCGCGCAGAAGACTGACCTTGTCGGCCCCATGATCTCGGGCACCAAGCCGGGTTCGGTTGGCGACGGGGCCGATTGGGGTGCTGGACGCTCCGTGCTCGCGCTCGTGCTGGCAGCGGCATCCGCGGGCGCCGTCTGGTGGATCGTCAACCTCGGCAAAAGTGTGCAGACGTTCTAGGCGCCAGTCGCAGGTACTTTCCGCTTGTCCAGAGCCATTCTTCAGCCACTTTGGCCTGAAGAGGCGCATGAAATGGACTTCTGGCAAATCGCCCGGAACCCGATTCAGCATTCATGCGGCTTTCCAGACCAAAATGCCTGAAAAGCCTTGTGGGACAAGCGGAAAGCCGATCTGAACCCCAGAAAGCAAAAGGCCCGCGAGAGCGGGCCTTGTTGCATCTGACGAGCGGCCGCGCTTACTTGCCGCGGAAGTCGTCGTGGCAGGCCTTGCAGCTTGCGCCTACGTTGCCGAACGCACCGCGCAGATCCTCAACCTTGCCAGTCTTGGACGCAGCCACCAACTTGGCAGCGGCGTCCTGCAGGCCGTCCTGCGCCTTCTTGAACTTGTCGCCTTCCTTCCAGATGGCAGGCAGGGCCTTGGGGCTCTCGGTGCCGGGGCCGAAAGCCGTCCAGGGCAGGCCAGCCATCATGGCGATGATCTCGGCGTTGCGCTGCACTTCAGCGGCGTTGTAGGGCCGGTCGCCGCGCACCACGGCGTTCAAGCCGCCCATGCTGCGACCCATCACAGTGAATACGGACTGGCGGTACTTCACGGCGTCTTCGGGCTTGGCGAATTGTGCGTGGCTGGTGGGACTCACCAGCAGCACAGCGGCGGCCACTGCGGCCATGACGATGGGACGAAGCATGGAGGACCTCACTTGGGGTTAGGGAAAACGCGTGGAAAAAGCCACGAGTGGAGTATGGCCAATCTGATGCGGTTCGCGCAATGCCGATCTGTAGCGCGGTGACTTTGGTTACACCCGCGCCGGCCGCCCCTGCCCGTCAGCCCGTCAGCCGATCCACCGCACCCAGCAGCCATCCTGCGCCGCAGCAAAGCCCAGGCTCGCCAGAAGCGCCGCATCACAGGACTGTGGCGCGAACATGCCCCGCCCGCCCTGCCGCGCCCACCACGCACAGCCCACGCGCAGCAGATCGCGTGCAACGCCCTGGCGGCGCTGGGTCGGGTCGACGCCCAGCCACAGCAGATCTGCATCCGTGTCGTTACGCCGCGCCAGCGCGAGCAGGCCGATGAGCCGCGCCTCGCGCCGCGCAACGAAGCAGGCCGCGCCGCTCAGTGCAGCGGCATCCAATTCAAGCAAGCTGCTGCGCGCAAAGTCGGCCAGGGTGCTGGCCAGCAGCCGCTGCGGCCCGAGGCAGCTAAACGCGCTGGGCAAGCTCGCTGGCCTTGCCGATGTAGCCGCCGGGCGTGAGCGCCAGCAGCCGATCGCGCGCGGCCTGCGGAATGTCGAGGGTCTGCACGAACTCGCGCAGGCCCTCGGGCGTGATGCCCTTGCCTCGGGTGAGCGCCTTCAACTTCTCGTAGGGCTCGGGCACGCCGTAGCGGCGCATCACGGTCTGCACGGCCTCGGCCAGCACTTCCCAGCTGGCGTCGAGATCTTCGGCCAGACGGGCGTGATTGACCTCCAGCTTGCCGAGGCCGCGCGCGAGCGACTCCAGCGCCAGAAGGCTGTAGCCCAGGCCAACGCCCATGTTGCGCAGCACGGTGGAATCCGTCAGGTCGCGCTGCCAGCGCGAGATCGGCAGCTTCTCGGCCATGTGCTTGAGCACGGCGTTGGCCAGCCCGAGGTTGCCTTCCGCGTTTTCGAAGTCGATCGGGTTGACCTTGTGCGGCATGGTGGAAGAACCCACCTCGCCTTCCTTCAGGCGCTGCTTGAAGTAGCCCAGGCTGATGTAGCCCCAGATGTCGCGCGAGATATCGATCAGGATCGTGTTTGTGCGTGCCACGGCATCAAACAGCGCGGCCATGTAGTCGTGCGGCTCGATCTGGATCGTGTGCTCGTTGAAGGTGAGGCCCAGCGGCCCTTCGACGACCTTGCGCGAGAACGACTCCCAGTCAACTTCGGGGTAGGCAATCATGTGCGCGTTGTAATTGCCCACCGCGCCGTTCATCTTGGCCAGCAACTCCACGCCGGCAATCTGCGCGCGGGCTCGGTTGAGGCGCGCCACCACGTTGGCAAACTCCTTGCCCAGGGTAGTGGGGCTTGCGGTCTGGCCATGCGTGCGCGAGAGCATCGGTACGGCCGCTTGGGTGTGCGCGATGTCACGCAATTGCTGCACGACCTTGTCCAGTCGCGCGAGGAACTGCTCGCGCGCGCCCTTGAGCATCAGCGCATGGCTGGTGTTGTTGATGTCTTCGCTGGTGCAGGCGAAGTGGAAGAACTCGGCATAGGGCAGTACCGCCGGGCGGGCCTTGACCTGCTCCTTGAGCCAATACTCCACCGCCTTCACGTCGTGGTTGGTGATGGACTCGATCTTCTTGATCGCGGCGCTGTCCTTCGCGGCAAACCCCTCGCCCAGCGCAAGCAGCCATGCGCGATCCTCGGACGCGATTGGTGGAAATTCCGGCAAACCGGCGTCGGACAGCGCGATGAACCACGCAATCTCCACGCGCACACGCTGCTTCATGAGTGCGTGCTCACTGAGCCAGTCACGCAAGCCTGAGACCTTGCCAGCGTAACGGCCGTCCAGCGGCGAAAGCGCGAGCAGTTCGGTGAAATCCTGGGCCGGCACGGCGGGTGCGGCGTTGCTTTGTGTCATGAGTGCTCCCTAGCAGCGCCGCATTTTAGTGAGTCAGCCCACACCCACACCGCATCCGACACCTGCACCGGACTTCTGGCGAAAACTGCTTTGATACACTCGACCGCACCTGTTGAGCCCCTGCTGACGCAGTGCCGACAGGCCTCCTCGGTGGCGCGCAAAGCGCCACATCAAGCCCGCAAAACGGCGCAAGAACAGCAACAGGCCCCATGAAGCTCATCGGTTCACTGACCAGTCCCTACGTACGCAAAGTGCGCATCGTGATGGCAGAGAAAAAGCTCGACTATCGCCTCGAACTCGAGGACGTCTGGGCCGCCGACTCCAAGATCACCACCTCCAACCCGCTGGCCAAGGTGCCCTGTCTCATCATGGAAGACGGCGGTGCGGTGTTCGACAGCCGCGTGATCGTCGAATATGTCGACACGCTGTCTCCTGTGGGCAAGCTGATCCCCGGCACCGGTCGCGAACGCGCCGAGGTTAAGACCTGGGAAGCCCTTGCCGATGGCATCTGCGACGCCGCCATCCTCGTGCGCCTGGAGAAGACCGGCGCGTTCCGCAAGGATAGCGAGCGCTGCCAGGCCTGGATCGACCGCCAGATGGCCAAGGTGACCGAAGGTCTGCGCGCGGCATCCGCCGCACTCGACGAACGCGCCTGGTGCGTGGGCAATACCTGCACCCTGGCCGACATATCGATCGGCGTGGCATTGGGCTATCTGGACTTCCGCTTCCCTGAGATCGCCTGGAAGGCCGAGTACGCGAACCTCGCCGCCCACGCCGAGAAGCTGAACAAGCGCCCCAGCTTCATCGATACCGCTCCACCGCAGAGCTGAGCCCGCGGCGCGCCATGGCCGCGGAGTCCGCCCGCCTGCCTGCACCAAAACGCAGCCGCGCAGAAATCATCGACGCCCTGCGGATCTGGGCGCTGCTCGGCGTGTTCGTCGTGAACTTCGTGTCCTATCCGGGCACCCCCATGAGCACGCCGATCGGCCAGCCGCTGCCTGCGGACTCCACGCTCGCACTCGCCATCCACAGCCTGATCGCCGCGCTGTTCCAGGGCAAGTCCTATCCGCTGCTGATGTTCCTGTTCGGCTACAGCTTCGCGCTGTCGATGCGCGCAATCCGCAGCGCCGACTCGCTCGAGTTCGCGCTCGGACACCGCAAGAGCCGCATGCTGATCCTGCTCGCGCTGGGCATCATCCACGGCCTGTTCGTCTACATGGGCGACATCCTGACCTCGTATGCGATCTGCGGGCTGATCCTGCTGCGTTGGGGTCGCCGATCAGTGACGTCGCTGCTGCGGATCCTGAAGGTGCTCCTCGGCATCTGGGCGGTGAGCTACGTCGCGATCAACGTAGCCATCGCCATCTACACGTACAACAAACTTGAAGAACCTGTGATCGCGCCCGATCCGACGTCGACCTTTGCGGGGGTTGACGCCTGGCTTCCGTTTCTCGAACTCAATTCCATCGCTTATGTCGTCAGCACGGTTTTGATGCTGCCACTCTTCCTGCCGCAATTGCTTGCGCTGTGCCTGGCCGGCTTCATCTGCGGCCGCCTGCGAGTGCTCGAGCAACCGCAGCGCTGGACGCGCCTGCTTGAGCAGGCGCGCTTCTGGGGACTGCTCATCGGCATTCCGCTCGGCCTGACCTACGGCGTGCTCGCCTGGCATGTGCTGGGTTCGCGCCCGGCCTTCGAGGCGCTGCTGCTCGGCATGGGCACCCTGACCGGGCCACCGATCCTTGCCGGCCTGATCGCTGCGATCGCACTGAGCTGGCCACACGGCGGCTGGCCGCGACTGCGCGCGCTCGCACCGGCCGGCCGCAACACCCTGAGCATGTACCTCGGCCTGAGCCTGCTCATGGCGCTGCTGCTGTCGGGTGCGGGGCTAGGCTGGGGCCAGAAGCTGGACAGCAGCGGTCTGTTCGGCTTGGCGCTGCTGCTGTATGCGCTTGCGCTGTGTTGGGCCTGGGCGAGTGCGCATCGAGGTCAATCCGGCCCGTTTGAGCGCCTGATCAATGCGGCCAGCCAGAGGCTCGATGCACGGCGCCAGGCCAGGCTGGATCAAGGCTCGACAACCGCTTCGCATTAGCTTGTCGGAGGTTCAGCGCTTGGGGCCCGCGTTCCGCTCGCGCAGCCACGCAAGCTTCTCCGCGATCTTCGCTTCCATGCCGCGATCCGTCGGCGAGTAGAAGCTGACGTCGACACCCTCAGGAAGGTAGCGCTCACCCGCCGCCACGCCGTCGGCTTCGTCATGCGCGTAGCGGTAGTCCTTGCCGAATCCCAGACCCTTCATCAACTGTGTGGGCGCATTGCGCAGGTGCAGTGGCACCGGTGCGGAGCCATGCTCCTTCACGAAACGGCGCGCCTCCTTGTAGGCGGTGTAGACGGCGTTGCTCTTGGCCGCAATCGCGCAATACATGACCGCCTGCGCGATGGTGAGTTCGCCTTCCGGTGAGCCCAGGCGCTCGTAGGTCTCGGCAGCGTCCAGGGCGATGCGCAGCGCGCGCGGATCCGCAAGACCAATGTCCTCGCTGGCCATGCGGATCACCCGGCGGGTGATGTAGCGCGGGTCGCTGCCGCCGTCGAGCATGCGGCAGAGCCAGTAGAGCGCCGCGTCCGGGTCGCTGCCGCGCACGCTCTTGTGCAGCGCGCTGATCTGGTCGTAGAAGGCGTCGCCACCCTTGTCGAAGCGGCGCAGGTTCTCCGACAGCACCTTGCGCAGCACGGCTTCGTCGATCGCATTGGCGACGCCCGCGCTATGGGCATGCTGCGCGACCAACTCCAGTGAGTTGAGCAGCTTGCGACCATCGCCGTCGGCGTAGGCCGTGATCTGGGCGCGCGCCGCATCCGAGAACTTCACATCGAGCAGCTCGGACGCACGCTGCACCAGTAGTGACAGCGCATCACCGTCGAGCGCATCGAGCACATACACCGCAGCCCGCGACAGCAGGGCGGAATTCACCTCGAAGCTCGGGTTCTCGGTCGTGGCGCCGATGAAGATGAACAGCCCGCTCTCCACATGCGGCAGAAAGGCGTCCTGCTGGGTCTTGTTGAAGCGATGCACTTCATCCACGAACACCACGGTGGACTTCTGCGTCTGCACGCGTGTGAGTTCCGCCTGCGCCACAGCATCGCGAATGTCCTTCACGCCAGCAAGCACCGCCGAGAGCGCAATCATCGGCAGACCGAAGGCCTGGGCGATCAGCCGGGCGAGCGTGGTCTTGCCTACGCCTGGCGGCCCCCAGAGGATCATGCTATGCGGGCGGCCAGCCGCCAATGCCACGGCCAAGGGTTTGCCCTCGGCCAAAAGCTGATCCTGGCCGATCACCTCGCCCAGGGTCTGCGGGCGCATGCGCTCAGCCAGAGGCACATAGCCGCCCGTGGGGCGCGCGGTGGAAAACAGATCATCCATGAGAAGCATTTTGCCGCCCGCGGCACCCGGCGCGCCGCTCCAATGCCAAAATGCCGAAATTGATCAAGCAGGAGTCCTCAATTGACGCGTGTTCTCGTTTCGATCGCCTTGGTGCTCAGCCTCCTGTGCGCAGGCTCGGCCCAGGCCAACGACAAGAAGTTCGACAAGCCGCTCGAACAGGCGCTGTCCGCCATGAAGGCCGACACACCTGTGACCCTGGTGTATTTTTCAGCACGTGACTGCCGCTGGTGCACGTACTGGGAACAAGGCCTGTTCAAGGAGAGTGCAGGCCAGAAGTTCATGAAGTCGGTGGCCTCCAAGCAGGTGCGAATGGTCACCGTGAAGAAGCAGGCTCTGGCCGTGTGGCATCAGCCCGAGGAGTTCCCGGCCGAGATCGCCTTCGTGCGCGATGCCCGCCTGCGCGATGGGCGCATCACGGACCTGAAGGGCTACCCCTGGTTCTCTCTCTACGTCGGGCAGACACTGGTTGCCGACAGCTTTGAATGGGACAAGGACATGCTGCCCGCCATCGAGAAGGTTGCCGCACGCAAGGCGGCCATCAAGTAGGTGTCGAGCGTCCAAATGAAACGGGGCCGCGATGCGGCCCCGTTTCATTTCGCTTCGTGCACGGTCACTGCTGCAAAACATCTGCGCCGGCAGGCGGCGAGAACGTGAAACTGTTTGCTGCGGGTTGCGCGGCGTTATTCACCTGTGCGAACTGGATGCGCGAAGTCTGGTTGAACGCATCCACAAGCTCCATCCGCATCGGTACGCCGTCCTTCAGGCCCACGGCGATCCGCTGAAACTGCAGATCCTTGCCCTTGGGGGTGGCTTCGAGCCATTGCAGCCCATCGCGCTCTCCACCCTCCTTCAGGTTGAACTGCGCCAGCAGCTCGCCACCCAGCAGCAGGGCCACGGGGGTGGCAGAGAGTGCGTCCTTCAGCTGGCGCACGGTGACCTGGTTCAAGTCCTTGTCCCAGAACCAGACCTTGGCGCCGTCACTGACGATCAATTGCTCGAAGGGCTTGTCGATCGCCCAGCGGAACTTGCCCGGCCGGGCGATAGCGAAGGTGCCGCTGGTACGGCGGAGCTTGCTGCCCGTTGCGCTTTCCTGCGTGAACTGCCCGGTAAGGGCACCACGACCCGCCACGTAGCGCTGGAAGTCATCAATTGCTCCCGCCTGTGTCGCCGGGACGAACGCGGCGCTCAGGCCGCAGGCGAGTGCGAGGCTCGCCAGACGAAAACGTAGCTTCATTTCTGCGGGATTCATTCCGGCTTCTGCGGTGCGAGGATCGCCCGGTTGCCATTGGACTCCATGGCCGATACGAGCCCGGAGACTTCCATTTGTTCCAGCAGCCGTGCAGCTCGGTTGTAACCAATGCGCAGGTGCCGCTGTACGAGCGAGATGGATGCGCGGCGATGCTTGAGCACCACCTCGACGGCCTGGTCGTAGAGCGGATCGCTCTCTGCATCTCCACCGATGCCGGTGACGCTGCCCACCCCGTCACCGTCCTCACCGAGCGTTCCACCCACGAGGATGCCCTCGATGTAGTTGGGTTCACCGTGCTTCTTGAGGTGCTCCACGACGCGGTGCACTTCATCATCGCTGACAAAGGCGCCGTGCACGCGCTGCGGCATGCCGCTGCCCGGCGGCAGGTAGAGCAGGTCCCCCATGCCAAGCAGGGCTTCGGCCCCCATCTGATCGAGGATGGTGCGGCTGTCGATCTTGCTGGACACCTGAAAGGCCATGCGCGTGGGGATGTTGGCCTTGATCAGGCCCGTGATCACATCCACGCTGGGCCGCTGCGTGGCCAGGATGAGATGGATGCCCGCGGCGCGCGCCTTCTGCGCCAGGCGAGCGATCAACTCCTCGATCTTCTTGCCCACCACCATCATCAGGTCTGCCAGCTCATCGATGATGACGACGATATAGGGCAGCTTGGCCAGGGGCTCGGGCGAATCCGGTGTCAGGCTGAAGGGGTTGGGGATCTTCTCCTCGCGCGCCTCGGCCTCGGCAATCTTGGCGTTGTACCCATTCAGGTTACGCACGCCCAGTTTGCTCATGAGCTTGTAGCGCCGCTCCATCTCACCCACGCACCAGTTCAGGCCGTTTGCGGCCTGCTTCATGTCGGTGACCACCGGGGCAAGCAAATGCGGGATGTCGCCATAGACGCTCATCTCGAGCATCTTCGGGTCGATCATCAGCAGGCGCACATCGTTGGGCTCGGCCTTGTAGAGCAGGCTGAGAATCATGGCGTTGATGCCCACCGACTTGCCCGAACCGGTCGTGCCAGCCACGAGCAGGTGCGGCATCTTGGCAAGATCCGCACACATGGGGTTGCCGGCAATGTCCTTGCCCAGCGCCATGGTTAGCAGCGAATGGCTGTCGTTATAGGCCTGCGAGCCGAGGATTTCCGACAGACGCACGGTCTGCCGCTTGGGGTTGGGCAGCTCAAGGCCCATGGTGCTCTTGCCGGGAATCGTCTCGACCACGCGAACGCTGACCACGGAAAGTGCACGCGCCAGATCCCGCGCCAGGTTCACGATCTGCGAGCCCTTTACGCCCACCGCCGGCTCGATCTCGTAGCGCGTGATCACCGGGCCGGGGAAGGCAGCCACCACCTGGGCCTGGACATTGAAGTCCGCCAGCTTCTTCTCGATCAGGCGACTGGTGAACTCGAGCGTTTCGCGGCTCACGAACTCCGTCACCGCGGGCGGTGCGTCGAGCAAACCAAGCTGCGGCAGCGTGCCGGAATTGATCTCGGCAAACAGGGTCTGCTGCTTTTCCTTCTCCACACGCTCACTGCGCGGCACCACGACCTTCTGCGGCTCGATGCGGATTTTCGGACCCTCTTCGCGCTTGAGCACCTCCTCGCGAAGCGCCTCGGCACGCTCCTCGGCGGCGTGCTCGCCAATCGCGCGGTCCTCTTGGGCCTCCTGCTCCATCACGCGGCGCTGCAGCCGGTTCTCGATAAAGGTACCGATCCGCTCGGACACGCTCAGCCACGAGAAGCAGAACAGCATCGACAAGCCGGCCAGCAGCATCACCAGCAAGACCAGCGTGCCACCGGTGAAGCCGATCGTGTTCGTCAGTCCGTTACCCAGGGCATAGCCGATCGAGCCGCCCGGCGCGTGCGGCAGGCTCAGGTGCGGGTGCAGCCAGGACAGGCGTGTGCCTTCCAGTGCCGCGCTGCCCAGCAGAATCAGCGCAAAACCGGCAGCCCGTGCGGGTGCCGGCATGCTCAAGGCCAGGCCGCCGTGCGCACGGCGCCACGCTCGGGTCACGAAGAGCACACCCAGCACCACCCACCACCAGGCCGACAGACCGAACAGATACAGCAGCAGGTCGGAAACAAAAGCGCCTGCCGGGCCGATCGCATTGCTGAGCTCTCCCCCCAGGCCGCTGGTGGACCAAGCGGCGTCTGTCTTGCTGTAGGTGGCCAGCGCGAGGATCAACAGCAGCACGACCACGCTCACGACGATCCACTTCAGTTCGGCGAGGAAACGGGGCTCGGGCGGCAGTTCGCCGCGCGCCGGCAGGGCGACTGCGGCAGGCCGCGCGCGCTCACGCTTGTAGACCGGCACGGACTCCTCGGTCAGCGCGGGGCCGCGGCTTGCACGCGCCGCGGCGAGATCGGTATCGGCCTCGGTATTCGGGCCAAGCTGGGAGAGTCGAAAGCTCATAGGAAACCACGCATGGGCCGAGTATAGAAAGGGCCTATGCGGCGCATCAGTTCTTTGCATGGCATGACCGTGCAGGTGCAACACCCGCTTTCTATACTCGTGGCTTGAGCGCAGGCACTGCGCCCCAATCTGCTCAGCCTGCACGCGTGCAACGCTGCAGCCGCCCAAGAACAACTCATCGCCAAGGCCCCTCATCCATGTCTGCCAAGCACGCCAAAGTCCTGATCCTCGGTTCCGGCCCCGCGGGTTACACAGCTGCCGTCTATGCCGCCCGTGCCAACCTGAACCCCGTGCTGATCACCGGCCTGGCCCAGGGTGGCCAGCTGATGACGACGACCGATGTGGACAACTGGCCGGCCGACGCGATGGGCGTGCAAGGCCCCGAGCTGATGCAGCGCTTCGAGCAGCACGCCACGCGCTTCAACACCGAGATGGTGTTCGACCACATCCATACCGTGGACCTCAAGCAGCGTCCCTTCACACTCACGGGTGACGCCGGCACCTACACCTGTGACGCACTCATCATCGCCACGGGCGCCAGCGCCAAGTACCTGGGCCTGGAGAGCGAGCAGGCCTTTATGGGCAAGGGCGTAAGCGGCTGCGCCACCTGCGACGGCTTCTTCTACAAGGGTCAGGACGTTTGCGTGGTGGGCGGTGGCAACACCGCAGTGGAAGAGGCGCTGTATCTCACGGGCATTGCCAACACCGTGACCGTGATCCACCGCCGCGACAAGTTCAAGGCCGAGCCCATCCTGATCGACAAGCTCAAGGCCAAGGCCGCCGAAGGCAAGGTCAAGTTCGAATACTTCCACGAGCTCGATGCCGTGCTGGGCGACCAGACCGGCGTGACCGGCGTGCGCATCAAGGACAACCGCTCAGGCGCCACGAAGGAGCTGAAGCTCGCCGGTTGCTTCATCGCCATCGGCCACTCGCCCAACACGGGCATCTTCGAAGGCCAGCTCGACATGGCCGGCGGCTATCTCAAGGTCAAGAGCGGCACCGAAGGCTTTGCCACCATGACCAGCGTGCCCGGCGTGTTTGCAGCCGGCGACGTGGCGGATCACGTCTACCGCCAGGCCATCACCAGCGCCGGCACGGGCTGCATGGCTGCGCTGGACGCCCAGCGCTTCCTCGAGCAGGCCGGCGGCTAAGCAGCCCGGCCGGCGTTCGCGCGGAGCAGTGCATGAGCGCGTTCGACCAGCTCAAGGCGATTCGCGAGCAGCTGCATGCGCAGCGCGTCGAGGAAGAAAACCGCCGCAAGCGCGCTGCCCTTGAAGCGCAGCGCGATGCCGCACGCGAGCGCATGTTCCGTGATGCCGTCAAGGACGCTACACCCCTGCCCGCGAGCAAGCGGGTGGTGCATCAGCCGCGCCAACCGGCCCCGCAAGCGCGCCAGCGCGAGCTTGACGAGCAGCAGGTGCTGGCGGATGCGTTCTCCGACGAATTCGGTCTCGAGCAGATGCTCGAGACCGACGATCAGCTCAGCTGGCGACGCGAAGGCATCGGCAACGATGTGCTGGTAAAGCTGCGCCGCGGGCACTGGAGCATCCAGGCGCAGCTCGACCTGCACGGACATCGCGTCGAAGAAGCCCGCGAAGAGCTCGCGGAATTCCTGCGCGAAGCCCTGCGCGCCGGCCTGCGCTGCGTGCGCGTGGTGCACGGCAAGGGCCTGGGCAGCAAGGACAAGCAGCCGGTGCTCAAGGGCAAGGTGCGCAGCTGGCTCATGCAGAAGGACGAAGTCATCGCCTTCGTGGCCGCACGCCCGGCCGATGGCGGCGGCGGCGCGCTGGTGGTGCTGCTCAAGCCCAGCGGGGGCAGCCGGGGCGGCTGAGGCCCCGCCGGCTCGCGCCTGCTGCATGAAGCGTCAGTGCGATCTGGAGTGGCTTTCCGCTTGTCTGGTGCGGCTTACCGGGCAATTTGCCTTCAAGAGCCGCATGAAATGGACATTCAGCCCGATCCCGCAAGCAGAAACTTTGCATTCATGCGGCTTCCCAGACCGAAATGGCTGGAAAGCCGCGCCAGACAAGCGGAAAGCTGCGCCGGCTGCCTAGGCCTTCTTCATTGCGCAGGTGTTGATGCCCAGCAGCGTGTACGCCGGGCAAAAGCGGAACAGCGCCGTGGCCAGGGGCACCACGCCGATCCAGCCCCACACGCCCACCACGCCCGTGGCGGCCAGTGCGATCAGCAGCAAACCCACTGCAAAGCGCAGCACCCGGTCGATGTTTCCTACATTGGCTTTCATGATGCCCTCCGTCCGAAAAGTTGTGTCGGTAGAGGCATTCTGGAGGCCGCGCCGCCGATCGTCTGTGACTGCGGTCACATCGCTTCACGCCAAACCGCCCGCGGCTTGCGCTGGATCAATTGCGCGACGTGGCGTCCGGCGAGGAGCGCTGTCCGCCGTCGGCCAGTTCACGCAAGGCGCGCGCATCCAGGATCTCGATGGCCTGCCGCTGCTGTGCGATCCACCCCTGCTCCGCAAAGCTGCGCAGCAGGCGCGAGACGATCTCCCGCACGGAACCGATTTCGTCCGCCAGTTCCTGGTGCGTCACTTCCACCACGCGGCCACGGCCCAGCAGATGCGCCGCCAGCCGTTCATCCAGGCGCTTGACCGACACTTCCTCCACCACGGCCAGCAGATCCACGATCCGCGTGGCCAATGAATCGAACACAAAGCGCCGAAACGCCGCGGACTGATCGAGCAGCGCAAAGAACACCGGCGTGGGCACCAGCGCCAGCCGCGTGCCAGGGTTGGCTACGCCTGTCAGCCGATAGGGGTGATCGCCGGCCAGACAGGCGAGTGTGGCGGCGCAGCTCTCCCCCGGGGTCACGTCGTACAGGTGCATCTGCCGCGGCGCCTTGCGGCCGCCACGCGCCTCGGGCAGACGCTTGATCACGCGCACCCCGCCACTTAGCACGCAGGCAAGACCCATGCAGGGCTGCTGCTCATCAAACAGCACGGTGCCAGGGTCCACGTCCATCCAGCGCAGCCCCGCCGCGCCGCCAGGCAAGCCGCGCAGGCCCTCGGCCAAAGCCGGGTACAGCACGGCAAGCGCCTGCTGATCTGCGTAATCCATGCTGCCCTGCCCGGCCTGCGCGCTGCTAGCCATTGCCCCGCTCTCCGATCTATAAGTGCCGTGAAACGAGGGTGGAGGATGACACCGATGGGCGCAGACCCGCAAGACATGCCGCATCCGGCGGATGCGCCGCAAACGCCCGACGGCCCCGCGGTACCGGCCACAGCCGCGCCTGAGCGAGGTCTTCCCGCCGTGCGCGAACTCAGCCCGGCCGACCCGTTGCGCTGGCTCGTGCTGGGCTGGCGCGATTTCATGCATGCACCGGGTATCGGCCTGTTCTACGGCGCCTGCTTTGCATCGATGGGCCTGGCCATCGCATGGACCTTCGTGCGATCTCCGCAATGGACACTCGTGCTCTGCGGCAGCTTTCTGCTCCTGGGGCCCTTCCTTGCCATCGGCCTGTATGACGTCAGCCGGCGCCTTGAGCGCAGCGAGCCGCCGAGCTTGGGCCGATCCCTCACGGCCTGGGACAGCAACTTCAGCGCACTCGTGCTCTACCTGGGCGTGCTGGTGGTGCTCGAGATGCTCTGGAGTCGCTCGGCGCTCGTCGTGTTCGCCGTGTCCTTCAACACCATGCCCAGTGCGCACAGCACCCTGGATTTGCTGCTGAACCCGGAGAACATCGAGTTCGTGATCGCCTATGCCGCCGTGGGTGCGGTCTTCGCGGCGCTGATCTTCTGCACCAGCGTGATCTCGATCCCGATGATCATGGACCGCGACACCGACGGCATCAGTGCCGGCATCACGAGCTTTCGCGTGTGCTTTCTCAATCCGATGACGATGTTCGTCTGGGGTACGCTGCTCACGCTGCTGGTGGTGCTGGCCATGCTGCCCTGGTTCATGGGCCTGCTGGTGGTGGGGCCGGTGCTGGGGCATGCGTCCTGGCATGCGTATCGGGCGGCGGTGGTGCCGCGCCAGACGACTGCAGGCTCTGGCGCAGCGCCCTGATCTCGGCGTGCAGGGCGGCAATGTCACGGTGCAGGGCGTGCATCTGCATGCGCTCCTCGCGCCCGAGCAGGGCAGTCACCATGGCAGCCGTGATGAGGGACAGGAAGGTGTAGCCCACCAGCACCACGAACAGGGCCAGAATCCGCGAGGTCCCCACCGTGGGGATCAAGTCGCCGTAGCCCACCGTGGCGCCTGTCGTGAACGCCAGCCACAGGCCATCGGCCACGCTGTGAACACGCGGATCCAGCCAGTAGAACCCGACTCCGCCGAGCGCCCAGCAGGCAGCGGCGGCCACCAGCAGCATCCAGAGCCGATCGCGTCGCAGGAACACGCGCGCGTCCAGCACAACGCGCACGGCCAGAACCGTCGCCACCGCGAGACGCGGCAGCCAAACCGGCCACTGGTGCACGCCCGGCAAAAGCACGGTGACACATGCAGCCACTGCCAGCGCCGCGTCGAACCAGCGCTGGCCCGCCCGGTGCTCGCTGCGCGAGGCGCCGAGGAGCAATGCAGCCGCGACCAGCCAGAGCCCGACGGCGAATCGTTCGAGCAGCCCCTCGCCCGCCCAAAGCGCATAGAAGGCCGGGATGAACAGCGCAAGCGCGAGCAGCCGCAGCCATGCGCTGCGGGGGAGTTCCTGCAAGGCGCGCGGCCAGGATCGGACCGGATGGGACTCGCTCACTCGCAGATTTTCAGCTGGCACGCGCTGCGCCAGCTTGCGCGCCGTCAAGGCGCGATCACCCGCACAGACCCTGACGCCGGGCTCTGGGGTGCCGAATACACTTTTGCCCATGTTGAACGCGGGCGGATCGATCGATCCTCCGCGCAGATTTCGAGGATGCCGCTCCATGGATACCGTGATTGCCAGCCGCGCCGCCGTGCGCGAACGCGTTGCCGCCCTGCGCGCAGAGATGACGACCCAGGGCTGGTTTGCCGTGGTCGTGCCCTCCAGCGACCCACACCTGTCCGAGTACCTGCCGGCACGCTGGAAGAGCCGCGAGTGGCTCAGCGGGTTCACGGGCTCGGTGGGCACGCTGATCGTCACCACGGATGAGGCCGCGCTGTTTGCCGACAGCCGCTACTGGACTGCGGCAGAGCAGGAGCTGGCCGGCAGCGGCATTGCGCTGGAAAAACTTCCCGCGGTAGTCAGCAGCCTGCATCTGCAGTGGCTGGCCGCCCGGCTGGCACCGGGCAAGCGAGTGGCGGTGGATGGAACCGTGCTCGGTCTCGCGGCCCATCGCGCGCTGCAGGCTGCCGTTCAGGGTGCGGGCGGCGCGCTGGTGAGCACTAAGGACCCTGTGGCTGCCATCTGGGCGGACCGCCCGGCGCTTCCCGCAGCGCCAGTGGTCGAGCACGGCGCGCCGCAGGCCCCGCTTGCGCGAGAAGCCAAGCTGACCGCCACGCGCGAGGCGATGCGCACCGCCGGCGCAGACTGGCACTTGATCTCGACGCTGGATGACATCGGCTACCTGCTGAACCTGCGTGGCAGCGACGTGCCCTTCAATCCGGTCTTTCTTGCGCACCTGCTGATTGGCCCGCAGGGCGCCACCTTGTTTGCGGACACCGGCAAGTTCAGCGCGGCCACGCGCGCAGCCTTGCAGAGCGCGAGCGTCGCTTTGGCTGCGTACGAAAGCCTGCCCGCTGCACTCGCTTCGGTACCGGTCGGCACGGCCATGCTGGTCGACCCGAAGCGCGTGACCGCCGGCATCCTCGCGCATCTCCCGCAGGGTGTGCGGATTGTGGAAGCCGTGAATCCCACCACGCTGGCCAAGTCGCGCAAGACCGCAGACGAGGCGCGGTTCATCCGCAGCACCATGGAACAGGACGGCGCGGCGCTTGCAGAATTCTTTGCAGGCCTCGAAGCAAGCCTTGCTGCGGGAGATCGCATCACCGAGCTGGACATCGACACCCGCATCACCGCCGCACGTGCCAAGCGGCCCGGGTTTGTGTGCCCCAGCTTCTCGACGATCGCCGGCTTCCGAGCCAACGGCGCCCTGCCCCACTACCGCGCCACCGACGACGCCCACGCCGTGATCGAAGGCGATGGCCTGCTGCTGATCGACTCGGGCGGCCAATACCTGGGCGGCACCACAGACATCACGCGCATGGTGCCGATCGGCACCCTCACCGATGCCCAGCGCCGCGATTGCACCCTCGTGCTCAAGGGCATGATGGCGCTATCTCGCACCGCGTTTCCGCGCGGCACGCTGTCGCCGATGCTGGACGCGATCGCGCGGGCACCGATCTGGGCCGAGCACATCGACTATGGCCACGGAACCGGTCATGGCGTGGGGTACTTCATGAACGTTCACGAAGGCCCGCAGAGCATCTCGCGCACGATTCCGGATGCCGCCATGGCCATGGAGCCAGGCATGATCTCCTCGATCGAACCCGGCATTTACCGTGAAGGCCACTGGGGCGTGCGCATCGAGAACCTGGTGCTCAACGTACCCACTGAGACCACGCCGTTCGGCGAATTTCTAGCCTTCGAAACACTGACGCTTTGCCCGATCGACACGCGCTGCATCGATACCAGCCTGCTGCGAGAGGACGAGCGTGACTGGCTCAACGACTATCACGCGATGGTGCGCGCGCGCATCAGCCCCCACGTGTCAGGCGCAGCGCTCGACTGGCTCCAGGTACGCACAGAGCGGGTGTGACGCATTTCACGAATTCGGCCTGCACAGAACAACGCTGCGTGTGCGTGTAGAGATGTCACCAAGCTCACGTTTTCAACGGCTTTCGACGAGTACACGCGTTAGCATCCGGCGCTTCCGGAACGACTTGGCGAGCAGTTGCCTGCACACCAAGTCCAGCTGATTGCGCTCCATCCAGTCCACCGATGCAGCACGGCCCACTGTCCCGTAATACCGCCAAGCTCCAATCGTCGCTGCCTGCCGACGAGCGGGCGCGCGAACTCGCGCGCCGCAGCCTGATCCAGGCCCGGCTGTTGGATATGCCCGAGTCCATGAATTGCCTTCATGAGATCGATCGCATGTCCGCCGAGCGGCTCAGCGCCGAGGCGCAGGCCCTGCGAGCGACCGCATGGGCGGTGAACCTGAGCTACACGGTGGGCTGGACACAGAGCCGATCGGCCTTTTCCGATGCCGTCGCACTCGCTCGAGAGTGCAGCGAACAAGCGGTCGTCCTCGAGGTGCTGTCCTGGTATGCGCTGTACTACCCGCTGGCGGATCACCGTTCGATCGCACCGCTCGATGCCATCGTGCAGATTATCGGCGCGGTGGATCATGCCGATGCCGACACGCTTGCGCGCGCCGGCTACGCCGCGCAGGGTCTGTTCCTGACAGCGCGCCAGATGGCGCCGGCGCTGGCTTGGGCGCAGTTCGCTACACGGCAGGCGCGTCGCAGCGGAGACCCCGAACTCGAGCGCTCCGTGCTGCGGTACATGACTCTCGCGCAAGCAGATGACGTGCGCTTGGATTGGATTGCGGGGCAGCCCAACATGGCTGCGCTCAAGCAGGCCATCATCGGGCTGGAGAGCGGGCAAATGTTCTCCGAGGCGCTCGGCCTGAAGCAGAGCAGCTTTCAGGCACCGCTGGTACTCGCGGGTCTGCTGACGCTGTCAGGTGAGCATGCGCGCGCGCTGGCGCTGTTCGACGCGCATCTCGATGAGGCCGAATACGGTCTGGGCCTGGAGACGTCCGGCCACTTCAGTGATCGCGCCCTGTGTCTGGCGCATCTCGGACGCATGAGCGACGCTCGCGCCATGCAACGCCGCGCCCAGGAAGCCGTCGCGCAGACGGATGATGTCATTGACCAGTACCTGGCCTTCATCCACTTCAATGAAATTCAGCTGCGAGCGCTGGAAGGCGTTCCCGCTGACGATGAACGGCCGCGGCTAGCGGCCGTGCTTCAGAGACTGCGCGCCCAGGAAGATCTGATCCGGCGTGCGATCAATGCGCGGGCACATGCACTTGCGATGCCGCCGCTGGTGAGCGCAAGCTAGTCGCGCAGACACCGCGTCGCCGCGCCCGCAGCTGCTTCGTCAGCGTTCCACGAAAGCGCGTTCGATCACGTAGTCGGCCGGCTGGCCGATCCCCGGCGAGATGACCATGCCCAGCTTGTCGAGCACTGCGCGCGTATCGGCCAGCATGCTCGGACTGCCACAGATCATCGCGCGATCCTGCTTGGGATCAATGCGCGGCAGGCCGAGATCGCTCTCCAGCTTGCCGGTCTCGATCGCCGTGGTCAGGCGCATCATGTTCTTGAACGGTTCGCGCGTGACGATTGGGTAGTACAGGAACTGCTTGCTGACCATCTCGCCCAGAAACTCGTGCCTCGGCAGTTCGTTGAGCAGGTAGTCGTGATAAGCCAGCTCACTCACGATCCGTACGCTATGCACCAGGATGACCCTCTCAAAGCGCTCATAGGTCTCCGGGTCACGGATGATCGACATGAAGGGCGCCATGCCCGTACCGGAACTCAACAGATAGAGGTTGCGGCCAGGATTCACGTCGCTGATCACCAGCGTGCCCGTCGGCTTGCGGCCCACAAGCAGTTCGTCGCCGGGCTTGAGGTGCTGCAGCCGGCTGGTGAGCGGACCATCCTGCACCTTGATGGACAGGAACTCGAGTTGCTCCTCGTAATTGGCGCTGCAGATGCTGTAGGCCCGCAGCAGAGGCCGGCCGTCCACAGGCAGGCCAATCATGACGAAGTGACCGTTCTCGAAGCGCAGGCTTTGGCCGCGTGTGGTGGTGAATGAAAAGAGCGTGTCGTTCCAGTGGTGAACGGTGAGGACATTTTCGGGCTCGATCGCGGCCATGAAATCCCTTTGTCTGCGAATGCCGGGCGCCAAGAGCGATGCTTGTGGCGCAAAAGCGTGGATTGTCGATCATTCGGCGCCGGCACATTGCAGAGATCGCAATATGGTTTTTGCGGCGCATCAATGCCCCTGCGGTGGGCCAAGGGAAAGCGATGCCCTAGCCGCTACGTCACGTTACGTCTAGCATGCAAGCTAGTTTGTCTAGGACAAAACGATGGACTCCCAGCCCCACTCCTCCCTGGGCAGTACCGTGGCAGCCCGATCCGGGCAACAGACAGCATTCAATCAGGCGTTCTCGCCGGGCAGCCGATTCAAGCCTGGACGGCGCTGGTCTGTCGGGGTACTCGCACTGACGGTATTGATTGCATTTGCGTCAATGTTCAGCGCGTTTCTGGCGCGCCCGCCCGGTGGCGATGTGGTCGAAGTCACGGGCTACCTGCGTACCCGCATCGTGGAAGCGCAACTGGCGGAGCTCACTGGCGCCGGATCTGATGCTGCTCAGGCCAACGCTGCCCTGACGGCCCAGCTTGCCCGCGTCGGAAGCGTGCTGGGGCACCTCGACGCACCAGACCTGCTCGACCAACATGCGCGCCTAGCTAACGGCTGGGCCGCGCTCAGCACGGGCGCCGACTTCGATGCCGCCTACGCACCTGCCGATCGCCGCGCCGCGTACGCGCAGTTGCAGACCCAGGCGATCGATCTGACCAAGGCAGTCACCCGTGAGATCGACCGCCAGGAACACAACAACCGGCGCCTGCAGTGGCTCTCCGCCATCGCCTTCCTGCTCTGCGCCGTGACCTGGGTCTGGCAGCTGACGCTGCTGCATCGCCGCGCAACGCAGTCTGCACAGCGCGTCCTGCAGCGCATCAACGAGGAACTGGGCCGAGACGGCACCCAGGCGCACCCGCGACACATCAGCGACAACCTGGCTGGTGTCGATCCGGACACGGCAGCCGAACTGCAGCAACTGGTGGGCACGCTTGAGAAGATCCTCGGTGACTCCGAGCAGCGCTGGCGTGTGCGTGCACAGCTGTCCAGCGACTACTACTGGGAGACCGACGAACAGCACCGCCTGACCTATGTCACCTCCGGCTTCGAGGACAAGTTCTTTGCCCCAAGCGAAATGCTCGGCAAGACGAGATGGGAACTCAGCCCCACCAGCCTGAGTGCCGCGCAGTGGGCGCAGCACCAGCGGGACCTGAGCGAGCATCTGCCCTTTCGCGGGCTAGAGCTCTGCAAGACCCACACGGACGGCAGCCAGGCCTGGGCATCTATTGCCGGTGAGCCACGATTCGATGCCCAGGGGCGGTTTCTCGGCTACCAGGGCGTAGGGCGGGACATCAGCGAGCGCAAGCGACGCGAGCAACAACTGCAGCGCTACAACGCCGAACTGGAGCAACAGGTTCGCCAGCGCACGCATGCGCTCTCGCTGGCCTACACCGACATGGAAGGCTTCGTGCGCAATGTCGCCCATGACCTTCGCACACCACTTTCGCAGGTGCGCAGCCTGATCGGGCTTGCACGCGCACAGCTTGTTTCCGTCCCGCCGGGCCGCACCAACTTTCTCGGTCTGGCAGAGCAGCAGGCCGACATCACGCTTGAAATGCTCGAAGCGCTTCTGGAGCTCGCGCGCGCCAGTTCCAGCCCGGTGCAGCCCACGCCGGTACATCTGCGCACCCTCGTGGAATCCTGCGTCGCCACGCTTGAGCAGCCGGATCCCGCCCGACCGGTGGCTTGGCACTTCTCGTGCGAACACACGGTCATGACCGACCCCTCGCTGCTGCGACTGGCGTTGATGAATCTCATGAGCAATGCCGTGAAGTTCAGCGCCAGTGCAGACCAGCCTAGCGTGTCCGTGCTGTCAAGCGTCCAGCCGGACGGGTCGCTGGAGGTTCACGTGATCGACAACGGCGTGGGCTTTGACGACTCGCAGGCCTCGCGCCTGTTCAAGCCGTTCTCTCGCCTGCACCCCGGGACCGAGTTCTCCGGCACAGGCATTGGCCTGTCCGTGGTCTCAAAAGTCATGGAGCGTCTCGGTGGCCGGGCCGGGGCAGAGTCGACCCCAGGGCTGGGCGCACGCTTTACCTTGGGTTTACCCCCCGACGCGCTGGTTGCCGACAACGTACGGCCGATCCGACGTGCAGCTCCGGCGCCAGCGCTCGCCGAGCCCCTACGTGCCTAGCGCGGATTGGATTTGCGGCGTGCCTCTTCCTCATCCAGACGCCGCCGCTCCTCGCGCCGCTCCTCGGCGCTCTTCGGCGTGGCTTCCTCGCGAAGGCGCTGCAAGGTCTTCGGGTCCCGGCAGTCCACGCCGCGTGCCGCTTCGCACTGCGCAATCAGGGTCTGATCGTCCGGGATCGCCGCCGCGGCGGGCTTGGCGCCTGCCGTCGATGGCGCTGCCGTGGGTGTGCCGGCATTGAGCGCTGCCGGGGCGGGCGCAGGGCCAGCGGATGCAGCGCGGGCGCGCTCGGCGTCTCGCTGGGCACGTTCACGGGCCTCCTGGGCCGCCTTGGCGTCCGCAGGCAGCGCCGGCCGGACATCCAGGGGCTTGCCGCTGCTTCCGGAGTTCTGGCAAGGCTGGTCCGTGAACTCCACCTTGCCGTCCGGCCGCGTGCACTTGTAGATGGTCTGCGCAGCAGCGCATTGCGCGATCAGGAGCAGTGCAAGCGCAGCAAACGAGGGGCGAATCGTGGCCATGGTGGGTGTTCCCAGCGAAGATTTGCTCATGCTTGCGCACTTGATGCCGACGAGCAAGCGGATCGCCTGCCACGTGCTCGGACGGGACATGGTGGCCGATAGCTGGTGTACCGGGCATCCTGCACCGCAATGGCTGGCCGATCCAGACAGCACAGACCACTTCGCATTCACAATGCGCGCATGACAACCAGCCTCTTTTCCCCAGCACAGATCGGCGATATCGCCGTACGCAACCGCATCTTCATGGCGCCGCTGACTCGCTGCCGCGCCACGCCGGGCACGCTCGCCCCTCGCACCCTGAATGCCACCTATTACGCACAGCGCGCCGGGGCCGGACTGATCGTCTCCGAGGCCACGCAGATCATGCCGGAGGGCATGGGCTACATGAACACGCCAGGCATCTACAGCGCCGAGCAGGAGGCCGGCTGGCGCCTGGTGACCGACGCGGTACATGCCGCCGGCGGGCGTATCGTGGCGCAGCTCTGGCATGTGGGTGCCATCTCGCACCCCGATCTGCAGCCCGGTGGTGCGTTGCCCGTGTCGGCCAGCGCGTTCAACCCGGGTGGCTTCGTGCACACGCCTGGCGGCCGCAAGGAACGTGTCACGGCTCGCGCCCTGGAGCGGCACGAGATTGACTCTGTGGTTGCAGCCTACCGACATGCTGCCCAAGTCGCGCAGCGTGCCGGCTTTGACGGCGTGGAAATCCATGGCGCCAATGGCTACTTGCTCGAGCAGTTCCTGCGCGACAGCATCAACAAGCGCGCCGATGACTACGGCGGTCCGATCGAGAACCGCATGAAGCTGATGCTGCAGGCGGTGGACGCCGCGATCGAAGTGTTTGGCCGGAGCCGCGTGGGTATCCGTCTGTCGCCTGTGTCCAGCGGCAACGGATCTCCGGCCGACAGCAACCCGCAGACCACCTACGGCGCAGTCATCGATGCGCTGGCGGATCGTCGGATCGCCTTCGTGCACCTCATCGAGGGCATCACGGGCGGCGAACGCAAGCTCGAGGGCTTCGACTTTGCGGGCATCAAGTCGCGCTTTCCCGGCGCCGTCGTAGCCAACAACAAGTACACGCGTGAGATGGCGCTGGAGGCCGTGGCAACGGGCCGCGTCGATGCGGTGGCCTTCGGCGTGCCCTTCATCAGCAACCCTGATCTGCCGCGACGCCTGGAACTCGATGCCCCGCTGAACGCCGCACAGCCAGCCACCTTTTACGGACCCGACGAGATCGGCTATACGGATTACCCGTTCCTCGACAGCAACATCCCCGCTTGAACCCGGACGCACCCGCCCGCCGAATGCCCGATCCACTGCACGGGGTACTGCCCGCGGTGCAGCCCGGCGCTCGACCAAGCCGCCGAGCGGGGCTTGGGTGGCTACGGATTGCGCTGATCAGTACCGCGCTTCTGGGGGTGAGCGGTGCGCAGGCCGCTCCCACCGTGCTGCGAACGGCAGCCCAGGAAGGGGTCGCCGCCAAGTTCTCGCCCTCGACACCGGCACGCCCCGGCTTCTGCATCGAGCTCTTCCGGCGACTCGAACGGGTCGCGCCGGACCTGCGCATCTCCGGGGAGAAGCGTCTGGTACCCCTGCGGCGCATCGAGCTGATGCTCGCCGGCGGCGAGCTCGATGTGTTCTGCGGCTTGCTGCGTACGCAGAAACGGCAGGAGAGCCTGGTCTTTCTCGACGAGCCCCTGTTTCCGATCCAGCACCGCGTCCTTGTGCGCAGGGACGACCCGATCGAGGTACAGGACCTGGCTGCCATCGTCGCGCTGGGTCAGAACAACCTGGTGATGACCACCCAGGGCACCGCGTATGTCCCGATGCTGCGCAGTGCGGGCATCACGGTCGATGACAGCACCATCCGTCTCGACCGGGTGCTCGACAAGCTGCTGGCGCAGCGCGGGCGCTTCTTCTATCAGTCCGACATGAACCTGGACGCCTTGCTGCAGGACAACCCCAAGGCGGCCCAGGTGCGCTGGCTGCCCACCGTCTTTCACCGCGAAGACCAGTACATGGTGCTCGGCCCGCATGTAAGCGCGGCCACGCGTGAGCGCCTGAACCGGGCCCTGGTTCGCCTGGCGCGCGACGGCGAACTCAAGCGACTGTATGAGCGCTACCGCCCGAAAGCCGATTCGGCGACGTCAAGCGCAGCGCCCCGATAGACCTGAACGCGATGCACACGCTGTGCTGCGCTGCCGCACAGATTCGCACCCTGTGCGCACGCCCCGTGCGATGCATCTCGCTTGGTGGATGCGGCTTCCCAGCCAGTTTGGCCTGAAGATCCGCGCCCAGAGCCGATCTCTGATTGCGAGTCCGGGCTCAACGATCAGCGCCGAAAGCACAAGGCCCCGCCGTGGCGGGGCCTTGTGCTTTGCGCATCGATCGCGCGACTGACTAGCGTGTGACCGGCTTGTAGCGCACCCGCTTCGGCTTGGCACCCTCTTCACCGAGCCGCTTCTTCTTGTCCTCTTCATATTCCTGATAGTTGCCGGCGAAGAACTCCCAGTGGGAGTCGCCCTCGCAGGCCAGGATGTGGGTGGCGATGCGGTCGAGGAACCAGCGGTCGTGGCTGATGACCATGACGCAGCCGGCGAATTCGAGCAGCGCGTCTTCCAGCGAACGCAGGGTTTCCACGTCGAGGTCGTTGGACGGTTCGTCCAGCAGCAGCACGTTGCCGCCGGCCGAGAGCGTCTTGGCCAGGTGCAGGCGGCCGCGCTCACCGCCGGACAGCATGCCGACCTGCTTTTGCTGATCCGCCCCCTTGAAGTTGAAGCGGCCGATGTAGGCGCGGCTGGGCATCTCGAACTTGCCCACGGTCATGATGTCCAGGCCGCCGGAGATCTCTTCCCAGACCGTCTTGGTGTTGCCCAGCGCATCGCGGCTCTGGTCCACGGCGGCGATCTTCACCGTCGGGCCGATCACGACTTCGCCGGAATCCGGCTTCTCGATGCCCTGGATCATCTTGAACAGCGTGGACTTGCCCGCGCCGTTGGGGCCGATGATGCCGACGATCGCCCCCGGCGGCACCTGGAAGCTGAGGTTGTCGATCAGCATGCGGTCACCGAAGCTCTTGGACACGCCCTTGAACTCGATCACACTGTCGCCCAGACGCTCGCCCGGCGGGATGAAGATCTCCAGGGTCTCGTTGCGCTTCTGGTACTCGATGCTGTTCAGTTCCTCGAAGCGCGCCAGACGCGCCTTGCTCTTGGCCTGGCGGCCCTTGGGGTTCTGGCGCACCCACTCCAGCTCCTTCTTCAGGGCCTTCTGGCGGGCGGATTCCTGGCTTTCCTCGATCTTCAGGCGTTCCTGCTTCTGGTCCAGCCAGGAGCTGTAGTTGCCCTTCCAGGGAATGCCGTGGCCGCGGTCGAGTTCCAGGATCCACTCGGCGGCGTTGTCCAGGAAGTAGCGGTCGTGGGTCACGGCCACCACGGTGCCCGGGAAACGCTGCAGGAACTGCTCCAGCCAGTCGACGCTTTCGGCATCCAGGTGGTTGGTGGGTTCGTCCAGCAGCAGCATGTCGGGCTTTTCAAGCAGCAACTTGCACAGGGCCACGCGGCGCTTCTCGCCGCCCGACAGATGGCCGATCTTCGCGTCCCAGGGCGGCAGACGCAGCGCGTCGGCAGCAATCTCCATCTGGGTGTTGCTGTCCGAGCCGCTGGTGGACAGGATGGCTTCGTACTTGGCCTGCTCGGCCGCAAGTGCGTCGAAATCGGCGTCCGGCTCGGCATAGGCGGCGTAGATGCGGTCCAGCTCCTTTTGCGCCTTCATCACATCACCCATGGCGGCTTCGACCTCCTCGCGCACGCTGTGCTCGGGGTCCAGCTTCGGCTCCTGCGGCAGATAGCCGATCTTGATGCCCGGCATGGGCACGGCCTCGCCCTCGATCTCCTTGTCCACCCCGGCCATGATCTTCAGCAGCGTGGATTTGCCCGATCCGTTCAGGCCCAGCACGCCGATCTTGGCACCCGGGAAGAAGGACAGGCTGATGTTCTTGAGGATCTCGCGTTTGGGCGGAACGATCTTGCCCACGCGGTTCATGCTGTAGACGTACTGAGCCATGGTGGTCCGAAGAAAAAGGGAAGTGACTACGGGTAAACGCGGCGCACACGGCGCTGCAGTTCTGAAACAGACGGTCGATAACCCGTTCAAGCGCGGCCGGTTCGCGCGGCGCGGGCGGCTGAAAAACGGGCAACTGCGAAGGATGCAAGCTTAGCCGCCCGGCTTGCGAATTCCGTCTGATCCGCCCGCCCAATGCCCCTGCTCGACGCAAAAATGCCCGGAAAAACCGCAACTTATCGGTGCTTTCCGGGCCGGGCAGGCTGACCAAAATGGCCGAGCCCCCGATCGAGTTTTTGGAGAAGCCCCCATGAGCACCGCCATCGCGTCCCGCGAGCAACTGCAGTCAGACCTGGATGCCGACATCATCCAGAAGCTGCGCATTCCGCCGCGCCCCGAAGTCGTGGCCCTGCTGCATGCCGAGGCCAACAAGGACGACCCGAGCTTCAAGCGCATCACCGAAATCATCGGTCGCGACCCCTCGCTTGTGGCGGCCCTGCTCAAGGCGGCCAACTCTCCCTTCTTCGGTCTGAATCGCAGCGTCGGCTCCATCGAGCAGGCGCTCACGCTCATGGGTCTGTCGCAGGCGATGAGCCTGGTCACCGGCTTTGCCCTGCGAAACCTCGTGCCCACCAAGGACCCGCTGCTCACCCGCTTCTGGGACGCCTGCGCCCGCCGCGGCGCAGCCATGGCCTTCATCGCCCAGAAGAGCCGCCGCTGCCCAATGGATCTGGCGCACATCGCCGGCATGTTCCTGGACGTCGGGATCCCGATCATGGCCAACCTGCATCCGAGCTATCTGGACACCCTGCAGGCCGCCGGTGCCGAGATGGAGCGCACCGCGCGCGACGTGGAGCACGGCGAGCACGGCGCAGACCATGCCAGCGTCGGTGTGCATCTGGCGCTGGAATGGAACATGCCCGACGAGCTCGCCTGGGCGATCGAACTGCATCACGACATGGATGCACTGACCGACGACACCCTCGCCCCCGCCACGCGCGCGCTGGTGGCGGCCGCCGTGGTGGCCGATGAACTCGTGCCCGAGACCCAGGGCTTCGTGCATCGCGCACCCTCGCAGGAAAGCCTCACACGCGCCATGAAGGTGCTGCGCATCGACGAAGACACGCTCTTCGACTGGCGCCAGGAGATGCCCAAGGCCCTCGCCGGGGTCTGAAGCGCGAAGAACACGGGCTGCGAAGCAGCCCGCTTTGTTTCATTGGGCCTGTCGCTGCCCCTCGATCTGGATCAGCAGGCGGACGTTGTCGCCGACGAAGGGCCAGCCGAAGTTCATGCCGTAGCGGCCACGGCTGATCGTGCCTTCGAAGTCACCACCGCAGTACTCGCCACCGCGCAGCGGATGGACGTAGCAGCGAATCCCGCTGGTGCGCAGGGTCAGCGGATGGGTCTGGCCGCGCAGGGTCATCTCGCCTACCACTTCCACCAGACGGTCGCCCTCAAAGCGCAATGTGCGGCCCTCGAAGCGCGCGTCCGGGAACTGTGCGGTGTCAAAGAAGCGCGGGCCGCGCAGGCTGTCATCGAACTCCGGCACGCCGGTGGAGACTGAGGCGATGTCCAGATCCACGGCCACATCGGCCTGCTTGCCGGTCTTGTCGAGCACGATGCGCCCGCCCTTGATCTGGAAGCGTCCGCGCGTGGTGGAGGTGGCGAAGTGGCGCACCTCCCAGGTGACGAAGCTGAACACGGGCTCGACGCCGAAGCGCTCGATCCCGCTCAGCTGAAGCGAGCGCGCGCCCAGCGCCGCCGCGGAAAACCTGGCGGAATCCGCACTGCTTGGCGTCGCGGCCGTGCCATTGGACTGCCCGTTGGACTGCCCATTCGTGGCCGATGGCGCCGGGGCACCGCCGGGCTGCGCAGTCGGGGGTGATGCAGGCTGCGTCACGGGTGCAGCAGGCGGATTGGGCCGTTCAGTCTGCGCGGCGGCGCCACCCATGGACGCTGCGCAAAGCAATAGGGCACCCAGCGTCTGTGCGCGGGTGCCCTGTGTGCTCACTGCCTTTGAAGAACGCATCGTCATCAACCCGAGATCGCTCTCCCTCCGTGACCGGAGCGTATCGCGCCTGCGCGGTGCGCGGACACCGCGAATGCGTGACAGGATGTTTGCGCAGCGCGGCACGCCAAGCGCCGAGCCGCCCCGCGCAATAGGCAGATCGGCGCTTTACTGGCGAACGGCTTCGATCTGGATCAGCAGACGGATGTCGTCCGGGATGCCGGGCAGACCGTAGGTCATGCCATACAGGCTGCGCTTGACGGTGGCTTCAAAGTCGCCGCCGCAGACTTCCCGCTTGAAGAAAGGGTTCTGGTAGCAGTTGAAGCCCGTGCCCTTGAGGGTGATGGGGTTGGTCTTGCCGAGCATGGTGAGCGTGCCTTCCACGGCGGTGACCTTGTCACCCTCGAAGGTGAACTTCTCGCCCTTGAACACGGCGGTCGGGAATTTCTCGGCATTGAAGAAATCCGGGCCGGTCAGGTGCTTGTCAAAGGGTGCGACGCCCGTGTTCATGGAGCCCATCTGGATCGTGATCTCGGCGCGGCCCGTCTTGGCGGCGCGGTCGATCGTGATGGAGCCGTCCTTCTTGTCGAAGCGGCCTCGGCTGGTGGAGGTGCCGAAGTGCTTGGCTTCCCACGTGACGAAGGTATGGGTGGGTTCGACCGAGTAGGTCACGGCCTGGGCCGATGCGTCAAAGCTGGTGGCGAAGGCGGCGGCTGCAACGAGGCCGGCGGCGAGGAGTTTCATTCTTTGGGTCTCCGAGAAAGCATGGCGCGGGTGGGTTGAGGCAAGAACGCGGCCGCAGCGACCCGCAGGCGCTGCACCGCAGGAAAAGCTGGGCTTAGAGCTTGGGCACGCCCGACAGCGCAAAGCGCACGCGCACCACAACGTCATTGGCCACGAGCGAGGGGTCATTCCACTCGCCGTCGCCGATCTTGAAGTCCAGGCGCCTGAGCAGGAAGCTGCCGCTGGCGGTGGTCACGTCCCCCGCCTGCGTGAGCGTTACCGGCATCGTGATCGGCCGGCTGGCGCCCTTGATGGCGAGGTTGCCTGTGACTTCAAAGCGGTTGCCGCCCAGGGCCTTGACACCGGTGGCGGTGAAGGTGGCCTGCGGGAACCTGGAGGTGTCGAACCAGCCGGGCTTGGCGAGTTCGGCCTCCGTTTCCTTTGTGCCGATCGAGACGCTCGCCAGGTCCACCGTGATGCTCATCTTGCTGGCGGCCGGGTTCTTCGGGTTGAAGTCCATCACCGGCGCGGCAAAACGCGTGAACCTGCCATCCACCGGCACGCCCATCTGGCGGCTGGTGAAGGACACCTCGCTTTGCTGGGGCAGCAGGCGCTGCTGGGCCTGGGCCGCGGTGGCGAAGACGGCGGTGGCCAGCAGCAGGCCGGAGACGGCCAGGCGCGTGATGCGCAAGCCAAAGGTGGTGGAGGAGAGCGCGTTGGCGTTCATGGTCTTGAGTCCGGAGGGTGGTTGTCGGTTGTGAGGATCAGCGGCTGCGGCCGGGAATCATTCGCAGCAGCAGATCATCATCGTCCATCAGCATGTGCTTGAACACCGCCAGAATGTGGGCCGCAATGAGCGCTGCGAGGCCGTAGGCCAGCCACTTGTGGATCGGCTTGAGCAGCTCGGCCAGGGCCAGGTCCTTGGGCACCCAGTCCGGCAGCGGCAGCACGCCAAACCACACGATCGGAAAGCCTGCCGCGCTGCTGTAGGCCCAGCCCACGAGCGGGATGGCGAAGAACAGCGCATAAAGCGCCCAGTGCACGCCGTGCGCCACACCGCGCTGCCATGCGGGCATGCTGGCCGGCATGGGCGGCGGCGGGTTGAACAGGCGCCACAACAGGCGCAGCGCCGCCAGGGCCAGTAGCGTCATGCCCAGCCACTTGTGCCAGTTGAAGAGCTTGATCTTCGAAGGCGACAGCTGCAGGTCCACCATGTAGATGCCCATGGCCAGCGCCGCCAGGATGCCGACCGCGGCAATCCAGTGCAGGGCCATGGCTACGCCGGTGTAGCGCGGGCTGCTTGAGAAGGAAGGAGAGGCGCTCATGTCGAGTCTGATTGTGCGTGCTTGATCGTTCAAATTGAACGAATGAACCGTTCTGTTCCGACCGATGGGGCGAAGAATAGGTGCAGTGTCCGCATGTCTCAAGCGGATCCCGGCTGATTCCTTAGTTCAAATTTTTTGAATGACTACGGCCCGTGCAGAGTGATTGGGCCTGCAGCGAGGCGCTGCATCAAACGCCGGATGCGTCGCGACACCTGCCGCGAGATCTCAGATCAGGTGCTCAAAATTCATCCAACTGACACCGCACTGCCTCCGCGCTGACACAGAGTTTGCCCACACTGTCTGGGCATGATGCTCCCCGCTCAAGCACCCCAAAGCCAGCCGACGCTACCGGCTTCCATGAACGCCGCCGGCCTGCTGCGCCAACTGGCCGATGAAGCCCACGCCGCCGCCCCAACGGCGCCGGAGCGCAGCGATCAGCGCAACAGCCCGCGCATCGAAGGCGATGGCGACACCTCCCACCGCTGGCGCGCGATCTGGATCTCCGACATCCACCTCGGCACGCCCGGCTGTCAGGCCAAGCACCTGCTGGACTTTCTCAAGCACACCGAGAGCGACGCGCTCTATCTGGTGGGCGACATCGTCGATGGCTGGGCGCTGAAGCGCCGCTGGTTCTGGCCCCAGGCGCACAACGACGTGGTGCAGAAGGTGCTGCGCAAGGCGCGCAAGGGCACGCGCGTGATCTTCGTGCCCGGGAACCACGACGAAGCCGCGCGCCAGTTCGTCGGCCTGCACTTCGGCGGCATCGAGGTGGCCGAGGAGGCCATCCACCACACGGCCGACGGCAAGCGCCTGTGGATCACGCACGGCGACCTGTTCGACGGCGTGGTGCAGTGCGCCCGCTGGCTGGCCTACGTGGGCGACTGGCTGTACGAGTTCACGCTCAAGCTCAACCGCATCCTGAACAACGCCCGCGCCAAGTTGGGCATGCCCTACTGGAGCGTGTCCAAGTACCTCAAGCACAAGGTCAAGCGCGCGGTGAACTACGTGACGGACTTCGAGCGCGCCGTGGCCTTCGAGGCGCGGCACCGCGGGCTGGACGGCGTGGTCTGCGGCCACATCCACGCCGCCGAGATCCGCGAGATCGACGGGACGCTCTACTGCAACGACGGCGACTGGGTCGAGAGCCTGACCGCCCTCGTGGAGCACGCCGACGGCCGCCTGGAGATCATCGACTGGGGCCAGGTGATGCGTGAGCGCGAGTCGGCATTGAACGCCGCCTTGCAGCCGGCACTGAGCCGGCCCGCGAACATGCCAACGCAGCCCCAGCCGCAAGCTGAACCCAGCCCCGAGCCGGTGCAGGCTTGAGCGCCGGCGCCCTGATCGACGATTCGTCGATCCACCCCACAAGAAAAACACACGGCGCCACCCCACTGGAGGCAAGCGCGCAGGAGACATTCATGAGGATCACCATCGTCACCGATGCCTGGCTGCCCCAGGTCAATGGCGTGGTCACCACCCTGCTGGCGCTCGACGCGGGCCTCAAGCAGCGCGGCCACAGCGTGCACTGGATCACGCCGCAGCAGTTCGACCGCCGCCCCTGCCCCGGCTACCCGGAGATTGAACTGGCCAAGGTCAAGCGCGCGCGCTTCGAGCAGCTCATGGACGCCAGCGACCCGCAGGTGATCCACGTCGCCACCGAAGGCCCGCTGGGCTGGGCGGCGCGGCGCTATTGCCTCAAGCGCGGCCTGCAGTTCACGACCGCCTTCCACACCAAGTTCCCGGACATCCTGAAGGCCGCCGTGGGCGTGCCCCTGTGGCTGGGCTATGCGCTGTTCCGCCACTTTCACGGTGCGTCCTCCGGCGTGATGGTGCCCACCCCCGTGGTGCTGGGCGAGCTGCGGCAGCGCGGCTTTGCCAACCTGCGCGAATGGACCCATGGCGTGGACACCCAGCTCTTCCACCCGGACGCCTGCCCCGCGCGCGACCGCCTGCCCACCGACGCGCCGCGCTTCCTGTACGTGGGCCGCGTGAGCTACGAGAAGAACATCCAGGCCTTTCTGGAAACCGACCTGCCCGGCAGCAAGTGGGTCTGCGGCGTGGGGCCGCTGGAAGCCTCGCTGCGCCGCAAGTACCCGGACGTGAATTGGCTCGGCATCCTGCCCAAGCGTGAACTCGCTGCTGTGTACGCCAGCGCGGACGTGATGGTGTTTCCGAGCAAGGCCGACACCTTCGGCCTGGTGATGCTCGAAGCCATGGCCTGCGGCACCCCGGTGGCCGCCTACCCCGTGCCCGGCCCCATGGACGTGATGCTCGGTCAGCCCGACGGCCCCGGCGGCGTGATGCGCGAGAACCTGCGCGAGGCCGCAATGGCCGCACTGAAGCTGGACCGCGAAGGCGTGCGGCGCTTTGCCGAGGCCTTCGGCTGGGACGCAGCCGTGGACCGCTTTGTGAGCTTTCTGGTGCCAGCGCTGGCTGCGCCGCCCATGCCGCAGCTGGCAGCGCAGCGCTGAGCAAAACGGCGCTGATTAGTACCGCTTCTCGCTTGTCTGGTGCGGTTCTTCGGCCACTTTGGCCTGAAGAACCGCACCCGGAGCCGATCTTGCCCGCGCGATGCGGGCTTCGTGCAGTCTGCCGGCTTACTTGCGCAGGCGGCGGATCAGGCTGGAGGTATCCCAGCGCCCGCCGCCCATGCGCTGCACGTCGGCATAGAACTGATCGACCAGGGCCGTCACGGGCACGGGGCTGCCGTTCTTGCGCGCCTCGGCCATGACGAGGCCCAGGTCCTTGCGCATCCAGTCCACGGCGAAGCCGAAGTCGAACTTGTCCTCGACCATGGTCTTGCCGCGGTTGTCCATCTGCCAGCTCTGCGCGGCGCCCTTGCCGATGACTTCAAGCACCTGCTTCATGTCCAGCCCGGCGTTCTGGCCGAAGTTGATGGCCTCGGAGAGGCCCTGCACCAGCCCGGCGATGCAGATCTGATTCACCATCTTGGCCAGTTGCCCGGCGCCGGCCGGCCCGAGCAGGGTGCAGGCCTTGGCATAGGCCATGACGACCGGCTTGGCGGCGTCAAAGGCTGCCTGATCGCCGCCGCACATGACGGTGAGCAGGCCGTTCACGGCGCCCGCCTGGCCGCCGGAGACCGGTGCGTCGATGAACTGGATGCCGCGCTTGGCGGCTTCGGCCGCGAGTTCGCGCGCCACCTCGGCGCTAGCCGTGGTGTGGTCGATGAATGTGCTGCCCGCGGCCATGCCCGCAAAGGCACCCTCTTCACCGAGGCAGATGCCACGCAGGTCGTCGTCATTGCCCACACAGGCCATGACGTACTGCTTGCCCGCAGCTGCGGCCTTCGGGGTGGCGGCTGTACTGCCACCATATTCCGCCGCCCAGGCCGCCGCCTTGGCGGCCGTGCGGTTGTAGACCGTGACGGCATGACCGGCGCGCTGCATGTGGCCGGCCATGGGGTAGCCCATGACGCCCAGGCCCAGGAAGGCGGTGGTGGCGGGGGTAACTGGGTCGTAGGTCTTGGCGGGTGCGTTCATGGTCGGGTGTCTGAGTGATGTTGTTGGTCTGCGGAGGGCGCAAGCGGCTGCAGCGTGCTTGTAAGGCAGCCCGCCCGGCGGCGACTATTGTGTTCCAACACCTGTTGAGGGGCGCCCCATGTTCTCCCGGATTGCTTCGCGTACTGCCCTGATCAGCAGGCTGCCTGCGCGCCATCTTGTTCTGCTTGGGCTGATGTGGGCGGCCGCCGTGCCCTTGGCGCAGGCCACGGCACCCAAGCCCGCCGCCAAGCCGGCCGAAAAACCCAACCTGCAGGCGGCCTGCCGCAACGAGACCGGCGCACGCCGCACCGCCCTGCTGGAGCTCTACACCAGCGAAGGCTGCGACAGCTGCCCGCCGGCGGACGCCTGGCTGGCCACGCTCAAACCCACGGACGCCGCCATCCCCCTGGCCTGGCATGTGGACTACTGGGACCGCCTGGGCTGGAAGGACCGCTTCGCGCGCGCCGACGCCACAGCCCGGCAGCGCGCCCAGGTGCAGGCGCAGGGCGACCGTGTGGTTTACACGCCGCAGCTGCTGGCCAGCAGCAAGACCGTGCGCTGGGCAGACGACAGCCGGGTGGCGGCCCGCATCAAGGAAGTGAACGCACAGCCCAGCACTGTGTGGATGGCCATTGGCCGCGGCATGGCCATCAACGGCTACGTGGGCGTGGAGCTGGTGGTGCAGGCCACGGACAAGGCCGGTGCGGCCGCACATGCGGGCACCAACGGTGCCCAGGCCTGGGTGGCACTGGTGGAAGACGGGCTGGAATCGAAGCCGAACGCCGGCGAGAACCGCGGCGCCGTGCTGAAGCACGACCACGTGGTGCGCGAGGTGATCGGCCCGCTGAAGGTCACGCGCGAACGCATGGCCCATGTGCACGCGCTGTCCATCCCGGCGGACGCCGACGTGGACCGGATCCGCATGGTGGGCTGGGTGGAGGCTGCCAATGGCGAAGTGCTGGGTGCCGTGGCGACGCGATGCGTGAACCAGTAGCAACCGGGCAGCTACGACGCAGCACCCCCGGGCTGGCCGGCTGGGGGATCAAACCGGGGGCAGGCAGCGACTTCGGACGGCGACCTCGGAAGACGACTTCGCGCCGATGCCCGGCGCAGCGGCCTTAGCTGCGGTCGCCGCGGGGGGCGGGCAGCGGTGCCTGGGCGGTGTCGATGCGGTCGGCCGTGATCACGACGCGATCCAGCTGCACGACGGATTCCGGCGCGTGGCGATCGGCCAGCGAATACACGGCCATCAGCGGCACCACGACGAGCAGCAGACCGGCGAGCAGCTTGGTGGCCAGACCATCAAGGTCCGAGCGCGGGTTGAAGGCTGCACTGAAGGCAGGTTGGGAAGCGGCGTTGGAGCGAAACATGGAGGATGTCCTTTTGTTGTCTGGAGGCTGACCGACCTTGTGGGTCGCGACGGATGTCGTGGTCGCCCCGTTTTATGCACAGCAACAGATCCACTGTGTGCAGGCAGTTTGCAGGCTGCACATGACAGCAGCACGGCAGTTTTGTTGCATTGCAATAACTGGGCATTTTTCCCTGGAAATCAAGGCTTTAGACCCCTCCATACCCTGTTTTTTCGGCATCAATGCTGCAATTGCATAGGGCGATGCCGAGGGCACATGAAGCGGGTGGGATCAGCCCGTCGTTGGTGCTGTCTGCACCCCGGATCGCGCAGCACGCATTGCCGCTGCCGCAAGCCCGCAATAGGCTTGAAGCCCGCCGCCCCACCCCGAGGCCTGATCCATGCCCCGCTTTGACGACTTTGTGCCCGGCAAGCGCTTCCGCTTGAACAGCATCGACCCGGCCGCCACGCCCTTTTCAAAAGGCAGCGAGGCCGAGCAGAAGGGCCGGCTCGACGCCCTGGCTGCCCGCCTGGACGAATTGCAGGACCTCCTGCACGCCAATGGCGGGCGGCGCGTGCTGCTCGTGCTGCAAGGCATGGACACCAGCGGCAAGGACGGCACCATCCGCTGGGTGTTCGGCCGCACCTCGCCACTCGGCGTGCGGGTGCATGCCTTCAAGGCGCCGACCGAGGAGGAGCGCGCACGTGACTTTCTGTGGCGGTGCCACGCCGTGGTGCCGCGTGCCGGCGAGCTGGCCGTCTGGAACCGCAGCCACTACGAGGACGTGCTGGTGCCGACCGTGGAAGGCTGGATCGACCGCGAGGAGACCGAGCGGCGCTACACGCACATCAACCACTTCGAGCAACTGCTGACCGACACGCACACCGTGCTGATCAAGTGCATGCTGCACATCAGCAAGGCCGAGCAGCGCCGCCGGCTGCAGCAGCGCATCGACGACCCGGCCAAGAACTGGAAGTTCGCATTGGGCGACCTGGACGCCCGCAAGCAGTGGGACGCCTACCAGAAGGCCTACGAGCGCCTGCTGCGCGCCACCTCCACCAAGCACGCGCCCTGGTACGTGATCCCGGCCGACGACAAGCTGCATCGCAACCTCATGATCGGCGAGCTGCTGGTCGAGCGCCTGAAGGCCATGAAGCTCAAGGCGCCGCCGGCCAACCCGGCGCTGATTGGCCTGAAGGTCAGCTGAGCGGCGACCGACCGGCAGCGCGCGAGAGTCGGGGCCGCTGCGCGGCTCGCAGTTTCGGCCATGTCGATACGCTGTTTTCAGCCATGAAATCCGTCGCCCGGGGATGGCCCGCTCGCCGCTTGTGTGGCGCGGGTCTTGGGGTGTCTGACGCTGGATTTTCGGGCTGATGCGTCATGATCGGACGTATCGGCCGTCCACTTTCGGCCAGATTCGGCCGGAGCGACTTCTTCAGACCCGCGCGCGTTGCGCCCGGCGGCTGCGCCACTTGCGCGTGGAGCGCCAGCGCCAGACCGCCTCGATGCCGAAGTAGGTGACGATGCCGGCAATCACCGACAGCACCACGATGCCCAGCACGAGTGGCAGACCCAGGTACTGCACCGTCTGGATCGCACCCCAGAACCAGTGCTCATTCTCCGGCAGGCTGGGCAGGCTCACCGGCCGGCCCAGCAGCAGCGAGCCGATGGCGTATTCGCAATACAGCACCGGGGCGAGGGTGAGCGGATTGGTGATGAATGTGGTGGCCGCCGCAATGGGCACATTGCCGCGCATGTAGAGCGAAGCGAGGGCTGCAAAGAAGATCTGCCCGATGGGCGTGAGCAGCGCGAAGAACATGCCCAGCGCCGCGCCGCGCGACACGCTGCGGCGGTTGATGTGCCACAGCGAGGGGTGGACGATGCGCTCCGCCCAGGGCCGCAGCCACTTGTGGGCGGCCAGCTCTTCCTTGCTGGGCAGGTGCTTGTCGAACCAGTTCGGCTTTCGGGACATGAAGGCGAGGTCGTTGCGCGCGGCCGGACTTCAACCCCGGGTTCACAACTGTTTTGTGGTGTCCCGATTATCGGTGCGCGGCGTTGCAGCTTGATCGTCCGTATTCTGCGGGTTTGCCCGCAGCGCCTGCACTCAGAGCGCCAGCAGCACTGGCCGGCCATCTGCAGCCGGGACGGCTGAGCCCGCACTCACGGGCGCAAGAGCCTCGCTGCCTGGCCGGCCCACACCCAGATAGCGCAGCCCGGCGGCCTGCACCTGGGCAGCGCGCCAGAGGTTGCGGCCATCGAGCACCAGATGGCCGCGCAGGCTGCGCGCGAGCGCCGCGAAGTCTGGCTCCCGAAAGTGTGCCCACTCGGTCAACAAGACCAGTGCATCCGCATCGCGCGCGGCATGCATCGGCGATTCACACAGGCGCACCTGCGGCACATCGGCCCACACCCGCGCAGCAGCCTGCATGGCGGCGGGGTCGAAGGCCTGCACGCAGGCGCCCCGCTCGACCACCAGATCGATCACCGTGCGTGAGGGCGCCTCGCGCAGATCATCGGTCTCCGGCTTGAAGGACAGGCCCCAGATGGCCACGGTGCGTCCAGCCAGCCCGCCCAGCGCCTGGCTCAGGCGCTCGACCAGATGGCGCTTGTGCAACTCGTTGCTGCCGTTTATGGCGTGCAGCATCGGCACGTCCACACCAAGGCAGTCGGCCAGTACGCCCAGCGCCTGCACATCCTTTGGGAAGCAGGAGCCGCCATAGCCGCAGCCCGCAGCCAGAAACTGCGGCCCGATGCGCGGATCGCTGCCAAGCACGGCGCGCACCTGCTCGATGTCGGCGCCGGTGGCCTGTGCGATGCGCGCCAGCTCGTTGATCAGCGCCACACGTGCAGCAAGCATCGAGTTGGCACCGTACTTGGCCAGTTCAGCGCTGCGACGGTCCATGACCAGGAGCTGTGTCGCCTGGCTCACAAAGGGCCGGTACAGCTCGCGCAGCAGGCGGGCATCGTCCACATGCTCGACGCCGATCACAACCCGATCGGGTTCGCCGAAGTCGCGCACTGCGGTGCCCTCGCGCAGAAACTCCGGGTTGGCGGCTACGCGCACGCGCTGCTGCTCACGCGCCAGACCGCGCTGCGCCAATCCATCCTGGACGGCCGCCGCTACGCGGTCTGCGGTCCCGATGGGCGCCGTGGACTTCTGCACCACGAGGCAGTCGGGCGCCATCCAGGCCGCCAGTTCGCGTGCCGCATCGAAGAGCTGGTGCATATCGGCCGCACCATCGGGCCGCGGCGGCGTACCCACGCAGATGAATGCGAGTTGGGCCATGCTCACGGCCGCCATCGCTGTCTCGAATCGCAGGCGACCCTGACCCACGCCCTGTTGCACGAGGCCGGCCAGCCCGGGCTCATAGAACGGCACCTGGCCGTCGTGCAGCATCTGCACCCGCATCGCGTCGCGGTCAATCGCCAGGACTTCATGCCCCGCCTGCGCAAGACAGGCGGCCGTGACCAGCCCCACATAGCCCGTACCGATGACCGCGATTCGCATGGCTGGCCTCCAAGGAGATGCTCGCACTGCGCGCACCCTAGGCGGCCTGCATGACAGACCGAATACACAAGGCATGACGCCAGTCTCGCTGTGGCACACCGCCCACAGCATGCTCGGGGCGTGCTGGCGCGTGATTGGACGTCACAATGCTGTGGTCTGCTCATGAGTTAGCCCGCGCTCCGCGCCGGCTGAGCACGGAGGGCAGTCAATGCGGATCGTGATCGTCACGGATGCCTGGCATCCGCAGACCAACGGCGTGGTCTTCACCTGGACCTACATGCAGCGCGAGCTCGGCCGCTTGGGCCATGAGGTGCAGATCGTGCACCCCAATGGCCACCGCACGATCGGCATGCCCAGCTATCCGGAGATTCGCCTGTCCACCGAGCCGGGGCGCATCATCCGCGCAGCGCTGGCCGAAGCGCCGGACCGCCTGCACATCGCCACCGAAGGACCGCTGGGTCTGGCCGCACGGCGCCACGCGCTGGCGCGCGGCTGGCAATTCACCACCAGCTACCACACCAAGTTTCCGGAGTACGTGCACGCCCGGGTGCGCATCCCGCTGGCTTGGACCTACACGCTGATGCGCCGTTTCCATCGTCCTTCTCGCGCCGTGCTCGCACCCACTAAGGCCATGGTTGACGAGTTGCGCGGCTGGGGCTTCGCGCAGGCACAGGTCTGGGGCCGTGGTGTGGATCAGGACGTGTTCCAGCCTGGCGCACGCGACGCGCTCGATCTGCCGCGGCCGATCTTCATGAACATCGGCCGCGTCGCCGTGGAAAAGAATCTGGAAGCCTTCTGCGAGTTGGATCTGCCCGGCAGCAAGGTGGTGGTGGGCGACGGCCCGGCCCGCGCGCGCCTGCAGCGACAGTACCCGCGGGTGCATTGGTTAGGCATGGTGAACCACGCACAACTGGCGCCGCTGTACCGCGCTGCGGATGTGTTCGTTTTCCCCAGCCGTACCGACACCTTCGGACTTGTGCTGCTCGAAGCGATGGCCTGCGGCACGCCGGTGGCGGCCTATCCGGTCACTGGCCCGATCGACGTCGTGCCACCGCGCGGCGGCGTGCTGTCCGAGGATCTGACCGCCGCGTGCCGCGCCGCGCTTACGCTGGACCGCAATGAGGTGGCGGCCCTAGCGCGCAACGCCAGCTGGCAGCAGGTCGCGCGGGATCTGCTCGCACAGATGCAGCACACCCTGCCCAAGCGCAGCGCCCTGCGCTCCGCCGCCTGATGCGGCAGCAGCCAAGCGGGGCCTGATCGCGCGTGCGTCCGGAGCAGCCCCAGCGAGAGCACGAGGCCGTAGCCACCAGCCCACCCGGCACTTCCATGGAATCGGACTCCATGCGCCCGGCAGCCACGCTGCTGGCGACCCAGTTTCTCTCTGCGCTGGCTGACCACGCGCTGCTGATCCTGGCCATCGCCCTGCTACAGCAGGCCCAGGCGCCCGCCTGGATGACGCCAATGCTGAAGTTCACCTTCATCCTCGCCTATGTGGCGCTGGCCTTCTGGGTCGGCCGCTGGGCGGACTGGCGACCCAAGCGCGAGGTGATGTTCGCGGCCAATCTGCTGAAGGCCGCGGGCTGCATGGCGCTGATCGCCGGCCTGCACCCGCTGCTGGCCTACGGCGTCGTGGGCGTCGGCGCCGCAGCCTACTCGCCGGCCAAGTACGGCCTGCTCACGGAACTTATGCCAGCGCGCATGCTGGTGCGCGCCAACGCCTGGCTCGAGGGCCTGACCATTGGTGCCGTGATCCTCGGCACGGTCCTCGGCGGGTTTCTGGTGAACCAAGAGTTGCTTGGCGCTCTGCACCGGGTGCCTGGGCAGGACAGACTCACCCTGCTGCCGGGCCTGTTCGTCGCCCTCATGCTCTACGGCGCATCGGCCCTGCTCAACCTGCGCGTGCCGGACTCCGGTCGTCGCTACGGTGCCCCGACACGACCAGCGCTCCGGGTCTTTGCCGCTGCCCTGGCCGCCCTCTGGGCTGATCGGCTTGCGCGCATCAGTCTGCTGTGCACCACCCTGCTGTGGGGCGTGGGTGCAGTGCTGCAGTTCCTCGTACTCGACTGGGGCAGACATTCACTGGGTTTGAGCCTGGACAGCGCTGCACTGCTACAGGCCGGATTTGGTTTGGGCGTGGCCGCTGGTGCCGTGCTGGCCGGCCGAATGCTGGTATTGGAGCGTGTCGAGCGCCTGCTGCCCTGGAGCCTGCTGCTCGGCCCTGTGCTGCTGATGATCCTGCCGCTGTCGGGTTCGGCGATCGGTACCGCCGTGCACATCGCGGTCATGGGTCTGGCGGCCGGGCTGTTCGTGGTGCCCATGAACGCCCTTCTGCAGCACCGCGGCTACGTGCTGCTCAACGCCGGGCAGAGTATTGCGGTGCAGAACTTCTGCGAAAACCTGAGCGTGCTGGGGGTGATGGCGCTGTACGCGATGGCGCTCACGCAAGCGGCGGTGCTGGAGCACGTCGTGATCGGCCTTGCGGCTGCGCTCACGACCTGCCTGCTGTTGATCTGGCGTGGCAATCTCCCGCCGGCCGATGCCCCGCGGCAGTAGCCGGCCAAGGTCGATCCAGACCGTGCCGCGCAAACCAGCCGCGGCACAGCCAGCTCAAAATCCTGCCGCGAGCCCGTCGCGCCGGCTGTCGCTCGCAGCTACATAGCCCTCCCGCGCCGGGTCGCCCAGGCGCCAGATGAACTGGCCGCTGCCGAAGTCCATGTAGCTGTCGTTGGCCTGGGTGATCTTGTGGCCGCGCGCCACCAGCTCGCTGACCACGGCCGCCGGCATGGTGTGCTCGACCTCGATGTCCAGGCCCTGCATGAACTTCCAGCGCGGTGCATCGCAGGCCGCCTGCGGGTTCTGCCCGGCCAGCAGCATGCGAGTGAGTGTCTGCATGTGGCCCTGGGGCTGCATGTTGCCGCCCATCACGCCAAAGCTCATGACCGGCTGCCCGCCCTGGGTCAGGAAGGCCGGGATGATGGTGTGGAAGGGCCGCTTGCCCGGCGCCACGCAGTTGGGGTGCGCGGCATCGAGGTGAAAGGCGTGGCCGCGGTTCTGCAGGGACACCCCCCAACCCGGCACGACCACGCCGCTGCCAAACCCCATGTAGTTGCTCTGAATGAAGCTGACCATCATGCCGCGCTCATCGGCCGCCGTCAGATAGATGGTGCCGCCGCCTGCGGGCTTGCCCGGCATGAAGGCCTGGGCGGTGCTGCGGTTGATCAGCTCGGCGCGGGTCTTTAGATACTTCGCATCGAGCATTTGCTCCGGGGTGAGCTGCATGCCCCCTTTGGGGTCGGCCACGTAGGCATAGACATCCGCAAAGGCAAGCTTCATCGCCTCGATCATCAGGTGGTGCCAGTCTGCGCTATCCACCTTCACGCCGTTCAGATCCACATGGTTCAGGATGCCCAGGGCGATCAGCGCCGCAATGCCCTGCCCGTTGGGCGGAATCTCGTGCAGGGTGTGGCCGGCAAAGTCCTGCGCGATCGGCGTGACCCACTCGGGCTTGTAGGCGGCGAGATCGGCCTCGGTCAGTGAACCGCCGGTCTGGCGGGCATAGGCCGCAATGGCAGCGGCAATCTCGCCGCGGTAGAAGGCCTCACCCTTGCTCTGCGCGATCAGCTTGAGCGCGCGCGCGGCACCCGGCAGCGTGAAGTGCTCACCCACCAGCGGCGCGCGGCCGTGGGGCATGAAGTGCTCGGCAAAGCCCGGCTGGTCCTTGAGCAGCGGCGCGCCCAGGCCCCACTTCTCGGCGACGATGCGGCTCAACGCAAAGCCGCGCTCGGCGTACTCGATGGCCGGCGCAAGGACATCGGCAAACGGCAGCTTGCCCAGCTTGCCATGCAGCGCCGCCCAGCCGGCCACCGCGCCCGGCACGGTGATGGTGTCCCAGCCGCGCACCGGGCGCTTGGCAGGAAGATCGTCGCCGTACTTCTTCTTGAAGAAGTCGAGCGACCAGGCGGCCGGTGCCGTGCCGCTGGCGTTCAGGCCATGCAGTTGCGTGCCGTCCCAGACGATGGCGAAGTTGTCGCTACCCAGGCCGTTGCTGCAGGGCTCGGTCAGTGCAATCACCGCCGCGGCGCCCACAGCCGCGTCCACGGCGTTGCCACCCTGCGCCAGCAGCTTGAGGCCGGCCTGCGCGGCCAGGGGCTGACTGGTGGCCACCACATTGCGGGCAAAGACCGGGCTGCGTTCGGTGGGATAGGGGTTGCGCCAGTCGAAGGTGGGCATGGAAGGCATCCTCTGCGGGGGTTGCTGGCAGAGCGATGCTCGTGCGGCACCGCCTGTGCACTACGTCATGGATGCGCAGTCTATCGATGCGGCGCATGGTTGCGGTCCAGGCCAATAACCATGACGCGAGTGGTGCGAGGTTTCCCGTAAATGCAGCGTCTGGGCTGAAAACCGTGCGCTTCTCCATGGCTCATGCGAGCCGGCCGCTGTCTAGAGTCACGTCGCGGTACGGATGAACCGCATGTGAGCCGTCGCGACAGCGATCTGTCGTGCCGCGCAGCTATCTCGGACACCCGGCCCCTTCAAGGAGTCACCATGCAAACTCGCAGCAGCCTCAAGGTCAGCCACAAGCTCTTTGCCAGCTTCGGGCTGATGTTCACTGCGCTCGTCGCCGTCGCTGTTGTCGCCTTTGTCGTCTTCTCTCAGCTCCAGGCCACGGCAGCCCGTGTGTCCGAACGCCTCGTCCCGCAGATCGACCGCATCTCGGAGGTGCAGATCCTGATGTTCCGGATCTCGCTGGAGGCTCGGCATGCCATGCTGGTCAAGACGCCGGAAGAGCGCACGGAAACCATGAATCGCATCGGCGAGTTCCGCAAAGAGATGCTCAGCAAGCTGGAAACGTTCGAATCCCAGATCACGACGACCGAGGGGCGCGAACGCTTCAAGAGAATTCGAAACGCCGATGTGGCCTTCTGGCAACTGGCGGGTCAAGTGGCGGGCAAGATTCAGTCTGGTGACATTGATGGCGCCTTTGAGCAGCTGAAGACGGATCTTGTCCCTGCGCGCGACGCCATGGTCAAGGCCATCGCCGAGCAGCGCGAGTACCAGCAAGCCCTGGCCGCCAAGGCAACGCGCGAAGCCAGTGAAACAGCCAAGGCGTACAAGCTCATCATCGCGGTCATTGCGGTGCTCGCCTCGGCGATTGCGTTGAGCCTTGCGATTTCAGTGACCCGCATGGTGCGCGGCGCGCTGCGTCGAGCACGGACCGTGACCGATCGCATCGCCAAGGGTGATCTGCAGTCCGACATCTGGGTGCGCCCAGGTGACGAGTTCGGTCATCTGTTCGAGTCGATCTCCGAGATGCAAAGCCGTCTGGCCGGGGTGGTGGGGCAGGTGAACCATGTGGCACAGCAGATTGTGCGCACGGCGGAAGCGATCGACAGTGTGAACTCGGAACTCAGTGACGTCTCGCAGGAGCAGACGCGCTCGGTGCAAGCCTCTGACGAATCGACGCGGCGCATCACGGCAGCGGTGCACTCCAGTGGCGAGAGCACTGCACAGGTCAGCAATCTGGCCCGCCAGGCCAGCACCGTGGCCAGCGAAGGCGGCAGCGTTGTTGGACAGGTGGTCGGCACCATGCACGAGATCGACGAGTCCTCGAAGCGGATTGCCGAAATCGTCAATGTCATCGATGGCATTGCCTTCCAGACCAACATCCTGGCGCTGAATGCCGCGGTGGAAGCGGCGCGCGCCGGCGAGCAAGGCCGCGGCTTCGCCGTGGTCGCCGGCGAGGTTCGCACACTCGCACAGCGCTCGGCCAAGGCGGCCACCGAGGTCAAGCAGCTGATCGATGAGTCGGTCAACCGCGTACGCACCGGCTCCGCCCTGGTGGATCAGGCAGGTCGCTCAATCACCGACGTTGTCAGTGCCGTCGAGAAGGTCAGTGCACTGGCCGGCCAGATCGCAGACGCGACTCGAGCCCAGCGGGCCGATGCCAGCGCAGTGGAAGCAGCGGTCTCCCAGATCTCGCAAGCGAATCAGCGCGGCAGCCATGTGGCGACCCGATCCAACAAGGCGGCCGCCGAACTGCGTGAACAAGCCCAGGCGCTGGAACGCGCGGTCGCAGCGTTCACGCTGGAGATCGGCCTTCAGGCCGAGGCGAGCCGCTTGAGCATCAGCACCGAGCGATAAACCTTGCCAGGCCACTGCACGTGGCCTGCAGGTTCAAACCCCCAGCGTGCGTAAGCCGCGATCAGGTGTTCGGCCTGCTCTGCCGTATCCAGGGCCAATGCGAGTTCGCCGTCATTGATAGCCAGCACTTCAGCCGCATCCATGAGTGCAGTACCGATGCCAGTACCCTGCCAGGGTGGATCCACCGCAAACTGATGTACTGACGCGACGCGGGTGAAGAGCTCCGCCTCGCAGGACGTGATACGGCGTGTGTAGAGAAGCGTACCCACCACGCGCCCGTCAACTTCAGCCACCAGGCAACAACCCTGGGCGATGCGACGCCGCGTGGTCTCCACCGTCTGGTCGACTGCGGTGTAGTTCAGGCCGCGCGCGGCCAACGCGGCGTAGGCTCGGTGCAGCAGCGCAGTCAACGCGTGCAGATCGTCGTGGTCGGCAAGCCGCCGAACATGCGGCCTGCGAACGTTCTCCCCAGCGGGGAACGCGCTGCTCATCTCAGCAGCACCTCGACGTGCTCAGCGATCGCCATGCTGGCGGTCAAGCCCGGCGACTCGATGCCCATCAAGTTCACGAAGCCCGGCAGTCCATGTGAGTCAGGCCCTTCGATGAAAAAGTCTGCTGCTGGCTCGCCCTGTGCGTGCAGCTTGGGGCGTACGCCGGTGTAGCCGGGCTGCAATGCACCCTCGGGTAGTGCGGGCCAGTAATGGCGAATGTCGGCATAGAAGTCATCCAGCCGCGCTGGGTTCACGCGATAGTCGATCGCGTCAGGGTCGGTGGTATCCAGCCACTCGATGTCCGGCCCGAAACGTGCCTGACCACCTTGATCCAGACTGAAGTGCGTACCCAGCGCATCGGGCCGCGGCAAGGGATACACCAGTCGAGAGAATGGTGCGCGACCGGCCAGCACGAAGTAGTTGCCCTTGGCGTAGTGATGCTGCGGCAACCGCGCCAGCCATGCGGTCTGCTGCTGCGCATCGCGCAGTTGCACCGCCCGGGCCAGGTGTGGCGCGCGCAGCCCACCACAGTTGACCCAGCTGTCGCAGGCAAGCGCAGTGCCGTCCTCGGTCTCGATCCGCCAGCCGCGCTCTTCCTGAACGACCTGCTGCACGCGGGCATGCAGCACTGTGATGCCGCCCGCCTGCTCGAACTCTCCCTGCAGTGCCAGCATGTAAGCATGGCTGTCCACCATGCCCGAACTGGGCGAGTGCACCGCCGCCACGCAGGACAGCGCTGGCTCCATGGTCCGCGCCTGCTCGGCGCTGATATGAACCAGGTCCGTCACACCCAGCGCAGCGGCGTTGGCCACGAGCGCGCTCAGGCGCGGCACCTGCGCCTCATCCGTGGCAACGATCAGCTTGCCAAGCCGTCGGGCCGAAACGCCGTGGGCGGCGCAGAAGTCATAGAGCAACACCTTGCCGCGCACACAGAAGCGGCCCTTCAATGACCCTGGCGGGTAATAGATGCCGGCGTGGATGACCTCGCTGTTGCGCGAACTCGTGCCGGTCCCAATCGCGTCTGCGGCCTCCAGCAGGAGCGCCTCGCGCCCAGCCTGCGCCAATGCACGGGCGCAGGCCAGCCCGACCACCCCGGCACCCACCACGACGCACTGCACTCGGTCCATGCTCATTGGCTGCGTGAAGTGCGTCGCAGTACGCGGTGCCGACCTGCAATCAGGTAGGTTCGGTGAAGACTTCTTCGCGGCGCGACTTGATTGCCGGCAGGGTGACCAACAGCACGAGCACAAGCGCCAGCACCAGCAGGGTCGCAGACAACGGCCGCGTGACGAAGGTGGAGAAGTCCCCGCGCGACAGCAGCAGCGCGCGGCGGAAGTTCTCCTCCATCATCGGCCCGAGGATGAAGCCCAGCAGCAGCGGTGCCGGCTCGCACTTGAGCTTGATGAACACGTAGCCGATGAAGCCGAAGATCGCGGTCATGAACACGTCGAACACATTGTTGTTGACCGTGTAGACGCCGATGCAGCAGAAGGTCAGGATCGCCGGGTAGAGGAATCGGTAAGGCACCTTGAGCAGGCGCACCCAGATGCCGATCAGCGGCAGATTCAGGATGACCAGCATGGCGTTGCCGATCCACATGCTGGCGATCAGGCCCCAGAACAACTCAGGGTTGCTGGTCATGACCTGCGGACCGGGCTGGATGTTGTGGATGGTCATGGCACCGACCATCAGCGCCATCACGGCATTGGGCGGAATGCCCAGCGTAAGCAGCGGGATGAAGTTGGTCTGCGCAGCCGCGTTGTTGGCGGACTCCGGTGCGGCGACCCCTTCGACCGCACCCTTGCCGAACTCATGCTTGTTCTTGCTGATCTTCTTTTCGAGCGTGTATGCGCCGAAGCTGGCCAGCGAGGCACCGCCACCGGGCAAGAGTCCGAGCACTGAGCCCAGCAAGGTGCCGCGCATCGTCGGGCCGGCGGCACGCTTGACGTCGTCCTTGCTGGGGTAAATCTGCAGCTTCTGGTCGGTGAAGACCTCGCGTGCTTCCTTCTTCTCCAGGTTGGTGATGACCTCGGCAAAGCCGAATACGCCCATGGCGATCACCACGAAGCCGATACCATCGGCCAGGGACTGGATGTCATAGGTGTAGCGCTGCACACCTGAGTTCACGTCCGTGCCGATCAAGCCCAGAAGCACGCCCAGCACGATCATCGCCACGGCCTTGGGCAGGCTGCCCGAGGCCAGAGCCACAGCGCCGACCAGGCCAAGCACCATCAGGCTGAAGTACTCGGCTGCGCCGAACTTGAAGGCCAGTTCCGCCAGCGGCGGCGCAAAGGCGGCAATCGCCATCGTGGCTACGGTGCCTGCGAAGAACGAGGCGAGGGCCGCAGTGGCCAGCGCCGGCCCCGCGCGACCGCGCCGCGCCATCTGGTATCCGTCAATGCACGTGACTACCGAACTGGCTTCGCCCGGGATGTTCACGAGGATCGAGGTGGTCGAGCCGCCGTACTGGGCACCGTAGTAGATGCCCGCGAGCATGATGAGCGCGGCCGTGGGCGGCAACACGAAGGTGGCCGGCAGCAGCATCGAGATCGTGGCGATCGGCCCCAGGCCGGGCAGCACACCGATCATGGTGCCGATCATGCAGCCCAGAAATGCGTACAGCAGGTTCTGCAGCGTGAACGCCGTACTGAATCCGAGGGCGAGATTGTTGAGCAGTTCCATCGTCGCTCTCTCCTCAGCTCAGCCAGTCCGGGCGGACCGGGATCGTCAACTTGAGTGCGATCGTGAATACCCATACCGAGAGCGACAACAGCACATGTGTGGCCACGGCGTATTCCTTGCCGAGTCGATCGAGCAACTTCTCCGGCGCTATCTTCAGCAGTACCCACACGCCAAGGGCAACCGTGGCCAGCACGACAGAACCCAGGATGATCTCGTCCACCCAGCCCATCAGCGTGGCCAGACCGCCGAGGCTTTTGCTGGCGCCCACAAGGCTCTCCGACACCGACTCCACCACTGGCCGCAGGGCGCTCGTCAGCGTACGGCCGAGCAGGAAGCAGAGTTCGAACGCCACGACACCCGCCACGCCGCCCTTGATCACGGCACCGAAGCGCGATTCGTGCGAGGCGAGCGAGGCCACTGCAACCAGAACGGTCACGGCGAGGATCATGCCGACCGGACGCAGCATGAAGCCGAAGATCACGGTGGCGCCGAGCACGAACACAATGCTCTTCCAGTCCCAGGCACCGACCTCCTCCTCCTGCCGCTTTGCGCTCAAGGCGCCGAACAGGACGATCAGGCCGAGCCCGGCCAGAATGAGTCCGAGCCAAAACGGGAAGTAACCCGGCCCCATGCGGCCGGCGGTGCCGAGGTCGTAGTTGATTCGGCCATAGATCGAGAAGAACAGACCGACTGTGATGAACATCATTCCGGACCAGAAGTCCGGATACGAGCGGATCTTGAACAAAACAGGTCCCCTTGTTGTGCGTGCCGGTGCGCCAGGCTGCTGATCGTCCTGGGCCCGGGCCGGCCGCTTTGTACTGAGTAAAAACCCCCGGACTATCGTTCCTGCGCCCGGATTTGGCAACCGATTGCGCGTGCGAGAATTCTTGCACCATGCGCCCGAGTCCCAGCCTGATGCACGCTGTTTGCGCCACCCGCAACGCCGGAGCGCGGACATGATCGATCTGCGCACTCCCGCCCAGCCACGCGCTTTGCTGCTCGACTCACCGCACAGCGGCGTGCACTACCCGGATGACTTCAACCATGTGGTCCCGCGCCAGAACCTGCGCGACGCTGAGGACACCCATGTGGACGCGCTGTTTGCGCCTTGGGTCGAGCAGGGCGCCACACTGATCGCCGCGCAGTTTCCGCGCAGCTATCTCGACGTCAACCGCGCCGCCACTGACATTGACGAGGCACTGATCGAAGGGCGCTGGCCTGCGCCGATCGCGCCGACCCGAAAAAGTGAAATGGGCAAGGGTCTCGTGTGGCGCTGTCTGGACGACGGTTCGCCGATTTACGCGCGCCGTCTTCGTGTCGATGAAGTGCAGACGCGGATCGAACGCTGCTGGCAGCCCTACTGGGACGCACTCCTTGCCCACCGCGACCGCCTGCATGGCGCCCACGGCCGCCTGTTCCACGTCAATTGCCACTCGATGCCGAGCGCCGGCGGGCTGTTCGCGCACGATGCGCCGGGCACGACCGATCTGCCGGACTTCGTGGTCGGCGACCGCGATGGCACGACCTCTGGCGCAGAGTTTTCGCGCTTCGTGGGGGAGTGGCTTGCGCAGCGCGGGCATCGTGTGAACTGGAATGCGCCGTACAAAGGCGTGGAAATCGTGCGCGTCATCGGCCAGCCTACACGCCAGTGCCACAGCATCCAGCTGGAGATCAATCGGCGCCTGTACATGGATGAAGCCACGCGCGAACTCAGCCCCGGATTCGAACCGCTGAAGACCGAGTTGAGCGCGCTGTGCGCTGCACTGATCGAGCACTTCAGGCTTTGATCATGCCGTTTACCTTCGATCAGTTGCGTATCCCGATCATCCAGGCACCGATGGCGGGTGGTCCGAGCACCCCGGCACTTGCCGCGGCCGCGATTCGCGCAGGCGGCATGGGCAGCCTCGGAGTGGCCTACCTGAGCGGCGAGCGCATCGTGCAGGACATTCGGCAGACGCGCGCGCTGTGCGCTGGCGCAGCCGGCCCGCTGAATGTGAACTTGTTCATGTTTCCACCCGCGTTCAGGGTCGATGACGAGCGGGCGGCCGCTGCCGAGGCCGCACTGGCACCGATCGCGCAGCGTCTTGGCATCGCGGCACCCAAGCTGCCAGGCAGCGCCTGGCATCCGCCGCTTGCCGAGCAACTGGACGCGATCTGGTCCGAGCAGCCCGAGCTGCTGAGCTTCCATTTCGGACTGCCGCCGCCGGAGGCGATTCAGCGTGCCCACGACCTGGGCATCGCGGTCGCTGTCACCGCCACCTCACTGCATGATGCGCGCACCATCGAAGCCGCCGGCGCGGACTGCATCGTGGCCCAGGGCATCGAGGCAGGGGGGCACCGCGGCGAGTTCGAGGTGTCGCCCGCCCCGCCTGAGGGGCCCTCTTGCATTGCGCTTGTGGAAGCCATGCGCAAGGACGTCCGCATCCCGATTGTGGCCGCAGGCGGTCTGATGGATGGCGCGGACATCGCAGGTGCGCTGGCTGCCGGTGCGGCCGCCGCCCAGCTGGGCACCGCCTTCCTGCTGTGCCCGGAGGCGGGCACAACGGCAAGCTATCGCGAGCTGCTGCGCCTGACCGCGCGTTATCAAGATCGAACGGTTCGGTTCACGCGGGCGTTCTCCGGTCGCTGGGCACAGGGTGTCGAAAACGGCTTCATGCACAGCATCGACCCAACAGCCACCGCCCTGCCGTTCCCGGCTCAGAATGCGCTGTCAGGCGCGATCCGCACTGCGGCAGCGCAGCAGCATGACGCCGAACACCAGAGCTGCTGGTCGGGCCGAGCGCTGCACCGCATCCGCGAGCTGCCGGCTGAACAGCTGATGGAGACGCTTGCCGCTGAGCTGGCCCGGCATCGCTGAGCGCGTACGGGCCGATGCAACTCAGCGCTTGACGCTGCGCACCTCGTCAACGCCCAGATTGGCCAAGGCATCTGCGCGCTCGTTGCCGGGATGGCCGGCATGGCCCTTGACCCATTGCCAGCTCACCTGATGCATCCGTGCGAGCTCATCCAGCGTGCGCCAGAGATCCTCGTTCTTCACTGGCTTTTTGTCCGCCGTCTTCCAGCCGCGCGCCTTCCATGCGGGCAACCACTCGCTGATGCCCTTGAGCACATACTGGGAGTCGGCCCACACCACGATCTCGCAAGGCCGCTTGAGCGCACGCAGGGCTTCGATCACCGCCGTGAGTTCCATGCGGTTGTTGGTGGTCTGCGCCTGCCCACCGTGCAATTCGCGCACCGTTTCCCCGTAGCGCAGCACCACACCCCAGCCTCCCGGGCCGGGGTTGCCTTTGCAGGCGCCATCCGTATACGCCTCAACCTTCATTCAAGTCTCTGTTTCGTTGGCTTGACGACCTTGACATCCTCCCCACGGCTAAAGCCGGGGGATTCCTGCTGCCAGAGGGCCATGTCCGGCCCCGGCTGACGCTTTTGCGCCAGCCTCATTCACTGCACGTTCGCAGGCTTTCGCCTCCAGTGCAGAGGAGAACTGCTGCTCGAGCTGGAGAAGTCCACGCTTCAGAATGTTCCTGGCGGCGTTCACATCCCGGTCGTGCGCCCAGCCGCAGTGGGCGCAAGCCCATCTGCGCACCGCTAGGCCTTCGACCCCAGATGGCCCGGTGCGCTCGCCGCAGTGACTGCACGTTCGGGTGGTGTGGCTCTCGCTCGTTTCCAAGAACCAGACTGCCGCGTCATCGCTCTTGTACTTCAGCATGGTTCTGAGGGTGCTCCAGCCCGCGTCCAGCACGCTCTTGGCGTGCGGACCCTGGGCTAGAGCCTGGGCATTGACGTCGCCCACGACGATGCAGCCATGCTCGCGCACGAGTTGACTGCTGAACTGGTGCAGGAAATCCTTCCTGCGGTTGGCGATCTTGGCGTGGATGGCACGTACGCGCGCCCTCTTGCCGGCGCGTTGCGCGGTGGCCAGGGCCGGCTCAAGATCCCGGTAGAAGCGTTGCGCTTCGATCTTGCGTCCGTCGCTCAAGGCAGCGAGATCCTTGAGCCCCAGGTCGATGCCCACCGGTGCCGAAAGGGTTGGCGGCTTGGCTGGCAGCGCCGGCAGCTTCACCGTGACGTTCAGGTACCAGCGTCCGCGGGCGTCCTGGCTGATGCAGCCGGCGCCCAGTTCGACCTCGCCCATGCCCCAAGAGTCCCAAATGCCTAGCATTTGGCCTTGGAACTGGATCTGGCCGGCGCGATAGGTCAACGAGCGCGCCTTGAACGGAATCCAGCCCAGCGATCGACGGCTGCCGCGGCTCACGCGCCAGGCCAGGCGCCGCTTGCGGTGCTGGGCGCGGCGCGTCACAAACTCTTCGGCGACTTGCTGAAAGACCGCTGAGCCCACCGGCAGGCCCTCTTTGCTGGCCCCGGCCATGTAGCGCTGAAGCTCAGACGCCTTCACAAAACGCTGCTCACGCTCCAGGATCTTCAGGCTCAGCTCGTTGCAGTAGTTCCAGCACAGATTGACCGCTCGGGCCATCTCATCGAGCGCCTCAGCGTGCTTGTTCTTGATGCGAACGCGCAGCACACGCACCCGATGCTTGGGCCGGGCAGGCTTTCGAGGCTCATTGGACAAGCGCGTTTCGATCATAGGCTGTATGAATATACAGTTCGTGTCATGCGCCACCAAAAGCCTCTGCGGCTGGCGCCGCACGCGCTATCCCTCCCCATGCCTGAAGGTAGGGGCTTCTCGCGCGGTTTGGTGAACGCCCAAGACCTCGAAGGACACCGGGCTGTTCGAGGCTGCGGGCACCGGTGCAATGGCTGCTCGCGCGGGCTTCTTCCACGCCGCACCGATCAGACGCATGCCCCGCACATGCTTGACCGCACTCATTGCATAGACACTGCCAGTAAAGGGCCACCACCGCGGCCCCATGCGATCCATCCATGCCCATCGCTCAAGCCAGCGCTCGGAACGCACCCAGGGCACGTAGCAACCGAAGCGGCTGCGCTGCGCGTCCATGCCCAGAAGCTTGAACCAGTCCTTCAAACGCGGCGGACTGATGAACTGCCCCTCGCGCGGCAGATACGGCCCCAACGGGCGCATCAATCGCTGGCGCGCGCCCCAGAGCGATAGCGGGTTGAATCCGAGAACGACCACGCGCCCCTCAGGTACCAGCACGCGCTCGACTTCCCGCAGCACCTGGTGCGGGTCCGCGGCGAACTCAAGTACGTGGGCCAGCACAACGAGATCCAGGGTTTGCGCCGGGAACGGCAGATCCTCAGGCTCGATCAGCAGATCAGCAGCCAGACCGAAATCCGCACCCGCTCCAGCCAACCAGCGATGCGGCATGCGATTCGCGCGCAGCCCGGCCAGTTCGGGCCAGCCCAGCTGGAGTGCATGGAATCCGAAGACGTCATCGACCATCTCGTCGACGATGCGCTGCTCCCAGCCGAGCACATACTGACCGGCCGGGCACTGCGCCCATTCGGACAGGGGCTGCATCAGACCGCTGCACGCCGAGCGCGGCCCGGCCTGCGGACGCTTGCCGGAGTCGGGATCGGGGGCGCTGGAGCTCATGTAGGCGTTGCGATGGCGTGGAGATCGTGGGCAAACTGCGCAGAATCGACTGCACGTGGACCGGAAACACCTCTTGGACGCCATGCTGAGCATCACCGAGCTGCCCGCATTCACAGACAACTACATCTGGGCAATCCACGACACACAGCAGGCCTGGGTTGTGGACCCGGGTCAAGCCGAGCCGGTGCAGCGCTGGCTTGCATCCGGCGGCTTGAAGCTGCGGGGCATTCTACTGACGCACCATCATGGCGATCACATCGGTGGTGTCGCGGCATTGCGTACGCAATTTCCCGGTATCGAGATCATCGGCCCGCTGGCTGGGCGCCAGGCTGGCACCATGCCCTGGCTCACCCAGGCTGTGAAAGATCGAGACGCAGTGCAACTCGCCCCTTGGGGAGTGACGCTGCAGGTGCTCGCGACGCCGGGGCATACGCTGGATCACATCTGCTACTTCGCAGTGGGCACAGCAGACGGCACGGGCATCGATAGTCCGGCGCTGTTCTGCGGCGACACGCTCTTTGCGGCCGGCTGTGGTCGCCTGTTTGAAGGCAGCCCCGAGCAGATGTGGACAAGCCTCAGTGTCTTGGCCGAACTGCCAAGTGCCACGCGGATGTTCTGCGCGCACGAGTACACGGTGGCCAATCTCCGCTTTGCCACGCACGTCGAACCGGCCAATACGCGCACCGCCGAGCGTCTGGCTGCCTGCATTGCTCTGCGCGCTCAGGGTCGCTGCACCTTGCCCTCGACGATCGAGACCGAGCTTGAGACCAACCCCTTCCTGCGCGCGGGGTCAGCGGCCGAGTTTGCGCGGCGACGCGCACTCAAGGATGTGTTTCGCGCTTGAACGGGCACGCACTGCGCGGGTCGTGGTTGACGCGGACTGCACATTGGACGCTGCGCTCCAGCAACAGCGGGCGCGCGGCAGACCGGCACGCCTAAAATCTGGGGTTTAGCGCCCTGCATCCGCCCCCGCCTCATGACGTTCAACCCACGCCGTCTGCTCGCCTGCTCTGCCCGCGCCCCAATCTGCGAGCGGCACAGCCCGAGGCATGGCGTTGCGGCTGCGACACCGCGCGGCAAGGCCGCAATGCAGCATGTCGGGGCGGGCCTGCTGCTATCCGCCCTGTGCACGAGCGGGTGGGCACAGAACACGCCAGCGCCGATCGAGACGCGCGAGGTGCCGAGTGCACCGGCTGCGCCTACCCAGGCCACGCCCGCACATCTTGCGACGCCTCCGACTGGGCGGCCCGCGGCGCCACCCACGGTGCCCGCGGCACCGGCCACCGCACAGGCCGCACCCGGACCAGCCCAAGCCGTGCCGCCCGCGCCGGATGCGATCGGCCCGCTCTCCACCCCGGAGCTCATCGCGCCGGACGGACGATCGGCCACACCGCAGCTGGCGGGCGATGCACCCAAGCTCGGCAGCGAGCTGGACTTGACCCGCGAGGACCTCTGGGCCCGGATCCGCAACGGCTTTGCCATGCCGGATCTCCAAAGCCCGCTGGCCGATGACAAAACGCAGTGGTACGCCCGCCAGCCCGAGTACATGCAGCGCATGACTGAACGGGCCAGCCGCTACCTTTACTTCATCGTCGAGGAGATCGAGCGCCGCAACATGCCCATGGAGCTGGCGCTGCTGCCTTTCATCGAAAGCGCATTCAATCCGCAGGCGCTGTCCACGGCCAAGGCCAGTGGCATGTGGCAGTTCATTCCGAGTACGGGCAAGCAATACAACCTCAAGCAGACCATGTGGAAGGACGAGCGCCGCTCGGTGATCGACTCCACGCGCGCCGCGCTGGACTACTTCGAGCGCCTTTACGGCATGTTCGGCGACTGGCATCTCGCGTTGGCCAGCTACAACTGGGGTGAAGGCTCTGTGTCGCGCGCGATTGCGCGCAACCAGCGCGCCGGCAAGCCTACGGACTATCAGAGCCTGAACATGCCTGCCGAGACACGCTGGTACGTGCCCAAGCTGCAGGCCATCAAGAACATCGTCAAGGACCCGGAGCGTTACGGCTTGAAGCTGCCGGTGATCCGCAATGAGCCCTACTTCGTCACGATCACCAAGGACCGCGACATTGACGTGGTCACGGCCGCCAAGCTCGCCGAGATCTCGGTCGATCAGTTCCGCGCGCTCAACCCCTCGTTCAATCGGCCCGTGATCGTCGGCGCACTGCGCCCCGAGATCCTGCTGCCTGCCGACAAGGTCGACGTGTTCCTCAAGAACCTGGAGAACTACGACCGGCCACTGTCGTCCTGGATGGCCTACCGCGTAGGCGCCACGGAGCGGCCTGCGGCGATCGCGGCCCGTTTCGGCATCTCCGAGACCGATCTGCGCAGTGCCAACAACATCCCGGCGCGCACGGTCATCCGGCCCGGGTCGACACTGCTGGTCCCGCGTCCGAAGCACGTCAGCGAAGACATTCCCGAGACGATCGCAGAGTCCGGTGATCTGCTGGTCGCGCCCGACGGCCCCGCCCTGCGTCGCGGCGTGCATGTCGTGCGCAAGGGTGAGAGCATGGCCAGCATCGCGCGCCGCTACCGAGTCTCCACCACCCAGCTGGCGCAGTGGAATGGTGGGCGCAGCAGCGTGGCAGCCGGTCAGCGCTTGACGATCTACCGCGCCGCCGCACCCGCCAAGGCTGGCGCGCAGGCAAAGGGCAAGACGGCCTCGCGACCGACCCCGCGCGCAACGTCGCGCAAGGCCACGGCGCAGAAGACCAAGAGCGGTACCCGCGCGGCGGCCAAGCCTGCAGGCGCGAAAAGCAGCTCCTCAAAGCGCTGAACCGCGACCGAATGTTCGGGGCGTGAGTTTGCGCAGCCGCAGCGTGGCTGCTCGTCGTAACGATCGATTCAGCGGCCATACGGGGACCTCGTCAGGACCTCGCGCGGCGGAGCGCTGCGCACGACTTGGGCAGCCCCGCCGGGAGGCCTGGCAAACGGCCGCGCCCGCTTCGAGAGATACCGGGAAGGCGCCGGTCCAACCGCTCCCAGCCAACGCGCTCGGACTGCATAGCCTGCAGCACGCGCGGGAGCTGTGCGCGCCGAATTTTCAATTTCTGATTAATAAGTGTCGCCAATAGTGAACGATTGTCAATCAGATTTTGAATATTGGTTTTTCGCCTTTCCGCTTGCTGGGTGCGGATCTGCGGTGATTTTCAGGGTCGTGGAGACCTTGTGCATCTCACGCCGAAGACATAGGCCCGGCGGGGCACACAGCACCATCACTGCGATCCGTGCGCATGCACCGGATCGGCGCACGAGAAAGAGAAAGGGCCCGAAGATCGGGCCCTTTCAGAGAGATGCCAGTCTGCAGCCCGAAGGCCGCTGAGGTTCAGTCGTTCAGCTTGAAGTCGAACGGAATCTCGTACACCTGACCTGGCTCCCCTGCGCAGGCGTAGCCCGCCACGTTGGAGAACAGCACAGACTGGAACATGCGCGCCTGCAGCTGCGACATGCCGCTGACCGAATGAATCACCGGGCTGCCCAGGCGACCGTTCGCACCAACCTGCGCACGGATCACGATCGTGCCCTGCACGCTCTCCTGCAGCGCCTTGCGCGGATACTCCGGCTTGGGCGGCACAGCCGAGCAGTTGCCGGTGCCACGGATCACGCTGGGCAGCGCCGGCGGTGCAGGCGGTGCGGGCGGCGTGATCTTGTACTCGGCAACCGGCGGTGCGGTTGTCACTGGCACCACAGGCGCTTCCACAGGCACCGTGGGCTTCACCTCTGCCTGCGGCACGAACACCGGCGGCGGAGCCTCAGGAGGCGGCGCCTGGGTGACCTGCTTGGGCGGTGGCGGGGGCGGCGGGGGCGGGGGCGGCGGGGGCGGCGGCTTGTATTCCTCAAGCAGCGCCTCAACCGGCTTGGCCACCTTGACGATCATCTGGTTGGCCAGACCCGTCGTGACCGCGTACAGCAAGACGGCGTGCAACCCGACCACCACAGACAGACCCACCATGTGCTTGCGCGGGTTCCGCTGCTGGGTCCGGTAGTCCGTCACCATACGGATGTCGTTTGCCATAACAAACCTACTCCTTGGGACTCAGGCCGCACGAGGCGCCTGGGCCACTGCGTGCGCCGCGTGCCGCCCCTCCCCGGGACGGCAGCAGCTGCACAATCATCGATCGCTGATCGACCCTTGTCGACGGGTTATTCGACGAACTGCTCGGCACCGGCAATCGTCATGCGGCCTACGCCGGCACGTTGCACCGCCGCGAGCACGTGCGCCACGGTTTCATAGCGGGCACGCTTGTCCGGACGAACGATCAGCACCGGGTTGTCGGGCGAGACCGCTGCGGTGCGCAGACGGTTCTCCAGATCAGCGGCGTCAACCACAGGCTGGGCATCCCAGAAGATCTTGCTTTCTTCGTTGATGTCCAGACGGATCTTCACTGGTTCAACCTGGCTGCGCGGCGGGTCACCCACCGGCATGTTCACGTTCACAGAATGCAGCTGAATCGGAATCGTGATGATGAACATGATCAGCAACACCAGCATGACGTCGATCAGCGGTGTCGTGTTGATGTCCATGATCGGTTCCGGCTCATTGCCTCCGCTGCTGCCAACACTCATTCCCATGCCAAAACTCCTCGGCACGCGCCCGCGCCTGCGGGCGCCGCCTCGATCTTCAGATTAGTTTCCGCCCGGGCCTGCAGGCTCGGTCAGGAAGGCGACTTTTGCGATGCCTGCGCGCTGCACGGCATACAGCACCCGGCCAACCGGCTCGTAGTTCGAAGCCATATCGCCACGGATGTGCACCTCAGGCTGCGGGTTCATCGTCGAGACCTTGCGCAGGCGCTCGAAGATGGCCTGCGCGTTGGGCATCGGCGTGTCGTAGTAGAAGATCCGTCCCTGGCGATCCACCGAGATCACGATGTTCTCAGGCTTGCTCTCCCGGATGGAGTTGGTCTCCTTGGGCAGCTCGAGCTTGACCGAGGTGGTCACCACTGGGATGGTGATGAGGAAGATGATCAAGAGCACCAACATCACGTCCACGAGGGGCGTGGTGTTGATGGTCGAGTTCAGGCCTTCGTCGTCGTCGGCCGAGCCGACATTCATGCCCATGGCTGTCAGGCCTTCTTGGAGTTGGCCGAGGCGAGCAGCACGGAGTGGAGATCGCTGCCGAATGCGCGAACGTCGTCCATCACGAGCTTGTTCTTGCGAACAATGAAGTTGTAGCCCAACACTGCGGGCACAGCGACTGCCAGACCGATAGCGGTCATGATCAGCGCTTCACCCACGGGGCCGGCTACCTTGTCGATCGAAGCCTGGCCAGACACGCCGATACGAACCAGCGCGTTATAGATACCCCAAACCGTACCGAACAAGCCGATGAACGGTGCGGTCGAACCCACGGTGGCGAGGAATGCCATGCCATCACCCATGCGGCTCTGCACATTGCCAATTGCACGATCAATCGACATCGTGACCCAAGTCGAGAGGTCGATCTGGCCGAGCAGACCATCGTGCTTCTGCGTGGCTTCGATCCCACGCTCGGCGATGAAACGGAACGGGCTGTCCTTCTGCAGAGTGTCAGCGCCGCTTCGAACGGATCCAGCGCTCCAGAACGACTTGCTAGCCGCCTCTGCCTGACGGCGGATGTTGCGGCCTTCCCAAAGCTTCACCGCGATGATGTACCAGGTGCCCAGCGACATGAAGATCATGATGAACAGGGTGCCCTTAGCCACGAAGTCACCATGCTCCCACATGGCGCGCAGGCCATACGGGTTCTCGATGGCTGCCTGCGACTTGCCCGGCGTGGCTGCTGCGACCGGTGCTGCAGCTGGCGCAGGCGCAACCTCGGCCGGCTTGGCGGCTTCGGCGGCCGGTGCGGCGGGCGCAGCGGTCTGAGCGTGGACGCTACCCACTGCCATGGCACCTGCCAGGAACAGGGCCGCGATGCGCGCGGGAATGCGGACGAACTTGAATACCATGGTCTCTCCGATCAGTGATGCCCCAATACAGTCAGCCTGTCGCTGACCACACTCGACTCGCGGCGGCTTCGTTTGGATTGCGCCGCTCGGTGAATCGAGAACCTCAAGAAAAACGGAAGGCGCGATTCTAACGCGGTAGGAAAGCTACATGCGGGAAAAGTTGCGACCGTTCACTCAAGGAAATCGATACCTGAGCACTGTAGTCGGGTGCCTGTCGCAACCGTGCGCATGAACATCAAGACAGTTGTCGAGATCACAACAAAAAGGGGAGCCTCTCGGCTCCCCTTGCACTGCCACCCACCTTAGGGCGAGTTGCCTGCGACTTACCAGAACTTGTAGCTGGCGCGAACGTAAGGCGTACGGCCACGCGGGTCTGTGTAAGTCGGGTCGTAGCCCACTTGGAAGTAGGCGTTCTGGTTGGAGAACGGCGGGTTGCGATCGAGCAGGTTGCGGACGCCACCAGAGATCGTCAGGTTTTTGATTCCCTTGTACTGGGCAAACACATCAAACGTCTCGTAGTTGCCAACTTTGCGAGGCTGCCCGCTACGACCGGCCACTTGGTCCCAGTACCCCTGTGAATAGTTGTAAGTCAACGCAACATTGAGCGGACCGCGCTCCCAGTCGATCGTGCTGTTGTGCTTAAAGCGCACAACGGGACCAAAGGTGGCGTACGTACCAACACTGTTGTTGAACGTCGGCTGACCAACAAGCCGAGACTCCTGCTTGCCGATGTAAGAGCCTTCGACATTGAACCCAAAGCGACCGATATCGGAGGCGGGCAGTCGCACCTTGACACTCAGATCTACACCGCTGGTGTTCTGATCACCCACGTTGTCGAAGACCGACTGAACGAAGTCAATCACCAGACGGTTGCCCGCCGCAGGATCACGCGTCGTGATCACGTCGCGCGCATAGATCGAGCTGCTAGTCAGCGTTGCGGGATTGAAGTTGTCAATGAAGTCAGCCAGCTTGGTATCTGCACTAATGATGCCGATCAGCTTCGTCTGCTTAATGCTGAAGTAATCCAAACCGAACGAGATGTTGCGGGTCGGCTCGAAGATGAAGCCCAGAGTCCAGCTCTTTGACTCTTCCGGCTTCAGGCGCGGGTTGCCGCCCTGCTTGACCGTCAGCTGTGCCCCGCAGTACTTGCCATCGAAAATCGCTGCGCATCCGCCGCTTACTGAGTCGTAGAACGGGTCATCGTAGACGCCGCCAGTGTTGGTTTGCGTCTGTGCCGAAAACAGGTCAGGCAAAGCTGGCGCGCGGAAGCCGGTGCTGTAGGACGCGCGGGCAAGGAAGGCACTGGAGGGGGTCCAGCGAAGTCCGAGCTTCGGGTTTGTCGTACTACCGAAGTCGCTGTACTTGTCGCCACGAACAGCAAGAGTGGCTTCCAACCCCTTCATGATCGGTGCGTTGAGTTCGGCGAACACTGCGGTCACGTCACGCTTAGCTACAACCGGCAACTGCGTCCCGCCGCCGCCGATGATGTCACCAGTATTCAGAACCGCTTGCGGCTGGTCGTTGTACTTCTCTTCACGATATTCAGTGCCAATAGCCATGGCAACAGGACCCGCGGGAAGGCGAAAAACCTCGCGCGACGCAGTTGCGTCAAACGACGTACGCTCAGACTTCGAAATCCGCGTTTTTCCCAAGACTTGAGCCCCTAGTAGCTCATTGCGCCCCTCAGCGGTGTCCTGAAATCCAAAGGGGTTAATGTTCCCCCGGGCCATTGCTGCCAAGAGTCGCGCTTCTGACATGTAACCGGCGAGGTACCGTTCAGTGGCCTTAGATGTCGCACGCAGCACGCCCGCCTTGTAGTCCCAACCGAAGGCAGCACCTTCAATGCCACCCAGGATACGGTCTTCGACGATCTCTGCCTGGTTGGTACGGGGACCGGTTTCAAGCACGCGGTAGTACAGGTTCAGCGGTTGACCAACCAAGGTCGGGAAGTTGGCAGCAACCCAGGCAGTCGGGTAGTAGCGGCTGCTAGTCGGCAGCAACAAGGGGTCACCGTTTAAGGTAGTCGCCTCAGACGCGGGGGTCTGAGAAATCCGGAACGTGTAGGTCTGCTCTGCGCGTGAATACTCCGCAAACACCTGAGCCGCATCACCAAGCTGCAGAACAGCTCTGCCGAGGATGCTCTTTGTCTCTTGGTCCGGAACGATATCGATTTGACTTGCGTAGTCGTAGCGGCATTGGCCTTCAGTTGGCGTACGACCGAAACTCGCCGGGGGCGTACACCCATTGCCGTTTTGGTACAGATTCGCAGTCGGGTTGCGCAAGCCTACGCCGGGAATGAACACGTTTGCCGGGAAGGCATTGGCACTGGTCCGGTCGATGGTCCCGTTACCGGAGATATCGACATTGCGCAGAAATGCGGTCTTCGAGAAGCTGCGGTCACGCGCCTTGATGGCTTCTAGCTTGTTGTAGCTAGCCACACCCATAACATTGAAGCGATCAGTGGCTAGGTCACCAAAGCCAAGAGTCAGGTTGCCACCATAGCTTTCGCCGCCGGCAGCTTCAGGTTTGTAATAGTTCCCATCAACAATGCCGCCCTTGAAGTCGCGGCGCGTGATGAAGTTAATCACGCCGCCCACAGCGTCGGTGCCGTAGATCGCGGACGCGCCATCACGCAGAATCTCGACGCGCTCCAGTGCAGCAGCTGGGATCTGACCGAGGTTCACTCCACCGCCATCAAAGGCGTACACAGCCAAGCGCCGACCGTTCAGCAATACCAGCGTGTTGTTCGCCCCCAAACCGCGCAGTGATGCCCCTGCGAAACCAGGACGCGCCGAGTCGCCCAATGCGTTGGCAATGTTGTAGCCCTGCCCGTTATTGACAGACACTTTCTCGAGCAGCTGCGCGACGGTGGAAACACCGGCCTTCTCGATGTCTTCGCGACGCAACACCGTGACAGGCACCGCGGTCTCAGCATCGATTCGCTTGATGCTCGAACCCGTCACCTCGATACGTTCAAGCTTGGCGGGCTCCTGCTGCGTCGGCTGCTGCTGAGCGAGCGCCACAGGTACTAGAGCGCAAACCGCCAAGCCACCAAACGCCTGCGCCATGGCGCGAGCGACGTAGTTCCGATTAATCATGAATTCCCCTCAGTAGTGACTTCGCCGAAGTGGCGATAGCGTGATTTTGCCCCTTCGCCAGAGGCCATTCCACGGTCGGCCCGCCGGAAACTTGCGCCACCTGCTAACTCTGTTGCAGTTTCGCATCGCACCACGACCACTTACCGCATGCTGGGGGCAACAAAAAAGGCCCTCGGAGTCGAGGGCCTTGAGAGTCAACCCCGGGCTGCACGCAGCCCGGGGTTGGCAAGCGCTTACCAGAAGCGGTAGGACGCACCCAAGGAGATATTCATGCCCTGAGGCGAATACCACGCCGTGTTGAACGGACGGGCCAGCGGATCGGTCGACGGCTTGCGATCCATGATGTTGCGCACCGTTGCCGACAAGGTCAGGTTCTTGATGCCGGAGTACGAAGTACCCACATCCAGCGTCACCCAATCCTGCACGTTACACACACCGAGGTACGTACCGTTCGGATTCGAGCAGGTCAGGATTGCCGTGCGGCCACCGCCGGTTGCCTGGTCAGGGTTGCCGAAGGGCTTGAACCCCTTCAGGTAGTTGACCTGCAGCGAATTCGCCCATGCACCGTATTCCCAGGTCATGCGCGCCGTGCCCCGCGTGTTGGGCGCGTTACGGTAGCCGTTGAACGTCACCATCGGTGCCGTCGGTGTGCCCGAGCCTTCCTGCTTCGTGTAGTGCGTCAGGTCAATGTTGGTGGTCAGACGACCCCAGTCGCCCAACGAGGCCCGGTTGCGCAGGTTCAGGTCAAAGCCGGAAACACGGGTCTTGCCGAGGTTCGCGAAGCCCGTGCGGATGAAGAGGATCGCGCCCGGGTCATTCGGAACGGTCACGGAGGTGTTGGCCGGATCGCGCACGACGGTGTTGGCGTAGCGAGGATCGGTCGAGCCTTCGTTGGCAAGGATTTCGTTCAACGACAGGAACGTGATTTCGTTCTCACGCTTGATCGTGAAGTAATCGACGGTCAGGCTAGTCGTGTTCGTTGGCTCGAAGACGAAGCCGATGGTCTTGCTCTCGGCCTCTTCAGGCTTCAGGAACGGCGAGGCAACGATCAGACCCGGCAGGCTAAGACCGCAACCCACTGTGATGCCCTGTGTGCGGTTGCATCGGCGGGGATCGTCAACGCCGTTGAAGAAGCCGGACGTCGCAGAGCGCGTGATTTCCGTCAGCGACGGGGCGCGGAAGCCTTCTGCGTAGCTTGCGCGCAGCTTGAAGTTGTTCGTGGCCTTCCAGGTACCTGCGATCTTCGGCGTTGTGGAGTTGCCAAAGTCCGAATAATCATCCACACGCGCTGCAACTTGCAGTTCGACGGTGGGCAGCACGGGCAGCACCACTTCACCGTAGACCGTCGTCACGTCGCGGCTACCCTGCGCGCTGGCCACACCGCGGCCGAACACGCCGGCCACCGTCTTCAGACGATCCGGCTGCACATCGCGTTCTTCCTTGCGGAACTCAAGACCTGCAGCAAGTGCAGCCTTGCCGCCGGGCAGTGCGAACAGTTCACCCGATCCCTTCAGGCTCAGGATTTCGAAGCTCGAACGCGCCTGATCCTTCAGATTGGCACCGAGGCTTGCGAACGACGTCGTGCTTGCAGACGGGTTCAAGAAGTTCAGCGTGCCGTTGGTGATCGCGTTGTTGAACTCGGTCAGACGCACTTCGTTGTAGTTGGTCGAAGTCGTCTTGTTCTCGTTCCAGAGGTAGGACGCTTCTACGTCCCAACCGAAGAGCGCACCCTTGACACCCACCACTGCGCGAGCGGTGTCGCTGTCCACTTCATTGTCTTGGCGGCCAAGCGCGTCCATGCGGGCGCGATAGAACGTCGGGGTGGCGAATGGGTTGTTGGGGTTGCCGACCGGCAGCACGCCCACCATCGGCACCAGAACGCCGGTCGTGGCATTGAAGGTGCCACCGTTACCCTGACCGACGACGCGGGGCGGGCCGATGAAGTAGGTGTTGGTCGTGTTGAAGCTGCCTTCGGCAAAACCTTCGAAGTTGCTGCCGAGGGCCACAGTGCCGCGAACGAACGCGTTGTTGCGCTCGGACTTGGGCACGATTTCCACGAAGCGCCATTGGTCATACAGGCAGAACGTGCCACGCGCGGCACCGCCCAGCACTGCTTGGGCGTTAGCCACATTGGACGTCGGGCACGCCGCGCTGGGCGTGAATACGGTCGTGCCGCCAGGCCCTGCAGCGAGGTAATTCAGCGCAGGGTGGTAGGACGACGAGGGCACGCCGGTCAGGTACACGTTGCGGAAGGAATCCCGATTCAGGAAGCCTTCGACATCCTTGAACATGACCGACTCTTGACGGTAGGCCTCGACGTTACCGAAGACGTTGAAGCCGTTGGCAGTCAGATCGCCGAAACCGAAGGTCGCCGTGACGGCACCGGTGCCATACTTGCCGTCCTTGTTCATCGAGCCGCGCACTGCAACTTCCGCGCCCTTGTAGTCACGGCGCAGGATGATGTTGACCACACCGGCGATGGCTTCGGAGCCGTAGATGGCGGAGGCGCCGTCCTTCAGGACTTCGATGCGCTCCACCACCGACAGGGGAATAGCGTTCAGGTTGACCGCGGCGCTCTGGCCGAAGTTGGGGTCAACGAGACCGTAGGGGGCGACGCGACGGCCGTTGAGCAGCACCAGCGTGGCGGACGAACCCAGACCACGCAGCGATACCGAGGCAGCGCCAGCCGAGAAACTGCCGCTACCGGTCAGTTCCGTCAGGCCACCCGCAGCCGCGCTGGGCAGCTCGCGCAGCACTTCTGTGATCGTCTGGCGACCCGAGCGACGGATGTCTTCGGCCGTGATGATCTGGACGGGCACCGCAGTTTCGGCGTCCGTACGGCGAATGTTCGAACCCGTGACCTCTACGCGCTCAACCTTCGTGACTTTCGGGTCTTGCTGCTGGGCTTGCTGCGCTTGTGCAGCAAAGCCGAACCCACCGGCGAATACCACCGCGAGGGCCGCACACATGTGCTTTTGATTGAACATAAAGAATCCCCTTGGATACATGGACGATTGGCGGGTAGCCAACTCCGAAGAGTGTGGCATGTAACGGGTTGTTGCTCTAGGGAACCTCCCTACGCCGACAAACCAAGGCTTTGTAGCTCCTCGGGTGTACTCCTTAAAAATCAAATACTTAGCAGATGCTTTTGGAGTGATGTCGAGATCGAAAATCAGTCAAACAGCCGCCTTGGCGTTGCATGTTCACGACAGTTGTGTGACTGAGCGGTAACGCGCTCAGGCATCGCGATACGCGGCCGCGTTGGGCGCAGCCCCGCCGTTTTGTCCTGCACAAGCCAACTACATCCTCGGGACGGCGGCCAGCAGCGCGCGGGTGTAGGCGTGCTGCGGCGCTCCAAGCACCTCGCGGGCTGCTCCGGATTCCACGATCACACCCTTCTGCATCACCGCCACCTCATGCGCGAAGAACTCCACGACCCCGATGTTGTGCGTGATGAATAGGTAAGCGATTCCTAGCTCCTGTTGCAGCTCCTTAAGCAGGTTCAGGATCTGCGCCTGCACCGACACATCCAGCGCGGAGGTCGGCTCGTCACAGACGATCAGGCGCGGCTCCACCGCCAGAGCGCGGGCGATGGCGATGCGCTGGCGCTGACCGCCAGAGAATTCGTGCGGGTAGCGCTCCAGCGCATCCGGCCGCAGGCCGACCTGCTCGACGATCCTGCGCACGCGATCGCGCCGTGCGTCGGGCGACAGCTCCGGATGCAGCGACAGCAGCCCTTCTTCAAGGATCTCCGCGACGCGCATGCGCGGGTTCAGGGAGGCAAAGGGGTCCTGGAAAATGATCTGTACCTGCTTGCGGATCGCGTGGAGTGCGGCGCCTTCCAACGCGCCGAGTTCCTGCCCGTTCAGCCGCACGCTGCCGGTGACCTGCGCATTGCCGCGCAGCAGTTGCAGCAGCGCCTTGCCAGTGGTGGTCTTGCCGCAGCCTGACTCACCCACCAGCGCCAGCGTGCGTCCCTGCGGCACGCTGAAGCTCACACCATCCACGGCGCGCACATGGTCCACGACGCGGCGCAACAGACCCGCGCGGATCGGGTAGTAAACGCGCAGATCGCGCACTTCGAGCAGGGGCTGCGGTGCCGCTGCGTCCGCAGCAGAGGAAGAAGGCTCAGCCGGCGCAGGCAAGCCCGCTAAAGTGGGTGCAAGCGCCACCGCGCCGCCACGATGTAGCACGCAGCGCACCCAGTGGCCGGTGCTCGGCTCCAGCAGTTCCGGCGGCGCAGCGCGGCAAGCGTCATGGGCTGCGTCGCAGCGGTCCACAAAGCGGCAGGCTGTGAACTCGCGATTGAGCGCGGGCACGGTGCCGCGGATGGCCGCGAGGCTGCCGCCACGCTTGCCGGCGTCCGGCAGAGCCGCGAACAGCTTCTGTGCGTAGGGGTGAAGCGGGCGGGAGAAGAACGCATCGGCCGCAGCCAGCTCCACCACTTCGCCGGCGTACATCAGTGCCACCTGATGTGCCATCTGCTTGACCACGGCCAGATCGTGCGTGATCAGCACGATCGCCATGCCCTGCTCCGCCTGCAGCTGCTTGAGCAGGTCCAGAATCTGCGCCTGAATGGTCACGTCCAGCGCGGTGGTGGGCTCATCGGCAATCAGCACCTCAGGTTCGGCCGCCAGCGCAATCGCGATCATCACCCGCTGCTTCTGGCCGCCGGAGAGCTGGAACGGGTAGGCATCAATGCGCTGCTCGGCGTTGGGAATGCCCACCTTCTTGAGCCACTCCAGCGCTTTGGCGCGCGCTGCCGGGCCGCGCAGCGTCGTGTGCGTCTCGATCGTCTCAACGATCTGGTCGCCCACCCGCATGACCGGGTTCAGGCTGGTGGCGGGTTCCTGAAAAATGATGCCGATTTTGCCGCCGCGTGCTGCGCGCATCTCGCGCTCGGGCAGTTGCAGTAGATCAGTCTCTGCAATGTGCACCTGGCCGCGGGTGATGCGGCCGTTCTCCGGCAGCAGGCGCATGAGGGCCAGGGCTGTCATGCTCTTGCCGCAGCCGGACTCGCCGACGATGGCAAAGGTTTGGCCGCGCGCAATCGAGAAGCGCACGCCATCGACGGCGTGCACGAGGCCGGATTCGCTGTCCAGCTCGACGTGAAGGTCTTGGGTGTTGAGCATGGAATGTCCTCAGGCTGCGGCGGGCTTGAACACGCGCAGCTTTGCGCGGAACTTGCGAGTACGCGGATCGAACGCGGCCTGCACAGCATCGGCCAGCAGATTGAAGGCCAGCACCAACGCCACCATGAAGGCAAAGGCCGCCATGAAGCTCCACCACACCACAGGCTCGCGGCTCATCTCGCTGCGCGCCAGGTTGATCATGCCGCCAAAGCTGCTCATGCTCGGGTCCACTCCGACCCCGACATAGCTCAGCACCGCTTCGTACAGCACAAGGGTTGAGAAATCGAGCACCGTGGTGATCAGGATCAGGTGCGTGACGTTGGGCAGGATGTGCCTTGCCATGATGCGCCAGGGCGACACGCCGAAGGCCTGGGCGGCCTGCACATAGTCCAGTTCGCGCAGCTTCATGGTCTCGGCGCGCAGCAGGCGGCACAACCCCGCCCAGCCCGTCAGACCGAGAATCAGGCACAGGAAGAAGAGTTTCAGGTCGGCCCGCTCCGCACCGGTGTCGAACAGCTGCGGGTTCTTGTCGATGAAGACCTGGATCATCAGCACGCACGCGGCGATCAGCAGCACGTTCGGGATCGACGACAGCGTGGTGTACAGGTACTGGATCACGTCATCGACCCAGCCGCGGAAGTAACCCGCCATCACGCCCAGCACCACCGCGAAGGGCAGCGTGGCCAGGGTGGTGAGCGTGCCGATCACAAACGCCGTGCGGATGCTCTTGAGCGCCTGGTACAGCACGTCGTTGCCGGTGCGGTCTGTACCCAGCACGTGGTAGTAATCCATGAGCGAGATCACCGGTCCTACGACGAGGCAGACCGCTGTGACCGTGACGCACACCGTGCTCCACGGCAGATCGGTGCGGCTGGAAAGAATGTCGTGCCAGGTGTCGCGGATGTTGCGCTTCTGGCTGGCGGCGAGCCCAGCCGCAACGAGCAGGGCGAAGGCGAAGGCGGCCAGCAGCCCGCCCACCACGCCCTGCCCCACGCGCTGGCGCACATCGGGCCAGTAGTCGCGCGCCGGGTCTTTAAGGTGCGCGCCGCCATGGTCCAGCCGCACGCGCTCGCGCACCACCTGGCCATTGACCTCGCGCGACTCCTTGGTGAACGTCTCGGTGGCCATCGGCAGGGAGTAGGAGGTCTCGCGCATGGCGATCTGACGGGCGAGCAGCGCGTCGAGCACTGACTCGGTGCGCGTGGAGTAGGCCGCGGCGGTGCTGGCCGCCGCGCTAGGCGCGGGCGGGAGCATGCGCCGGAAGTGGATGCTGTCCAGCAGCGCGACGGCAAGGAACAGCAGCACGATAACCAGCGCCGCCATGGCCGAGGGCTCCTGCGCCACCTTGCGCCACGTAGCGCGCAGCGTGGGGCTCTTGCGCGCATGGCCGATGTAGAACAGCGCCGCAATCAGCATCAGGAAGAAGACGGCGTCCGTCCAGAGGATGACGAGCTTGGGCATGGTCAGCGGCCTCCTGCTGTGGCGGTAGCGCCAGAGACATGCCCCGAAGACACATGGCCTGAAGACCCGCTCCAGGAGCCATTTATCTCATTTTCAGCCGCGAATTTGAACTGATGAAGACATGCCGAGATCCGCACAAGGCATGCGGATAACGCTTCATTGGCAATTTGATTTTCAATCATTTTCGGCCTATCAAGCGAGACGTACACGAGGGTCCACCACCGTGTACAGGATGTCGATCAGCATGTAGCTCACGATGTAGATCAGGCTGCCCACGAAGACCATGGAGCGCACGATGGCGAAGTCCTGCCCGCCGATGGCGTCGATCACGTAGCTGCCCAGGCCGGGGATGCCGAAAAAGCTCTCGAACACCAGGCTGCCCATGAAGATGAAAGGCAGATAGCTGCCGGCGCTGGTGATGATCGGGATCAGCGCATTGCGCAGCACATGGCGCAGCAGCACCAGGCGCTCGGACAGGCCCTTGGCCCGAGCCGTGCGCACATAGTCCTTGCCGACCTCCTCCAGAAACATGGCGCGTGACAGGCGTGCATCCCCCCCCAGACGCGCCAGCAACGACAGCGCTACCGGCAGGAACAGGAACTTCACCACGTCCAGCCCGCCGGCAAAGCCCGAGATCGGGAACAGGCGCATGACCTTCGAGAACATGAACTGCCCGACGATGATGTAGAACAGGCTCGAGATCGACAGCAGAAACACGCACAGCACCACACCCCAGAAGTCGATCGGCGTGTTCCGGAAGAACACCAGCAGAAGCCCCAGACCGACCGTGGCCATCACCGTCAGGATGAAGGTGGGCACGGCAAGCGCGAGAGAGGCCTTCATGCGCGTGGCGATCTCGTGGCCGATGTCGCCACCGGCTTCGCCGTCCGCGCGGCCGAAGTTCAGCGCCAGCAGACCGACCGAACGCTCCCAGAAGATGGTCTCGGTCACCTTGCTGCTGCCGCTGGCGGCCGCGTTGAAGTACATCGGCTTGTCATAGCCGCGCTCGGCCTTCCATTTCTGGATCTGGTCGGCGCTCACGCGCTTGCCGCCGATGTTCAGGCGCGCCATGTCGTCCGGCGTGTTGACCGTGAAGAACAGGATGAAGGTGAAGATATTCACGCCCAGCAGCACGAGGATGCCGTAGAGCGCGCGTCGGATGATGTAGTTCAGCATCGGGTCACTCCGCGCCTTGCGTGGCGGGTTCGCGCGTGGTCGCGCTGAGGCCACGGGCCGCTTCGCGGCGGCGGATCATGCGGATCGCGGGGATGGCAGCCAGCGCCAGCAACAAAACAATCAGCGCCAGCGGCCAGCGCACCGGCTGGTTCCACTCGCGGATCTTCTCGGCGCGCAGCGGCGCGTCGATGGTGTAGTACTTGGCCATGTCCCGGATCATGGTGGCGGGCTTGCCGTTGCCCACCCACTGGTGGAAGGCGCCACCGGCATAGGGGTAGTAGCCGAAGCTCCAGACCGCGTCTTCGCGCGCAATGCTCTCCAACTCGTCGATCAGCTTCTGCTTCTCCGGCCCGTCATCGAGCAGCTTCAAGCGGTCGAAGCGCTTGTTGTATTCGGGGTTGTCGTAGTTGGAGATGTTCTCGCCGTCGAACTTGGCACTCGAGTTCGGCCCGTAGAGCAGGAACAGGAAGTTCTCGGCATCCGGGTAGTCCGCCAGCCAGCCACCCCAGTAGAACTGCAGCGCGCCCTTGCGCTTCTTGTCCTGGTACTGGTTGAAGTCAGTGGCGCGGACCTCAAGCTGGATGTTGATCTTGGCGAACTGCTTGGCCATCCAATCGACCTCGGCACGGAACTCCGGCGTCAGCGCGCGCTGGAAGTCGTAGTTGATCACCAGCGGCTTGCCGGTCTTGGCATCACGCCCGTCCGGGTAGCCGGCTTCGGCCAGCAGGCGCTTGGCGTCCTCGATGGGCCGGCGCACGTAGCGGCCATCCTTCCAGCTGTGCGTCACCGGGTTCACCCCCTCGGCGGTGCCATAGCGCGAGCCAAACACACCCGGCGGCATCGGGCCCATGCCAGCCACGCCGCCCTTGGTCGGGAAGATGGTGTTCCACTCATCGAAGTCGATCGCAATCGAGATCGCCTGGCGGAGCTTGCGGTTCTTCACCTGCTGCTCGGGCGTGTTGCCCCAACCCACCACGGGGTCGAGCATGTTGAAGCCCGTGTACCAGATGGAGGGATCAAGGAACTTGGGGAACTGCATGCCGCGCTCCTTGAACTCGGCGGCCACCTTGGGGTCGTCATCGGCGTCGATGCTGAACTCCACGCCGTACTCGGTGCGCTCGATCTCCGGTACATCCAGAAATCCCGCACGGAACTTGGCCTTCATCGGCACCTTTTCCTTGTCCTGCCGGAACACGAGCGTGTCGATGAAGGGCATGGGCTTGCCGCAGTCCTTCAGGAAGCCGGCGGCGGTGTCGCTGGCCTCGCCCTCGCAGGGGTAGAAGTCGTCAGTGCGGTAGTTGGGGTTGCGCTTGAGGATGTGATGCCGATCGCGCACGTAGTCGACCATCATGTAGGGGCCGCTGCCTACGGGCCAGGTGTTCATCGACAGGCCGTTGAAGGCCATGCCAGGCTGGGTGTAGAAGTAGTCCACCTCCCACGGCGTGGGGGCAAAGAACGTCATCGCCATCCAGTACTTCATCTGCGGGTACTTGCCCTTGATGCGCAGACGCAGGGTGTAAGGGTCCGGCGCGCTCGCGCCAGCCAACGGGTACTTGCGGAAGTCCAGGAAGGGTTTGTCCAGGCTGGACGGATCCGTGCCGGCCAGGAGCTTCTTGTCCTCGGCCTGGATCAGCTCCATGTAGTCCTTCAAGCCGACGATGTATTCCGCAAACACCGAGGAGATCACCGCAAGCGTGCGCGTCGTGGCATTGCGCTTGACCGTGTAGACGTAGTCCTCCGCGGTGACTTCGCGGGTGCCGGTCTGAGTCCAATCGAAGGGGCTGCGCTTGCCGCGCACATCCGCTTCGGTCAGCTTGTGATACAGGTAATTGCCCTGGGCATCCTTTGCGAAGGCGGGGTGCGGCGAGTAGCGCATGCCGCGGCGGATCGGGATGTCGTACACGCTCTCGGCAATCTGCTCGCCCGGCGCATCCGCGCCAAGTTCCTTGCCGTCCTTGTCGAAGTAGCGCGGCACCGCGACCACGCGGCTGGCGCCCTTCGGTACCAGTTCGTACGGCCGCTTCAAATAGTGATAGCCGTAGAGCGGCTCGTAGACCTGGTAGGTGACCGGGGTCTCGTTGTTCGCGTAGGACGACACGGGGTCCAGGTACTTGGGCGAGCGCTCTTGGAAGCTGGAGAACAGGGTGTTCTCGCGCTCGGCACCGCCGGGGTGCGGACTGTTGGGCACCTCGCCACAGGCGGCCAAGCCCAGCATCAGGCCGAGCACGACCGTGCCTGGCCATCCGGCGCGCGTGCGGCCGGAACGATTCCACGTCATATCTGATCCCCTCCAGCGCCAGCCCATCAGGTCTTGTGAACGTGCTGCCGGAGAGCGCGGGTTTGGCGCGCTACCGGCCAGGGTCTGGCGGCAAAGCGCGGATGATAGAGGCCGCAGCCCCTGCGGCTCAGGGTTTTCCCGCTCCGAGCCACCCTTGGAAGTAGCATTTGTGGCATTCACAACCAACGGAATCCGCACTTATGGGCTTTCTTGCCGGCAAGCGCCTCCTGATCACCGGTTTGCTGTCCAACCGCTCCATCGCCTACGGCATCGCCAGCGCCTGCAAGCGCGAGGGCGCCGAGTTGGCGTTCACCTACGTCGGCGACCGCTTCAAGGACCGGATCACGGAATTCGCGCGTGAATTCGGCTCGGATCTCGTGTTCGACTGTGACGTGGGCAGTGATGAGCAGATCGAACGGGTGTTCAAGGACTTGTCTGCCACCTGGCCGACCTTCGACGGCTTCGTGCACGCCATCGGCTTTGCGCCGCGCGAGGCGATCGCCGGCGACTTCCTGGACGGCATCTCACGTGAGGGTTTCCGCATCGCGCATGACATCTCCGCCTACAGCTTTCCGGCCATGGCCAAGGCAGCGGCGCCCATGCTCAATGATCGCGCTGCCCTGCTCACGCTGAGCTACCTAGGCGCCGTGTCAGTCGTGCCCAACTACAACACCATGGGTCTGGCCAAGGCCTCACTCGAAGCCAGCGTGCGCTATCTCGCCAGCGCGCTGGGCCCCAAGGGTGTGCGTGTGAACGGCATATCCGCAGGCCCCATCAAGACCCTGGCTGCATCCGGCATCAAGGACTTCTCCAAGATCCTGCACTTTGTGCAGGCCCATGCGCCGCTGCGGCGCAACGTGACGATCGACGAAGTCGGCAACGTCGCAGCCTTCCTGCTGTCCGATCTGGCCAGCGCAGTGACCGGTGAAATCACCTACGTAGATGCGGGTTTCTCCACGGTCACGCCGGGCATGAGCGAATAACGACGTACGGCCGCAACGCCAGGGGTTCACGACGAGTGAGCGGGAACTAACATTTCGGCCGTCTGTCTGCGCGGGAATCATCCTGTCACATCGCTGACGGACGATGTTCACAAAAAAGGATCAGGAGACATGTTCATGAAGCGCATTTTTGCGGTGGCCGCGCTCGCGCTGGCTACCTTGGCGAGCCAACCCGCGCTGGCTCAGTCGACCGAAATCGATAAGGTCTCGTTGCCCAATACGACCAGCGTGGGCGGCCAAAGCGCCACCCTGAATGGGATGGGCATGCGTAGCCGCTTCGGCTTCCGCGTGTACGTGATCGGCCTGTACCTGCCCAAGAAGACCAACAATGCGCGCGAGGCCATCACGATGCCCGGCGCCAAGCGGGTTCATCTGACCCTGCGCCGCGAGATCAACAACACCGAGCTAGGCAATGCCTTCCTGAAGGGCATTCGGGACAACGTTCCGCCCGCCGAAATTCAGCGCCTGGGTGTGCAGTTGGTGCAGTTCGGTCAGTTCTTCGGCTCCATTCCCGCGCTGAAAGCCGGTGACACCATCGTGCTCGACCTCCTGCCGGGCAAGGGCATGAACCTCATCATCAACGGCAAGCAGGTGGGTGACGTGGCCGGCGACGAGTTCAACTCTGCGCTGTTGCGCATCTGGTTGGGCGACAAGCCGGTGCAGGCGGATCTGAAGGATCTTCTGCTCGGCGTGCGCCCGGGGCAATCTGCGCCTGCAGCGGCACCTTCAGCTGCACCTGCGCCTCAGCAGTCATCCGAACGCAGCTAAGTCAGGGCGCTCCTCGCGCTCACTGACATACAGGGCGCCACAGGCGCCCTGTTTAATTTGTGCCGCGAACACGGAGCCACAGCGATGCCGGAAATAGGGGATGTTTTCCCCCGCTATTTGCCCGAGCGAGCGCTGGGCCGACCGATAAGCTCCTCTCGCCCCCGATGCTTTGAGGAGAGACTTGATGAACAAACTGATTGCTGCTGCGCTCTTCGCGCTGGCTTTTCTGACCCCGACCGCCCAAGGCGCCGAACTCGAAGGCGTCAAGATCCCGGATCAGGTCACTGTGGCCGGACAGTCGCTGACCCTGAATGGCGCCGGCGTCCGCAGCCGATTCGGCTTCAAGGTCTACGTCGGCGGCCTGTATTTGCCCAGGAAGAGCGGCAACGCGAATGAAGTCCTGAACATGAAGGGCGCCAAGCGGGTGCATCTCACGTTGCTGCGTGAAATTTCATCCAAAGATCTTGGCGAAGCCTTTCTCAAGGGTGTTCGCGACAACCTGAGCCCCGAGGAGTTGCAGAAGGTGAGTACGCAGCTTGTTCAGTTCGGTCAGGTATTTGCAACGATCCCCTCGGGAAAGCCCGGTGACGTGATCGTGGTCGACTTCAACCCCTCACGCGGCACGGTTGTGAACTCGATGGGCAAGGAGCAGGCCGCCATTCCTGGCGAAGACTTCTACGAGGCTCTGCTGAAAATCTGGTTGGGCAACAAGCCCGTCCAGGCCGATCTCAAGGACGCAATGCTGGGCAAGAAGTAAGGCGCTCACCCTAAACGAAAACGGGCGACTGTGCAGTCGCCCGTTTTGCTTCGTGCAGTAATCGACGCCGACTCAATGCACTCGCGCGTCAAACCCCTCGGCGACGAGCGCGGCCACCAGTTCCTGGATGTGCGCTGCATTGCGTGTCTGGACGACCACGTCGACCTCGGTGTACTGGGCAGACAGCGCAGTGAACGCGCGCTGATGATGTACTTCCTCGATGTTGGCGGAATTGTCGGCCAGCACCCGCGTCAGGCTGGCGAGCGCGCCCGGCACGTCGCGCACACTGACTGTGATGCGAGCGAGGCGGCCTGAGCGCACCATGCCGCGCTCGATGATTCCCGCCAGCACCAAGGGGTCGATGTTCCCGCCACACAGGACCAGGCCAACGCGCAGACCGCTGAACAGTTCGCGGTGCGCCAGTAGTGCAGCGAGGCAAGCGGCCCCGGCGCCCTCCACCACCGTCTTTTCAATCTCGAGCAGCATCAGGATGCTGCGCTCAATGTCGGCTTCGGACACGAGGACGCAGTCATCCACCAGACTGCGCACGATCTCCACGTTGCCCGCACCGGGTGACTTGACGGCGATGCCCTCGGCAATCGTCGCCGTGCCGCTCGCATGATCGGTACCGCGCTTGGCGTTGAACACCGCCGGGAAGCGCTCGGTCTGCACACCGAACATCTTGATGCCCGGCTTGAGCGCCTTCGCGGCCACCGCCATGCCGGCAATCATGCCGCCACCGCCCACCGCGATCACCATGGCATCCAGATCCGGCTGCGCTGCCAACATCTCCATGGCAATGGTGCCCTGCCCAGCGGCAACCTGCGGGTCGTCATAGGGGTGCACCAGAACAAAACCCTGTTCGGCGACCAGACGCATGCCATGCTCGCGCGCATCGTCAAACGTGGCTCCGTGCAACACGACATTCGCGCCGAACGCCCTGGTGCGCTCCACTTTCACGGCGGGCGTGAACTTGGGCATGACGATCGTGGCCGGAATACCCATGCGCTGCGCGTGGTAGGCCACGCCCTGAGCATGATTACCGGCGGACACTGCAAGCACGCCGCGCCGGCGCTCGTCGGTATCGAGTTGTGCCAGCTTGTTCAGCGCACCCCGCTCCTTGAAGCTTGCGGTGAACTGGAGGTTCTCGAACTTGAGAAACACCTCGCAGCCGCAGATGTCCGACAGCGTGCGCGAGGGCACAAAAGGCGTGTTGAGTACGTGCGGCGACACGCGGGTCTGCGCGGCACGGATATCGTCAAGTGTCAGGGCCATCGACGGGCTTTCTCGCTCAGGGGGTTCCTTGCATGCTCAGCTGGGGGGCAAAGTCTCGCGTTGGGTCGCAGACCGACAGCCGGGTGCGGATGGCACCGCCGCGCCGCCCCATAAGCATTGTGCTTGGGTGGAAGTGTACGGACTCGGACCGTTTTGGCCCCCCGCCGTGCGTTTCCGAGGGTGCGCGTCTTGCGATGTCGCGCTGATCTGCGGATCCTCAAGCATCCCCTGCGCCAGCCTTGGCCGCTGGCGGGCTTGGTGAACGTCTGCCTGCTAGTTGGTCCAGGGGGGAGGTCGATCGCGATCAAGCCGAAGCACGCGGGCTGCATCGGCAAGCGGCTCGCCCTTCCATCCCAGCGCATGCAGCGCCGAGTAAGCCATCCAGCGGGCGTCAATCTCGAAAAAGTCACGCAGACGAGCGCGCGTATCACTTCGACCAAAGCCGTCGCAGCCAAGCACCACATAGGGAGCATTCAGTGCTGCGCGAATGCTGTCCGGCACCGCCCTGACATAGTCGGCTGCCGCAATCACCGGGGCCAATCCGCCCAAGTGACGCTCCACCCAAGCCTCTGTGCTTGATTGCCCCAGCCGGCGTGCGCGCTCCTGCTGCGTCCAGTCACGCGCAAGCAATGACCAGCTGGTCACTGAATACACGGCGGCGCTCACACCAAATCGGGCTTGCAGCAGGGCCGCAGCCTCGTGCGCCTGCGCCAGGGTGGCACCGCTGCCCAGCAGCCTGACCTGTGCACCGGACTGGCCCGATGCCAGATACATGCCGCGGAGCACCCCCTCGACTGCATCCGCAGGCAGGTCCGGCTGCGGCAGGTTCTCGTTGGTCACAGTGAGATAGAAGAACTCGTCGCGCTGATGCTCGAGGATCGACCGCATCGCATCGTCCAGAATGACTGCAAGCTCGCCAGCGGTCGCCGGGTCGTAGGCTCGGCAATTTGGAATGGTGGCGGCGATCAGGTGAGAGGTGCCATCCTGATGTTGCAGGCCTTCACCAGCCAGTGTGGTCCGCCCGCTGGTAGCCCCCACAAGAATGCCCCGTGCGCGCTGGTCCGCGGCGGCCCAGATCTGATCGCCCACACGCTGGAATCCGAACACGCTGTAGTAGATGTAGATCGGCAGCATGGCCAGGCCGTGCGTCGCATAGCTGGTCGCGGCTGCAGTCCAGGAGGCGAGCGCGCCGGCTTCGGTAATCCCCTCTTCCAGGATCTGGCCGTCCGTGGCCTCGCGGTAGAACATCACGGTGCCGATGTCCTCGGGCTCGTACTGCTGCCCCTTGGGGCTGTAGATGCCAGCCTGCCGGAACATCGCCTGCATGCCGAAAGTGCGCGCCTCATCGGCCACGATGGGCACCATGCGCGGCCCGAGTTCGGCGTCCTTGATGAGCGTGCCCATCATGCGTACAAGCGCCATGGTGCTGCTCATCTCCTTGCCGTCGGCCTTCAACGCAAAGCCGCCGTAGCTCTCCAGCGCAGGTACCGTGACGCGGGGGCACAACGCCGTGCGTTGCGGCAAGGCGCCGCCAAGCCGGGCGCGCTGCGCGCGCAAGTAGCGCATTTCGGCACTGTCCTCGGCAGGGCGGTAGAACTCCAGCGCTTCACACTGGGCGTCAGAAAGCGGCAGGTTGAAGCGGGTGCGAAATGCTTTCACCGCGTCGTCGTCCAGCTTCTTTTGCTGGTGCGTAGTCATCTTGCCCTGGCCGGCTTCGCCCATGCCGTAGCCCTTCTTCGTTTGAGCCAGCACTACGCAGGGCTGTCCCACCGTCTGCGCGGCAGCGTGGAAGGCGGCGTAGATCTTGCGGATGTCATGCCCGCCGCGCTTTAGCCGATCGATCTCGTCATCGGTCATGCTCGCGGCCAACGCGGCTAGCGCCGGGGTCTGCCCGAAGAACTTCTCGCGGTTGAATGCACCATCGTTGGCGGCAAAGGTCTGCAGCTGGCCATCGACGACCTTCGAGAACGCCTCCACAAGGGCACCCGACTTGTCCCGTGCGAACAATGCATCCCAGTCGCTGCCCCAGACGAGCTTGATCACGCGCCAGCCTGCGCCTTTGAAGAGGCCTTCGAGCTCATCAATGATGCGGCCGTTGCCGCGTACTGGTCCGTCCAGGCGCTGCAGGTTGCAGTTGATGACCCAGGTCAGGTTGTCCAGCCCTTCGCGCGCGGCCAATGTGAGCGCTGCCATGGACTCCGGCTCATCCATTTCGCCGTCGCCAAAAAAGCCCCACACACGGCGGCCACGGGTGTCCAGCAGCTTTCGATCGTGCAGATAGCGCATGAAGCGCGCCGAGTAGATCGAGTTGATCGGGCCGATACCCATCGAGCCAGTGGGGAATTGCCAGAAATCCGGGGCCAGCCAGGGATGTGGATAGCTCGGCAGCGGCTGCAGGCCTTTGGCTCGCGCAGCAATTTCCTGCCGGTAGTGCGTCAAGTCCTCGGCGCTCAGCCGCCCTTCAACGAAGGCCCGCGCGTAGACCCCGGGCGCCGAGTGAGGCTGCAGAAACACGATGTCACCGAGCTGCTCTGCCGTGCGCCCGCGAAAGAAGTGGTTAAAGCCGACTTCGAAGAGATCGGCGCCGCTCGCGTACGAAGCAATGTGCCCGCCCAGCTCACCGCTGACCCGATTGGCGTGAACCACCATCGCCAGTGCGTTCCAGCGCATGATCGAACTCAGGCGCTCCTCGATCGTCAGGTTGCCCGGAAACACAGGCTCGGCAGACGGCGCAATGGTGTTCACATAAGGCGAGGCAAGCAGCTGCGTCGCCTCGGACTCGACGCCGAGCGTTCGGGCATGCGCCAGCACCGCGTCCAGCACGAAGCTCGCGCGCTGGGTGCCGGCCGCGGCCACAAGGCCTTCCAGCGCCTGCTTCCACTCGAGCGTTTCCACCGGATCGAGGTCCACCGAGGACAGGACGGCGTCTGGCAGCTTGGGCATGTTCATGATCAGGCGAATTATTGGGAGCGAACGGAACGTGACTCTACGCTTGTCACGCAAGCCGCGCTCGACGCGCACTGAGCGTTAATCCCATGCTGAGGCAGCACGTTTGCGCTTGAGAATCTCGACCTGACGAATTAAACATTCGACTGGCTTGCCCGTATCCGTGATGTTCTGGACGCCGGCCCGGACCTGCAGCGCTACACACGCCCTATCTCCACGCCGCCCCCAATCCCTCAGCCTCATGCTGCGCGCCTACAACGAACACACCGGCCTTGATCGGCGAGCATGGTTCCTTCGCGTTGCTTGCATCAGCATTGCGCTTGCAGCGTTAGGCTTGAACACGGCCTATGTGATCGAAGGAGCATTTGACGCGCGGCGGGTGAGCGTCAATGTGTTCATGCTCGCGGTCGTTGCACTGACCTGGGTGGCGCAGGCGCGCGGGCACCACCGGCTTGCCTCCGCCATTCTGTTGATTAGCATCACCGCGGCGATTGGCGTGCTTTCTGCCGTCAATGGCGGTTTCCGGGCGCCGGTGGCCTGGGCCTTTCTTCCGCTGATCGCGTTCGCGGGCTGGATGCTCGGCGCCCGCTGGGCCACAGGCACATTCATCGCCGTGGTGCTCATTCTGCTGACTCTGTTCGGCATGGAGGCCACAAACTCGCTGCCGCCGCAGGCGCCCGGCTCCATTCGGGTGCAGATCGTGGTGACCCTGTTCATGCTCAGCCTGGGTTGCCTGCTGTTCCTTCTGATCGGCCGCGACATGACCGCCGGTCTGCGTGCCGCCAGCGAACTGCGCGAAGCGCTGCGCAGCGCCAATGAAGCCCTAGAGGCCAAGGTCGCAGACCGGACGCGCGATCTCGAGGCCGCCAAAAACCTTGCCGAGGTCGCCAGCCGTGCGAAGGGTGCGTTCCTCGCCAACATGAGCCACGAGATCCGCACGCCGATGAATGCAATCGTCGGTTTTTCACAGATCCTGCTGCGCGGGGATCTGCCGCCCGCAGCCCGTGGCCAGGTGCAGCACATGGTGCAAGCCGCGGACCATCTGCTGCTGCTGATCAACGATGTGCTCGACATCTCGAAGATCGAGAGCGGCAAGTTGGTGCTTGAGCCCACGGCGTTTGATCTGCGCGCCTTGTTCACGCGCCTGCTGGTATTGGTAGAAACCAACGCCCGCGCCAAGAAGCTCGGTCTGTATCACGAGATCGAAGATGAGGTACCGCGCTGGGTGGTGGGCGATCCCACGCGTCTGACTCAGATCCTGCTGAACTTCCTGGGCAATGCCGTCAAGTTCACCGAGTCCGGCGCGATCATCCTGCGCTGCAGCGTGCAGGCCAGCGATGCAACGGGCGTGACCCTGCGCTTCGAGGTGCAGGACACGGGCGTGGGCATCCCGCCCGATGCGCAGGCCCGCATCTTTCAGCCCTTCGAGCAGGCTGACCCTTCCAGCACGCGCGGCTACGGCGGCACCGGCCTGGGTCTGTCCATCAGCCGCCAGCTGGCGCAGATGATGGGTGGGAGCGTCGGTGTGGAGAGCGCGGTCGGCCGCGGCAGCTTGTTCTGGGCCACCGCCCGGCTGGGCTTGAGCGAAGCGCTCGCGTCCGGTCCGGCTGGAACGACCAGCCTGTCCGAACCCGAGCGCCTGTTCTTCGCGCCGGAACGCATCCTGCGCCACCACTTCAGAAGCAGCCGCATACTCTTGGTGGAAGACAATGAAGTGAACCGGCTCGTCGCAAGCTCGCAGCTCGCGCTCGTGGGGCTCGGCGTGACTGAGGCGCACAACGGCGCCGAGGCTGTGAAGCTGTGCGAGCAGCTGCGCTTCGATCTGATCCTGATGGATCTTCACATGCCGGTCATGGACGGCCAGACGGCCACGCGTGCCATCCGGCAGCTGCCCGAACACGCAGACACACCGATCATCGCGCTCACCGCAGATGCCTTTTCAGAGGACCGGCAGCGCAGTCTGGATGCCGGCATGAGCGACCACCTCGCCAAGCCGATCACGCCGGACACCTTCTACCCTCGCCTGCTGCGCTGGCTGTCAGCGAAGCGCCCGGAAGTGCTGCTGCTCGGCTGAAGCGCTCAGGCTACGTGAGTCGAGCGCGCCAGCGTGAACGCCTGCCCGATCTCGTGGGCCACGGCCGCGAGGATCTCGTGATCCTGTTCGGACCAGGTTCGCGGAGCTGCGCAGTGCTCGCAGCAGATCACAGCGACGGGCTCGCCAGCATCAAACACGAGCCGGTCGAGCAGCGAATGAATGTCCGCCGGCAGGAAGTAGGCGTCGCCAAAGCAAGCCGTCGCTGGATGCGTACGTGCGCTTGGTGCGTCGATCACATCAGACTCGCGCAGGGCCTGAAAGTATTCCGGGAAGTCGCCCCTGCTCAGACGCATCCCGGACGCAAACCTCTTCGTCCGTGCATCCAGCAGGCAGAGCTGATCCAGTGCATCGCGTTCGCCTGAGTACAACCACAGGCTGACTCTCGTGCACTGCAGCCGGTCGCTCAGGTGGACGCAGGCTGACTCCCAGACGCGCGCAATGCCGCTGCGACCTTCGAGATGCTGGGCCAGGGCGGCGGAAAGCGCGGGGGTGTTCAGGGTCATGAAGCGGACGACGAAGTTGAAGCGCGCAACGCTAGCGCCTCAGATCATCAATCGTCCAGTCGGATGAGCCCGCAAGACGCAGCGCTTGCGGGTCAGGTGGACACCCGCTGTCCTGCGGTCTGCCTTAGGGCTTGCCAGCCGCCTTGGTTTCACCGGCAGCCGGTGCTGCAGGCATGGCGGGTAAGGTGAATCCCGGGGGCAGTCCTGGCAGACTCATCTTGTCCTTGTCGGCTTCAGTGGGTTTGACCGGCTCGATCTTGTTCTCGGCCATGTAGTCGTTCATCTCACGCCATCCGGCGAAGACCGCAGCCTTGGATGCACGCGGGTTGCGGGCATAGCAGTCCTCGATGGCGCGCGCGGCGTGGCGGCAGGCCGCGCCAATCGCCTTGCCGTCGGCCTCGACTGCGGCTGCCACCTTGGCCGGATCTTCAATGCCCAGCAGCTCGCAGCCGGTCAACGCGAGAATGGCCATCACCATCAGTGCGAAGCGGCCACGGCGCGTGGGTTCCATGCTGGGGGCCGTCTGGATTGCGGATGCAGGCTGATTCATGGGTTCAGGAATTTCAGGGGTTCGAGCCGTTATCGGCAGTTCCACCCCCTGCCTGAAGCGCTGCTCGGCCGGTCATGCCGCCGGAATTGCCCGGTTTTGCCCTGCATTTCCCGCAGCGCAATGTCGCACCCCGGCGGCCAGCCCGCGGTCGCCACGGGCCGGTCAAACCCCGTCCATACAATCGGCCGATGCTCCATGTGCATCAACTCGGAAAGCGCTTTGCGGCCAGTTCTCGGCCCGTGTTTGACCAACTCAGCCTGCAGATCGCTGCAGGCGAGGTGGTCGCGCTGGTGGGCGAATCGGGCGTGGGCAAGTCCACCCTGCTGAACTGCATCGCAGGGCTAGACCGTGTCGACACCGGAGGCGTACTGATCGACGGTGAACCGATGCATGCGCTGGACGAGGCTGCGGCCGCCCAGCTGCGCGCCCGCCGGCTGGGCTTCGTGTTTCAGGCGTTTCATGTGCTGCCCGCCCTGTCGGTTGCGCAGAACGTGGCCATTCCCCTGCTGCTTGCGCAGGTGCCGCCGGCCGAGCATGGCGCACGGACCGAGCAGATCCTCCATGCGGTCGGCCTTCAAGGCTTCGGCCCGCGCATGCCGACCAGCCTGTCGGGTGGCGAGCTGCAGCGCGTGGCCATCGCACGCGCGCTGATCCACGCGCCCGCCCTGATCCTTGCGGACGAGCCCACCGGCAATCTGGATCCGCGCACTGCGCAAGACGTCCTCGATCTGCTGCTGACACAGACGCGCTCGCGCGGCGCAGCAGCGCTGATCGTCACGCACTCCGCGCAGGTTGCCGCGGCCTGCGATCGGGTGCTGACGCTCACCCGCGACGGCTTGCAGCAAGACCGCGCGGCCGCGGAGGCCTCGTAAGTGGCAGGCGCCTGGCTGCCGCCCAAGCAGCTCTCGCGCTGGCTGCTGCTGGGCCTGCTGCGCAGCCGGCGCACGGCCACGGCCCTGTCGGTGCTCGCCATAGCCCTGGGTGTCGCGTTGGGCTATGCGATCCATCTCATCAACAGCGCGGCGCTGTCTGACTTCAGCCGCGCCATGCAGGCCCTGCAGGGCGAGCCGGACGCGATCCTCAGCGCCGCCGACGGCGCCGACGGCCGCGGCGTGGATCTGGCGCAGCTCAACACGCTTGCCCGCGATCCGCAGGTGCTGATCGCCAGCCCTGTGATCCAGCTGCGCGTCCAGCTGATCGACGACTCGGGCAAGGCGCAGCCGATCACACTGCTGGGGCTGGATACCCTGTCCATTGCCCAGATCACGCCGACCCTGCTGCCCCGCGATCAGCGCGGCCGTGCCGAGGCGACCAACCTGTTCGGCCCCGCGCTGTTTGCAAGCCCCACGCTGGTCCGCGAACTGGGCGGCGCACGCGGTCAGATCCTGAGCCTGCGGCGCGGCACCCGCGAATGGCAGGCGCCGCTGGCAGGTGATCTGCCCGCGCTGGGCGGGAGCAGCAAGGTACTGGTCGCCGACATCGCCTGGGTGCAGGCCGCGTTGGGTGAAGCAGGCCAGGTGTCGGAGATCCGACTGCGCCTGGCGCCGGATGTGAATGCCGACACATGGATCGCGCAAACCCGTGCGCAATTGGACGCAGCACTGCTCATCAAGCGCCCCGAAGACGACAACCTGCGCGTCTCCAACCTGTCGCGCGCCTACCGCGTGAACCTGAATGTGCTGGCGCTCGTGGCGTTGCTGACCGGCGCCTTTCTGGTCTTTGCCACGCAGCTCACTGCGGTGGCGCAGCGCGCCCCGCAGTTTGCGCTGCTCGGCGTGCTCGGCCTCACGCCGCGGCAGCGCTTCATGCAGATTCTGCTCGAAGGCAGTGCCATCGGTGTGCCCGGCGCGCTGCTGGGGCTGATGCTGGGCTATGGCCTGGCCCTGCTGTTCACTTGGGCGCTCGGTGGAGACTTGGGCGGTGGTTACTTTGCCGGCAGCAACCCGGTGATCGACCCCGCGCCCTGGGCCGCCTCCGCTTTCGCGCTGCTCGGTCTCATCGCCAGCGTCGCCGGGGCCTGGTACCCCGCCCTGCTGAACCGCGCGCAGACGCCGGCCCAGACCCTCAAGAGCGGCTTTGTGCATGAACGACATGCGGCCACGCCACGACGGCGTGCGGCCCTGCTGCTGGTGTTGGCTGCGCTGATTGCGCTGCTGCTCACCCTGCCGCCCTGGCGTGGGCTGCCTGTGGCTGGCTATGCGGCCATTGCGCTGGTGCTGGTGCTTGGCATTCTGCTGGCGCCCATCGCCACCGCGGCCGCGTTCCGCTGGCTGGCGCGGCGCCCCCGATCCGGCCGCGGCGCGCCGCTCACGGTGGCCGCACAGCAGGTGGCACAGGCACCGCTGATGGCGCAGGTGGCCGCCAGCGGGCTGATCGTCAGCTTTGCACTCACGGCGAGCATGGTGATCATGGTGTCCAGCTTCCGCGAGGCGGTGGATACCTGGCTGGACGAGGTGCTGCCAGCGCCACTGTATGCCCGCACCCGCGGCACGCCGCTGCCCGCCCCGGCGCTGGATGCGCTTGCGGCCAGCGGCCGCTTCGAGCGCATCGAGAAACTCGCCGTCCGCCCGGTGGTGCTAGACCCGGCCCGCCCGGCACTCGATCTGGTCATCCGCGATCTGGACCCGCAGCGCCCAGGTGAGCGGCTGCCCTTCACTGGCGCAGTACTGCCTGCGCCACCAGGGTCGGTCAGTGCATGGATCAGCGAGCCCATGAGCGTGCTCTACGACCTGCAGCCGGGCGACCGCCTGCGCCTGCCTCTGTTGGGCAGCACGCGCGAGTTCCATGTGGGCGGTGTGTGGCGAGACTACGCGCGGCAGTTTGGGGCAGTGACGCTGGCGCGCTCGGACTTCGAGGCCCTCGGGGGGCGCTTCGAAGCCAGCGACATTGCGCTGTGGCCCCGCGAAGGCCAGTTGGCGCCTGCCAAGGCCCTGCTCAGCGAACTCACTGCGCGTCACGGCGTGGAGGTGGCAGAGTCCGCCGAGATCCGTGCGCTGTCCCTGCGCATCTTCGACCGCAGCTTTGCCGTGACCTATGCGCTGGAAGCGGCAGCGATGCTGATCGGCTTGTTTGGTCTGGCGGTGACCCTGGCGGCGAGTGTCTGGATGCGCAGCCGCGAGATGGCGATGCTTGCCGCGCTGGGCTTCTCGCGCGCGATGCTCACGCAGGCCGTGCGCTTTGAAGGCGTGCTGATCGTGCTCACGGGGCTTGCAGTCGGTACGGTGTGCGGCGTGGCGATCGGTGCCATCCTGACCCATGTCATCAATCCCCAGGCCTTTCACTGGCGCATGCCGCTGGATGTGCCCTGGCGCCTGGTGGCGGCCGGCGCGCTGGCCACCCTGGTCGCGGGGCTGGTCGCCAGCCACCTGGCGGCGCGGCGCGCCACGCGCCTGCCAGTGGCGCAGATTCTGGCGAGCAGCCAATGAATCTTCCTTGCCGCTCGCAGCCCCCAAGCATGACTTCTGGAAAGGGTTTCCGCTTGTCTGGCGCGCTTCTTCAGCCATTTTGGCCTGAAGAAGCGCATGAAATGGACTTCTACGTGTTTAGCTCGGGGTATCCATGCTGAGCCGCCGTCTGCTTCTGGCGCGGGCCGCGCAGCTCGCGGCAATCGGCAGCCTGCCGACAGCTGCCGGAGCGCAGGCGGCGCCCAGCGTCCTGGATGGCACGCAGACCGCCCCCAGCTATGCACCCGTTCTGCCCGGCCGGGTACTGCGCTTTCCAGCCGACCATGCGGCACATCCGGACTTTCGCACCGAGTGGTGGTACATCACCGGCGCCCTGGATGCGCCGCACGAACACATCGGCTTTCAGTTCACGCTGTTCAGATCGCGCCTGATTGCGCCGGACTGGTCGCCCGAGCAGCGCGCCAATCCGCTGGCGCTGCAGCAGCTGATGTTTGCGCACGGCGCCGTGAGCGATGCGCGGCGCGGCAAGATCCTGCACGCCGAGCGCGCTGCCCGCGTGCCCCTGGGCGCCGGCTTCAGCCTCACGGACTGCGACCACTTCATCGGCAACTGGCGCATCTGGCGGGAAGATGCGCAGCCGGCGGGGCAGCCCGAGCGCTTCCGCATCCAGGTGCGCGACCCGCAGCTGGCCTTCGATCTCACACTGGCGCTCACCCAGCCGCGCATGCTGCAGGGCCAGGGCGGCTTTTCGAAAAAGGGGCCGGACCCACGCCTGTCCAGCTACTACGTGAGCCTGCCGCAGCTGGCGGTGAGCGGCACGATCCGCTTACCGGACGCGCCCCTCATTGCGGCGCGCGGCCGGGCCTGGTTCGATCAGGAATGGTCCAGCGAGGTGCTGGGCGACACCGGCGTGGGTTGGGACTGGATCGGCATCAATTTGGACGACGGCGGCGCACTCATGGCCTTCCAGATCCGCGATGCCGCCGGGCGCGCCGTCTATGCCCACGCCGCCCTGCGCGACGCCGCTGGCCGCATGACGCAGTACGGCGCCGATGACGTGCGCTTCGAGCCGCTGCGCCATTGGGTGAGCCCCAGGCATGGGGGCGGCGCACGCTATCCGGTGGCGCAGCGCATCAGCTTCGGGCCGCACCGCATCGAGACCGTGCCCCTAATGGACGACCAGGAGCTCGTCACCCGCCGTCTGGGGACCGTCGCCTACTGGGAGGGCTTGAGCCGGGTCAGCGGTACCCTGACCGGACGCGGCTATCTTGAAATGACCGGATACGCCAGCAAGTTGAAACTCTGAGCCGCGCAGCGGCATCGACACAACGCCGCGCAGCGGCCTGCACAGCACGCCGCAGCGCGGCATCCACAGAACGGCGCCCCATGTCTGCCCCCAAGCCCGACCCCGCCCCACCCAACAAGCTGCCGGTGCTGCGTGCGTTGCTGCCCTTCATCCGGCCCTATCGGGCGCGGGTAGTTCTGGCTGGGGTGTTCCTGGTCATCACCGCGCTGGCGGCACTGGTGCTGCCGGTGATGCTCAAGCAGGTGATCGACCAGGGCTTCGCCCCCGCTCTGCAGCACGGCGACACGAGCTACCTCAAGACCACGCTCTGGGGGCTGGCGATCGTCGGCATCATCATGAGCCTGGGGGGCGGCGCCCGCTTCATGATCGTCACCTGGCTGGGCGAGCGCGTGGTCAGCGACATCCGCAGCGCGGTCTATGCCCGGCTGCTGCAGCAGCCCCCGGAGTTCTTTGAAAGTCTCAAGACGGGTGAAGTGCTCAGCCGCCTGACCACCGACACCACGCTCGTTCAAACCCTGGTGGGGTCCAGCCTGTCGATGGGCCTGCGCAACTGCATCACCCTGGTGGGCGCGGTCATCATGCTCCTGATCGGCCACACCAAGACCACGCTGATCGTGCTGACCATGATTGCGGTGATGATCGGCATCGTCATGCTGTTCTCGCGCCGCGTGCGCAAGCTCAGCCGCGCCAGCACCGACCGCGTGGCCGACATCTCCAGCCAGGCCGGCGAAACGCTCAACGCCATGAGCACCGTGCAGATCATGACGCAGGAGGGCCGCGAGAACCGCCGCTTTGCCGAGCGCGTGGAAGACGCCTTTGCCACGGCGATGAAGCGCACCCGCGTGCGCGCCATGCTGATCGTCTTCATCATGCTGGCGTTTTTGGGTGGCATTCTCTGGGGCATCTGGGACGGCGGCAATGCCGTCATTCGCGGAGAAACCACCTTCGGCCAGCTCTCGCAGTTCGCCATCTATGCGCTCATGGTCGGCAGCGCCGCCGCCGTGCTGGCCGAAGTCTGGGGCGACGCCCTGCGCGCGGCGGGCGCCAGCGAGCGCCTGGTGGAGCTGCTCAGCGCTCAGCCCGGCATCCGTTCACCCGCGCAGCCCGCCGCCCTGCCCGCCACGGCGGGCGGCGTGAACGTGGCCTTTGAGCAGGTGGAGTTCGCCTACCCCACCCGGCCGGAACGCAAGGTGCTGCACGCGCTCAACTTCAACGTGAACGCCGGCGAGCGCGTGGCACTCGTCGGCCCCTCAGGCGCCGGCAAGAGCACGGTGTTCGCGCTGCTGGCGCGCTTCTATGACGTGCAGGGCGGCGCCGTGAAGGTGGCTGGCGTGCCGGTAACGGAACTCGCGCTGGACGATCTGCGCCGGCTCATCAGCGTCGTGCCGCAGGAGCCGGTGATCTTCTCGGACAACGCACTGGAGAACATCCGCTACGGCCGCCCGGAGGCCAGCGAGGCCGAGGTCATGGCCGCAGCCCGCGCCGCCCAGGCCCACGACTTCATCAGCCAGCTGCCCGAGGGCTACCAGACCTACCTAGGCGAACGCGGTGTGCGCCTGAGTGGCGGACAGAAGCAGCGCATCGCGATTGCCCGCGCCATCCTGCGCGACGCACCCCTGCTGCTGCTGGACGAAGCCACCAGCGCCCTGGACGCCGAGAGCGAACAGGCCGTGCAACAAGCGCTCGAAGTCGCCATGCAGGGCCGCACCACCCTGGTGATTGCCCACCGCCTGTCCACCATCCAGAACGCCGACCGCATCCTGGTGTTTGAAGACGGCCGCGTGGTGGAAAGCGGGCCGCATACGCAACTGGTGGCGGCGGGTGGCTTGTATGCGCGGCTGGCGGCGCTGCAGAGTTTGGCGGAGGGGCAGCGGGGCACTAGTTCGTGAACAATATCGAAGCGCCTTTGGCTTCGAACACCTCAATAGCCGAATCGACTTTTTGGAGAGTCAATGAAAGTCCCAGCAATTCGCATTGAGATTAACGGCGAACCTAAAGTGATCGCCGGTGCGCAAGATCTGGCCATGCTCGGCGCACATCTATCAATTGGTGCTTCTGGTCCGAACCAAAACATCGACTGCACTAACCCGGTCTTCAGTTTGCTGGTGATGGGCTTGGCTATCCACGCGCCTCAACCAAGGCAGTTGACTTGGTTGAATGGGACCCAGCTACGCCCAGGCGACCGAGTGGTTATGGAAATTGTGGAAGTTGATGAGCCAACAGCCCCCGAACAAGAGCTGAGTTCGCCGAGTTCGGAACAACTTGCTGCCGCTTCAAGACGCGAACGTGGCGGGCGGAGACGCAAGCCGGTCTGAGGTCTCGCGCACTGCCGGTTGGGATAGTGAGGCCCGCGACATATCGTTTCCGCTTGCCCCATGCGCCTTTCCAGCCATTTCGGCCTGAAAACCCGCATGAATACTGGATCTAGCTAGTGAAACCTGGGCTCAGGCGCTGCGCTGCGTATGCGCCAGCAGCGCCAGCCACTGATCCAGCGCCACTTCCTCGGCCCGCGCGGTGGGCGCGATGCCCACGGCTTCCAATGCCGCTTCATGCCCCGCCAGCGTGTTGCGCAGCATCTTGCGGCGCTGGCTGAAGGCCTGGGCCAGCAGCTTTTCGAGTGCGGGGAAGTCGATGCCAGCGACCTCGTCGGTCTTCTTGGGGATCATGCGCACCACGGCGGAGTCCACCTTAGGCGCGGGGTCGAAGCTCTCGGGTGGCACGTCCAGCAGCGGCTCCATCCAGTAGCGCGCCTGCAGCATGACGGACAGGCGCCCGTACTCCTTGCTGCCGGCCTCGCCCACCATGCGCTCGACCACTTCCTTTTGCAGCATGAAGTGCTGATCGACCACGCGATCAGCAAAGCGCATGAGGTGGAACAGCAGCGGCGAAGAAATGTTGTACGGCAGGTTGCCGACGATGCGCAGGGGCTGCGCACTCACGGCGGCAAAGTCGAACTCCAGCGCGTCGCCTTCATGCACGGTGAGGCGGCCATCGAAGCGGCGGCGCAGCTCGGCGGCCAGATCCCGGTCGATCTCCACGGCGTGCATTTGGCCCAGCACATCGACCAGCGGACGCGTGAGCGCGGCCTGGCCGGGGCCGATCTCGATCATCACGTCACCGGGCTGCGGGCGGATGGCACGCACGATGGCGTGGATGATGCCCTCATCCGTGAGGAAGTTCTGGCCGAAGCGCTTTCGGGCGACGTGCTTCATGCCCGCGCACCCTTCGTGGAGCCGCGCTGGGCGCGCACCATGGCGGCGGCGGCGTTCACGGCTTCGAGCAGGCTGCCTTCGTCGGCCACGCCCTGCCCGGCAATGTCGAGTGCGGTGCCGTGATCCACGCTGGTGCGGATAATCGGCAGACCGAGCGTGACGTTGATGCCGTGGCCGAAACTGGCGAACTTGAGCGTGGGCAGGCCCTGGTCGTGATACATGGCCAGCACGCAGTCCACATCCTTCAGAATGCGCGGCTGGAACACGGTGTCAGCCGGCCAGGGCCCCGTGGCGATGATGCCAGTCTCACGCGCTGCATCAATGGCCGGGGTGATGATCTCGATTTCCTCGCGGCCCATATGGCCGCTCTCGCCCGCATGCGGGTTCAGGCCGCACACGGCAATGCGCGGGGTGCTGATGCCGAACTTGCGGCGCAGGTCGGTATCGATGATGCGCAGGGTCTGTAGCAGGCTGTCCACCGTCAAGGTGGCGGCCACGCGTGCCAGCGGCAGGTGCGTGGTGGCCAGGGCCACGCGCAGGCCACCGCCGGCCAGCAGCATGACCACGCGCTCGGTGCCGGTCTGCTCGGCCAGGAACTCGGTGTGGCCGGTGAAGGGAATGCCGGCGTCGTTGATGACGGACTTGGCCACCGGGCAGGTCACGATGGCGTCGGCCTCGTCACGCGCAATCAGGTCCAGGCCGCGGCGCAGGGTGTTGAGCACATAGGCGCCGTTGCTGGCATCCAGCTGACCCGGATGGACCGGCGCGGCCAGCGAAACGTTGGAGATCTTCAGCCTCGCCTGAGGCGCAAAGCGCGCTGCGTTCTGCTCAAGCAGCAGGCGATCGCCCACCAGAATGAGATCGATGCCGGCGGGTGCGCGGGCCAGCAGCTTGGCCGCGATCTCCGGGCCGATGCCCGCAGGCTCGCCGGTGGTGATCGCCAGGCGAGGCTTCATCAGACGCAGCAGCTGCAGCAGCGAAAGCGTTTGTCGGCCGAGCGGCGCCGGCTCAGCGCACAGCTGCAGCGGGCGCCGCAGCGGCGGCTGTCTCGAGCCGATTCTCGACGTAGGTGCGGTCGCGGATCAGGCGCGCCCAGTCGACGTACTGCTCTTCCACCTTGCGCTCGCGGAGGGCGTTGCGGGCGAGCTGGCGCTGCTTCTCGACCGGGATCGCGCGCTTGGCGCGATCAGTCACTTCAAGAATGTGCCAGCCGAACTGGCTGCGGAAAGGCTGCGAGACTTCGCCGGGGCGTGACTGGTTCATCACGCTTTCGAACTCGGGCACCATGTCGCCAGACATCGCCCAGCCCAGATCACCGCCTTGCGCGGCAGAACCGTCCGCAGAGAAGGTCTTGGCGAGTTCTTCAAAGGTGGCCTGCTTGTTGACGATGCGCTCGCGGATGGCGGTGAGGCGACGCTGGGCTTCCGCCTCGTTCACTTCCGGTGTGACGCGCAGCAGGATATGGCGCACCTTGGTCTGAACCGCTTCGGCGTTGGCCGAGCCGCCCGAGCCCGCAGCACGGCGGCCGAGCAGCTTGAGTACGTGGAAGCCGGCGCCGCTCTGCACGGGCGCGGCCACTTCGCCATTGCGCAGGTTGGCCACGCTGCGGGTGAACAGCTCGGGGATGCGGTCGGTGGTACGCCAGCCGAACTCGCCACCCTTGTCAGCCTCGGGGCCGGTGGAGTTGGCGCGAGCCAGCTGCGCAAAGTCTGCGCCGCCGCGGGCCTGTTCGAACAGGGCTTGGGCGCGTTCGCGCGCAGCCGTCACGTCTGCAGCAGACTCGGAGCGCGGGCGGATCAGGATCTGCGCAAGATTGAGCTCGGTCTCACCTGCAGCAGCGCCGCTTTCCTGGGCCAGGAAGGCGTCCACTTCGGCTTCGCTCACATTGACCTTGCTGTCCACTTCGCGCTCCCGGGCGCGGAAGATGAAGATTTCCTCGCGCAGGTCACGGCGGAAGCGCGGCACGTCCATGCCTTCACGCTCCAGGCGCTGACGGAAACCGTCGACGCTCAGGCCATTCTGGCGCGCAATGTTGGCAAAGGCCGTATCCACGGTGCCTTCGTCCACCCGGATGCCGTTCTCTCGGGCCCACTGCACGATGGATCGATCGGTAATGGCGCGCTCCAGGACTTGGCGCTCGAGCACGTCTCGCGAAGGCAGCGACGTACCCTGCTGCTGCAGCTGCAGTTCAGCATTTCGCACGCGCTGGGCCAGCTCGCGGCGGGTGATGACTTCGGTACCCACCACGGCGACGATGCTGTCCGCCGCGACGCGCTGGCTGGCGGCCGGCGTGCTGAGCTGGGGCGAGACCTGGGTCTGCGCCATCGCCGGTGCGACCGATGCGGCCAGAACAGCCAATGAGGCCAGGAACGCACTCAGGGGTGCGGTCATTCGGTGCGAGACGACCATGATCTTTGCGAATCGAGTTTGCTGTAGCCGGGAATGCTGCGCTTGAGCAGGGAGAGCGGATCGGTGCCGATGCCGCCGAGGCCGGACAGCTCCAGCTGGAAGAACAGGGAGTTGTTGGCCTGGCCGGTGGCCGTGGCGTAGCGGTTGACCACCAGACGCGCCACCCAGCAGTCGGCATCGTACTCCACGCCTGCCAAGGATTCCGGGCTGCGCTTCTCGCGGATGGAGTAGTTCCAGCGGGCGACCGCGTAGAACCTGCCGCCGAGCTGCCACTGCGTGGAGAACTCGATCTGCTCGAGAAGTTCACGCTGGTAGCGGTAGGTCAGGTTGAAGATGTTGCGCTCGGCCGGCGAGTAGCGCAGCCCGACGGAGGAACGCACTGCCGTGTTGTCCCGCGAGTTCAGCTGCACCGAGGTATCCAGCGCCCAGGCCTGCGAAATGCGCCCCGCCGCGGACAGCAGCAGATCGGAACTGCGCAGCACCGGCAGCGTGGTACCCGGCACGTCCACCCGCGGCGTTTCGAAGTTGAAGCGCTTGCCGATCTGCAGGCGCAGGCGCTCCAAGCCGGTGGCGGGATCGCTGTAGCGGCTGGTCAGGGCCATGGTGAGTGCATCAGCGTCGCTGATGCGGTCATTGCCCGAGAACCGGTTGGGCGAGAACAGCTGCGCAAAGCCGAAGTCTGTGGCTGCCGAATCGAAGTTGGGCAGCGCATTCTGGTCACGGTAGGGCACACGCAGATAGAACAGGCGCGGCTCCAGGGTCTGACGCAGATGCGGCAGGAAGATGCCCTGCTCGCGCTCGAACACCAGTCCGGTATCCACGGAAATGATTGGCAGCGTGCGGCTGGCGCTGCGCGGGCTGGTGGCGGTACCTGGAATGACGCCCGGTGTCTCGAGTTGCCCGTAGCGCGTCATGTGCAGGGCCACGCGCGGGCGAATGAAGTAACCCGGCTCCACGATGGGGTACTCCAGCGCGGGCTGCAGGTACGCACGCCAGCCTTCCGTGAGCGTGGGGTGCTTGAAACGCGCGAACTCCGCATTGGCCGTGGCCACGAAGCCGCGCACGTCGGCACGGTAATAGTTGAAGTTGAGCTGCGGCTCGCGCCAGTAGGCCGGCAGCACCGGGGCGAGCGGATCCTGCAGGGTCTGGAACTGCTGCACGCGCGCGCTCACGTTCCACCAGGGCCGCGTGTAGCTCAGGTAGCCCTCGCGCGGCAGAAACAGGGTGTTGATGTTGCCCACGTTGCGGGCCACGTCGGCAAAGTATTGGTCGTCCGAGACCTTCTGGTACTTCCAGCCGCCGCGCCATTCGCGGGCGAACTCCGGCTGCCAGGCGTGCTCGGCGTCCACCAGCCAGCGCTGGCGGCCGAGCTGCTCGTCGCGCGGCAGCCATTCCGCGCGCACGCTGCCGGCGAAGGACGGCTCGAGATAGCGGCCCAGGCCGCCCAGCAGCACGCCGCGCCGTGTCATCAGGCGCGGTTCGAAGGTGAAGTCCCGGTTGGGGGCGATGTTCCAGTAGATCGGCACCGTCACGTCCAGACCGGTGCGCGTGGTGATGCCCAGCGAGGGCGGCAGGAAGCCGCTCGCCCGCTCGTCATCCACCGGGAAGGGCATGTAGGGTGCCGCCAGGATGGGCGTGCCCTTGAAGTAGAGCTTGGCACCGCGCGCCTCACCCTCACCCTCGATCTGGTCGATGGTGATCTCGCGCGCCTTGAGCACCCAGGAGTCGTCGCCAGGGCGGCAGGTGGTGTATTCCGCGCCTAGCATGCGGGTGACCTGCTGGGCCAGCAGCTCGATGCGATCGGCCTTGCCGCGCCCGCCGATGCGGCCGTACGTGATCTGCGCCTGCTCGACCACGCCCGTGTTGGCCAGCAGTTCGATCTGCGCGCGCGGCGTGAACAGGGTGTCGCTGCCTTCGGGCGAAATGCGCTCGACCTTGGCCGGGCTGCCGCTGATGATGACCTGATCGGGCACGACTAGGTAGTCGATCAGATCGGCGCTGAGCACGAGGTCGTTCTTGCTCAGGCGCGCATCGCCCTGCAGGCGCAGGTTGAAGTCCAGACGACCGCTGATCTCGCGCCCTTCGACGACGATGGGCGCATTCGGATCGTTCTTGCGCACGGCCGACTTGCTGCGAGGCGGCTTGCCGTCCTTGCGCGGACTCACTTCACGCACACCCTGGGCAATGTCCGGCGCACGCGTGCCCGCGGCCAGCACCGGGCTGAGCGGGCTCTGCGCCTGCGCGGCGCCGATCCAGCCGGGCACCAGGCCGAGCGTGCCCGAGAGCACGCAGCCGGCCGACAGCAAGGCGCGCGCCAGCAGCTTCCGGCGGGGCAGCACGTCGATGATCTGGCGCAAGCGATGTGGTCGGGAGCGAAGCACGGAGGCGGGGGCAGGAGGCGGCAGAGGCGCTGCGGTAACGGGACGGCGTGCCTCGGGCAGCGGCATCGCGGTTCTGGCCCGGTCGGCGTACGCACGCTGCGCTGTGCGCCGGGGCCTCGAGCCACGCAGCGCCGGGCCGCCTGAGAGGGCTGCGTATCATAGTCGGCCATGTCTGCACCCATTGTTTCCGGCGCGGCCGCCAGCGCCCTTTCCGCCCCTGCCCAGGACCCCCGCCTGCCGCTCGTGCAAGCCTTCGTTGAGACCCAAGCCGCGGCGTATGGCCTGCAAGGCGACACGCTGGCCCCGGCCTCGGCCGACGCATCGTTTCGCCGCTATTTCCGCGTGCAGGGTTCGGCGGCCAGCTACATCGTCATGGACGCGCCGCCCAGCCATGAGGACTGCAAGCCCTTCATTCACGTGGCGCAGCTCTTCGGCGCCACGGGCATTCAGGTGCCGCGTGTGCTGGAGCAGTATCTTGCTGGCGGCTTTCTGCTGCTCACGGACCTGGGCAGCCAGACCTATCTGAACGCATTGCGCGCTGACGCGGCGCCAGCCAACGGCTTGTATCTCGATGCACTCGATGCCCTCGTGAAGCTGCAGCGTGGCACGGTGGCCGACAGCCTGCCGCCCTACGACGCCGAGCGCCTGAGGCGCGAGATGATGCTGTTTCCGGAGTGGTATCTGGACCGCCACCTCGGCAAGCCGGCCAGCGCGGAGCAGATGAAGGCCATCGAGAGCGCTTTCGACACGATCCTCAAGGTCAATCTGGCCGAGCCGCAGGTTTATGTGCACCGCGACTATCACTCGCGCAATCTGATGCGTACCGCCGAGCACAACCCCGGCGTGCTGGACTTTCAGGACGCAGTCATAGGCCCGATGAGCTACGACCTCGTGAGCCTGCTGCGCGACGCCTACATCGAATGGCCCGAAGACCAGCAGCTGGACTGGGCCGTGCGCTACTGGGAGCGCGCCCGCGCCGCCGGCCTGCCGGTGCGCGAGGACTTTGGCGACTTCTGGCGTGACTTCGAGATCATGGGACTGCAGCGCCACCTCAAGGTGCTGGGCATCTTTGCCCGCCTGTACCACCGCGACGGCAAGGATGGCTATCTGAAGGACCTGCCGCTGGTGAGCAAGTACGCGCGCGCCGTGATGGAGCGCTACCGCATCTTCCTGCCGCTCTTGAAGATTCTTGACGAGGCCGAGGGCTACGCCCGGCCGACTGGCTACACCTTCTGAGAGGCATGCAATGAAGGCGATGATTCTGGCGGCAGGGCGTGGGGAACGAATGAAGCCGCTGTCGGACTTCGCGCCCAAACCCATGCTCTCCGTGGCTGGCAAGCCGCTGATCCGCTGGCAGCTTGACCGGCTGGTCGCCAGCGGTATCACGGAGATCGTGATCAACCACGCCTGGCTGGGCGATCACATCGAGCACGCGCTGGGCAATGGCGAAGGCTTTGGCTGCAGCATCAAGTACAGCCGCGAAGCGCAGGCGCTGGAAACGGCGGGCGGCATTGCCTACGCGCTGGACTGGCTGGACGACGGCCCCTTCGTGGTGGTGAGCGGCGACATCTACACCGAATACAACTACCGCACGCTGTTCTCCGTGGCCGAGGACATTGCCGCCGGCAAGGCGGACGCGCACCTGGTGCTCGTGCCCAACCCGGACTTCCATCCGGAAGGCGACATGGGTTTGGACGGCGAGCTGATCGCCCCGGACGCCACGCCGCGCCACACCTACGGCAACATCGCCGTGTTCAACCCCGCCCTGTTCCGCGATACGCCCAAGGGCGAGAAGAAGAAGCTGTTTCCCTGGCTGTACGAGTTCGCCCGCGCCGGCCGCGTGACGGGCGAAGTCTTCGACGGCACCTGGGACAACATCGGTACGCCCGAGCAGCTCAATGCCCTGGACGCTCGCCTGAACCGGCCTCGGCAGATCCATTGACGAACGACCATGCCGTCGAAAGGCGCATGGATACTCGTTTGCGTCATTTTCGGCCTAGTTATCAAACACCCGGATTCGGCCGAAGAATCCCGCCAGTCAAGCGGAAAGTCACTTTGTTTCGAAGTGAATTCATCTGCTTTCGGTCAACCAGATTTTTGATTTCTGCAAAGCGCCGAGTCCGATCGGCGGCCCACCCGAGCACCGCAGCGGCACCTAAACTGCCGCCATGGACCTGAGCAACCCCACCCAGCACATCGCCGTCTACCAACGCCGCCGCGCCGCCCTCCTGGCGCAGATGCAGCACGCCGGTGGCGGCGTCGCCGTCATCGAGGCCGCGCCGGAGCTGCACCGCAACGCCGACAGCGAATTCCCCTACCGCTTCGACAGCAACTTCTACTACCTCACGGGCTTTGCCGAACCGGGCGCCGCGCTGGTGCTCATCGCAGGTGAACAGCCGCAAAGCATCCTGTTCTGCCGCGAGAAAAACGAAGAGCGCGAGATCTGGGACGGCTACCGCCACGGCCCCGCCGCCGCGCGCGAACTCTTCGGCTTCACCGCCGCGCACGACATCGAAACCTTCGATGCCACGCTGCGCGAACTGCTCGCCAATCAGCCGACGGTCTGGACACTGATGGGCGCCGGGCTGGATGGCCGGATCGCCAAGGGCATCGAGCACTTGCGCGAACGCAGCCGCAACGGCCAGCTTGCCCCCGGCAGCGTGCGCGATCTGGCGCCCGTGCTTGGCGAGATGCGCCTGATCAAGGACGTGCATGAGCTGGCCATCATGCGCGAGGCCGGCCGCATCTCCGCCGCTGCGCACGTGCGCGCCATGCGCCACTGCAAGCCCGGCCTGCGCGAATACCACCTTGAAGCAGAGCTGCTGCACGAGTTCCGCACCCAGGGCGCGGAAAGCCCGGCCTACACCAGCATCGTCGGCACGGGAGCGAACAGCTGCATCCTGCACTACCGCGCCGGCAACACTGAAATCAAGAACGGCGATGTCGTACTGATCGATGCCGGCTGCGAGCTGCACGGCTACGCCAGCGACATCACGCGCACCTTCCCGGCCAACGGCAAGTTCATGGGCGAACAGCGCGCCATCTACGAACTCGTACTCGCAGCGCAGGAAGCTTCGATTGCCGCCGTGCGCAGCGGCCGCCGCTTCTCGGACTATCACGATGCCTCCGTCCGTACCCTGACCGATGGTCTCATCCAGCTCAAGCTGCTGGAAGGCACGGTGGATGGTGCGATCGAGTCGCTCGCCTACCGCCGCTTCTACATGCACGGCGCCGGCCACTGGCTGGGCCTGGATGTGCACGACGCCGGCGAATACATGGACGTGAACGCGCCCTACAACCCGGAGGCCCCAGAGGCAAAGCGCCGCGCCCGCCGCCTGCTCGCAGCGGGCATGGTCGTCACCGTCGAGCCCGGCCTCTACATCCGCCCCGCCAAGGACGTGCCCGAAGGCTTCTGGAACATCGGCGTGCGCATCGAGGATGACATCGTCGTCACCGAGAGCGGCCACGAGAACCTCACGCGCGGCGTGCCGGTGACGGTGGCGGAGATTGAGGCGTTGATGCGCCGGTGATTGCGCGTAGTGCGGTACCAGACGCATTGCGAACTGCACAATATTTAGGCACCCGGGTGGTATAGTTCGCGCCTTCCCGCCCGGCCCCAATCCCCCCGCCCACGTCTCGTCTGCGCCATGCGCATCGGCCCCCATTTGCTGCCCAACAACGTGTTCGTCGCGCCCATGGCCGGCGTCACGGATCGGCCGTTCCGGCAGCTGTGCAAGCAGTTGGGCGCGGGCTATGCCGTCAGCGAGATGGCGGCGAGCAACCCCAAGCTCTGGGCGACCGACAAGACCACGCGCCGTCTGAACCACGCGGGCGAGATTGCGCCGATTGCCGTGCAGATCGCGGGCAGCGACCCCGCGATGCTCGCCGAAGCCGCCAAGTTCAACGTGGACAAGGGCGCCGCGATCATCGACATCAACATGGGCTGCCCGGCCAAGAAGGTCTGCAACGTGGCCTGCGGCAGCGCCCTGCTGCGCGACGAGCCACTGGTAGCTCGCCTGCTGGACGCCGTGGTGCGCGCCGTGGATGTGCCCGTGACGCTGAAGTTCCGCACGGGCTGGGACCGCAGTCATCGCAATGCACTGACGATTGCCCGCATGGCGCAGGAAGCCGGCATTGCCATGCTGACCCTGCACGGCCGCACGCGGGCCGATCTCTACACCGGCCAGGCCGAGTACGAGACCATTGCGGCTGTGAAGGCTGCCGTGTCGATCCCGGTCGTGGCCAACGGTGACATCGATTCTCCGCAGAAAGCGAAGCAGGTGCTGGCACTGACGGGCGCCGACGCTGTGATGATCGGCCGCGCCGGCCAGGGCCGCCCCTGGATCTATGGCCAGGTGGCGCACTTTCTCGCCACGGGCGAACTGAAGCCTGACCCGAAGCCTTCGGCCATCAAGCCCATCCTCCTCGAACACCTGGAGGCGCACTACGCCTTCTACGGGGAGTTCATGGGCGTGCGCACGGCGCGCAAGCACATCGGCTGGTACAACGAGGGCCTGATCGGCAGCGACGCCTTCTGGCAGCGCCTCACCCCCATTGAAGATACGCAGGCCCAGTGGCAGGCGGTGTCTGACTACTTCGACGAGCTCATCGCTGCGGGCGATGAACTCCGATACCAACAACTTCAAGCCGCATGAGCCATCCCCCCTCCATCGAGGACTGCGTACGCCGCAACCTCGACAAATTCTTTCGTGATCTCGACGGCGAAGACGTCAGCAACGTGTACGACATGGTGATCCGCGCCGCGGAGAAGCCCATGCTCGAAGTGGTCATGGACCGCGCCGGCGGCAACCAGAGCCTGGCTGCGCAGATGCTGGGCATCAACCGCAACACCCTGCGCAAGAAGCTCACGGACCACGGCCTGCTCTGATGCACCCTGCTCCCATCAAAGCCGCTTCCGGCCTGCCCGACCTGACCCAGATCGATGCGCTCACCGAGCGGCTGGATGCCATATCGCGCCGCTATGCGGAGCACTTCGGCTTTGACCGCAGCGACAGCTGGTATCTGCTCAAGCTGCAGGAGGAGCTGGGTGAGCTCACGCAGGCCGCTCTGAAGATGCAGGGCCAGGCGCGCACCCGCGGCCAGAGCGCAACAGACCTGCGCACCACCTTCGAAAACGAGTTTGCCGACGTGCTCGGTCAGCTGCTTTTGCTGGGCCGCCACCACCAGATCGACGTGGCCGGCGCCATGCAGCGCAAATGGCTCAAGTGGGCCGACCGGCATGAGCGGCATGGCAGCTTCCGGCTGGAGACCGAACGCCTGATCGTGCGCAGCTTCAAGCTGGGCGACGTGGACGCGCTGCACGCCTACCGCAACGACCCGGCCATCGCCCGCTACCAGGGCTGGAGCCTGCCCTACAGCCGCACCAATGCGGCGCAGCTGGTGGCCGACATGTTCGAGCTGCACGAACCGCTGCGCGGCCAGTGGAACCAGTTTGCCGTGGAGCGCAAGGACGCCCCCGGGCTGATCGGTGATGTGGCCGTGAACCTGGATGCCGAAGGCGACACGGCCGAGATCGGCTTCACCTTCGCCCGCGAGCACCATGGCCTGGGCTACGCCCGCGAGGCGGTACGGGCCCTGCTGGGCGAGCTCTTCGGCGCGCTCGACCTGCGCCGCGTGGTTGCCATCATCGACGAACGCAACGTGCCTGCGCTGAACCTGCTCGAAGCTCTGGGCTGGCGCCGCGAGGCGCACTTCCGCGGCAGCTACCCGCGCGAAGACGGCCAGTGGGCCGACGAACTGCAGTACGCGC